>JAGWOX010000288.1 GCA_028877145.1 Acidobacteriota bacterium | reverse complement strand
CTCCGTGCGTTCGCTTTTCCCTGGTACATCAGGTAATCCACCCACGTCGCGATCGGCTCCATGAGCACCTGCGCGCCCTCACGCTCGAGGAACGGGAACATCTGGAAATTCCCGTCGCCTTCCGTCGTTTGTGCCCAGAATTCTCCGGTGATTTTCACCACTGGCTTCACCCGTGTGCGGTCCACTTCCACCGAGTTCAACATCTCGGCGCATTCGCCGAGCGCATTCAGGTAGATGTCGCCGTAGAGGTGTTCGCGAATCTTGCCGAGCGTGTTCAGAGTGTTCCTCAGCGTCTTCCTGGTCGAAAGATATTTCTGCGCGCGGCCGGGCGAGCGCTCCATAATTTCGAACGGCGGCCGGTCGCGCAGCGTGGTTGCGAGCTTTTCCATTGCGGCCGCGAACACGCGATCCGCCTCGCCCGCTTCCACTTCGAACGGCCGGATCTGATAAATCAGGTCGTTCATCACGTCGCCCAGGTGCAGCGCGTTCAGCATCCCCATGCCGAAATCGACAGTGAATTTCAGCCCCGGCTCGCCCGAGGCCGCTTTCAGCCCGTCGCTGTCCTTGAAGAGCAGAACGCGGAAGCCGTCGAATCCCGCATTCTTCAAAGCGAACCGGTATTCCGATTCGTACATGCCGAACCGGCATGGCCCGCAGGAACCGGCGGTGAAAAAGACGTAATTGTCCAGAATCTGCTGCCGCGGCATTCCTGCAGCTTCGAGCGACTGTAGATATTTCACCAGATTGCCGACGGTGAAATACGTCGGGCTGCACTGCCCGTTGTTTCCGTACTCTTTCCCAAGCTGGAAACCGGCGACGTCCGGCACCGGCAGCCGCTCGCAATGGTAGCCGGTGCCCAGGAATACGGCGCGAATCAGGTCCTCGTGCTTCCAGGTCAGCCCGCCAAAAAGAATCGTGACGCGGCTGCGCTCCTCCGCCGTGAAGGGACGTTCCGGCGGCCGGTGGAAATGCGTCGGCGATTCGATGCCCGCCAGCGCACGCAGACGAACACGTTCGGCGGCCAGACGCTCGCGAATGTCGCGATCCCGTTCGATCCGACTGGGTTGTTCCCTACCCATGTTTTCCCCAGGGCCGGAGGGCGGCCCGGCGGGTCGCCCCTACGGAGAACTTCGGCCTGCGTCCACATGTAGTTGCGCGGACAGGCGTAGCGCCATCCTGTCAGTCGTCGAAACTGCGCGCTCCGCCCTGAAACTTGTTCTTGATGACTTGCGACCACAGCCACTTGATGACGCGTGCGTCGTTGTAGCAGTACGCCAGGTTGTGGTTCAGCGTGGAGAAGCAGTGCTCCTGGCACCACTCCTTCATGCACGCCAGCTGTTTCTGGTCGAATTTCGGTTCATCGATATTGCCCCAGTCGTACGTGGACCCGTACATCGGGAAGCACGGGCCGACCGTGCCGTCGGTGCGAATGATCACGTTGTTCTGTCCCGCGCGGCAATTCCACGGGCTGAAGCGCAACACGCCGTCGGAGTTCTGCACGATGCCCGGCATCGAGGCCAGCAAGCGCGCCTGTTCGCCATTGCTTTCCGCGCCCTCTCCGTACCAGCCGTGCTTGCGCAGATCGAGGCCCGACGACATCCGCATGAACGCTTTCATCTCGCGCAGGCGCCGCGGGGAATTCACCATCTGATAGCCGGAAATATTTTTCTCGACGATCCACTCGATCAGATCGTCGATCCTCCGCCAGTCTTCCTGCCGGATGTAGGTGGGGTTGTCTTCGAGATGCTTGAAGTGCTCATCCTGCTCGAGCATCGGCGTTTCGTTGATGTGATAGTCGGTCGCGATGCGATGAGCGCGGGCATATTCGGTCAGCTTGCGGATGTCCCCGGTGTTGTTGCGGCAGATGTTCATGTTGAAGAACACCATGTAGTCGTAGACGTGTTGCTTCCGCAGGATGTATTCCAGGTTCTTCTGCGCCGGGACGAGCGCCTTCGGCAGGCCGGGCTTGAGGTCCCAAGCGTCGACGGCGAAATTGAAGACTGCCACGCCCGCATCACCCAGCAGGTCGGCAACGTCGGGCCTGAGCAGGCGGCCATTCGTCGCGATGTAGACCCAGAAGCCTTTTTTTGCCGCGTAGTAGACGACCTTGTGCACGAACTGCGGCCGCAGCAGCGGTTCGCCGCCCATCAACGCCAGCACACGGCAGCCACGATCATGCAGCCAGTCGATCGACCGGCGCGCGACGTCCTCGGTCATCCCTTTCACCTTGTTGTTGTAGGCCCAGCAATACCAGCAATCGAGGTTGCACTTGTACTCGGTGAAAAGGTACGCGGTGATCGGATGCAATTCGCCTGGCAGAACGCGCGACCGGATGTACGGAAACAGCCATCCGCGCATCTTGCGGTAGATCGATGGGGCGCTCCAGTGGCGCTTTTCGGGCGGAAAAGCGGGCCCGGGATCCTGAATCAGCTCCGGATGCTGTGGAAACGGCGGCTCGGGCAGCGTGAGCCCTTTTGCGGCGGGCGGTTGGGGTCCTTTGTCCCCTGGATGCATCAACTGGTCGTGAATTTCATCATCGATTCGAAACTTTGGGACGGTAGCCATTGCGCTTTTCCTTCACGCGGGTCATCCCCGGAAATTTCCTCGCATCCCTGGGATGGGGAAGGAGCAGGATTCTTGAGTTTCCAGATCAACTCCAAGCCTATTTGCGTACACCCTTCTTTTCGTAGAGTTTTGCCTTTCCCTTCCACTTGCTTCGGTCCCTTCCCCGGGCCATCTAGCCTCCGCGATGCACATTGGGGACCAAACGCCTTGAGGGGAGATGTGCTCCAAATGATTGAGCGTCAGAAGGTTGAACGGTTGCCGAGATGGACGGGAATTGGGTCAAATAGCGCAGCGCTGAGCCGCCGTGCGTGGGAAGTCCCGCCCCTTGCCACAGTGGCGCGGGCATTCTTGCCCGCGCGCAAGTGTCAAAGCCGAAGCCGCAACCTACTACTGCACCTGGTAGCCGCTTATCCCGCGAAACAGCAGGGATGCGCATGCGCAGAATCCGAAAAACTCCAGCGCAAATTCCGAGCTCCTGATTTCAGCGCCTATTTTTCTTCCCCTTCTTTTTCCTGGCCCTTGCGCTTCTGCCAGCGATCGAACGCCCGCTCCAGCATGTCCGGCATTTTTTCGATGGTGTGCACCAGCGGCCCCGTGCGTCCCAGCATGTGCACGTGCAGCTCGCTGCCGCGCACCGCGACCAGCGCGACTGGAATCACGCGGATGCCGCCCCCGCCGCCTCCGCCTTCGCCTGCCGACGCCTTCTTTTCCGTTTCGCCGCCGGCGCCGCCCGCGCCCACTCCGAGCGCGACGCGCGAGATCGGGATGATCGTATATTCGCCAGCCGAAACGGGTGCGCCGACGATGGTTTCCGTTTTCGCGATGCTCTTCAGCTCTCCCACGAGGTCCTTGAGGATGTTCTGTGCGGTGTTCATCGCTGCCTCCATTCTGATTCCACGGCCGCTTGCCGCGCGTCCTGCCTTACCGCGCCGGAGCGGGCGCCGCGGCGCGCCAGGCCCGGAACATGGCCCGGTACGGTAATCCGGTCAAAAAGAACATCACAGCCTTTACGATGCGATGAGGACGAAGGCGGATTTCCAGAAAAAAACTGTTTTCACCGCTGAAATTCACCTCGATGCCCATCCGCTGGCCCCAGCCGAATTGCGTGAAGCCATAGAGCATCCCCGTCGTCGCGGGATCGGGCAGGGAAACGTTCGCTCGCCAACGGGTGACATCGGCGGAGCGAAAAATCCGTTTGATCAGGTTGGAAACCTGCCGCGCCAGCGTCCGTCGCAGTTCAGGATCCCGCAAGCAGCGCACCAGAAACTGTTTCGGAGCCGCGCGCCGCGGTCGTGCCGCGCGCTCTCGTTTTTTCTTCCTCGGTTTCCGTTCCGGCAAGCGCAGCGCGATTCCGGCAAACGAAAGCCGAGCCTCGCCCTCAGCCCACGGCAGCGGCCGCCAATATTCCAGCGCCACGAGCCAGCGCACGCGCACTTCGCCCCCGGCCGAGTCCACAACAAGCACAACAGGACTGAAAATGACAACCGCCGTCACAACCAGCACAAGTAAAACGAAAATCGCCAGAATGGTGACGAGAATTGTGAGAAACGCCATCTGCCACCTCGCCCCAGCCCCGAGCCGCGATCCTGCATCCCCGCGCGGCTTTGTATAGGATTTTACGCCTGTTGCGCGAGAGGCTCTACACCAGGTTTTTCAGTGGCTAGCTTTCACCGCGATTCAAGCGAGATCTAGGCCCGGCTATCCTCACCAGTTCAGATCCTGTCATCCTGAGCGAAGCGAA
>JAGWOX010000023.1 GCA_028877145.1 Acidobacteriota bacterium | reverse complement strand
TCGCTTGTCAGGACAATGAAGCCATATGGAGTTCCGGCTGCTCCATGGACTCCGGCCCTGATGGCAGCCCACGAGCGCGCGTGGTCGTATCCTCCGTTGAAGTGCGCCACGGAAACCTCGCTAAATTGATTTCCCGGCCCCCGCACGGCGATCGCGACTCCCATGCAATACGTAAGCCCGGAAATGAAGGCTATGTCGTTCGCGTTACCAAAGACTCCTACGCCCACGGAAGCCTCTCCCACGTATAAGCCGCGCAGGCTGGCGAACGCGGTAGCGTTGTGCTTGTTGCGATTGGTCAAAAGGATCAAGCGGCCGGCCCAACCGCCTGTTCCTCCAACGAAGGCATTTCGATTGTCTTTTTGTGCGCCGCCGGCGAGCGCTTTGTAGTAAATCATCGTGAAATCCTCCCTTTCGTGGGGGAATGCTTCTTGTCTTGCCTGCAGAGACCCCGTCCCCTTGACAAACACGACTTCCGACCGGTGCGGGCATTGTAAGGCTGGAGCAGGGAACACACCTAGCCCAAATTGGTTCTCTGTGAATCACCGCTGGTTGGCCAGGTACCTGGAGCCAATTTCGCAGCGAGGCGGCGGCAATGAAGGGAAAACTGGGAAGATGATCCCCGGAACCGGGTTTTGAAGGAATGGTGGAGCCGATGGGATTCGAACCCACGACCTCCTCGATGCCATCGAGGCGCGCTCCCAACTGCGCCACGGCCCCACCGATAGGCTTCCTCGTTTATAACACCGGTTCCGACACGGGTCAAAGAGCGGCCCGAGCGGGGTTCGCGGGAGACAGCGCCGGGCTAGAGTAGTCGCGCTTTACAGCCGCGACCGGACAGGGGGAATACGAAAAGGGAGAGGAAATCAGATCGTGGGCCCGGCCGAATGGAGAACCCCGACGGTCAACCCGCCTTTCGGAGCCGCAGCCTTGCCTTTGCGGAAGCCGCCCACCTTCACGAAGGGCAATTTTTGCCGGGCCGCGAACCAGAATCCATTGGAATCGAAATTTGCCAGCGACCCCTTACTTAGCATCTCAGCCGAGTATTCCATCTTGCTGTTTCGCTTGTAGTCGACGCCCGGCATTTGCCCCGTCCCATTCTGAGTGACCACCGCGAAAGTCGATTCCCCGTACACGGCGAAAATATCGTACAGTTTCACGTCCAGATTACCCGACAGCAGGCTGCCGTCCGCGCTGGCGCTCTGGCCGAAATCCTTTGAATACGCCGCCCTCGGGTCTCCACCAGGATGTTTTGTCAAGCAGCCGGTCAGGCAGAGCCACTCGACCCTGCCCGCATTCACCACGTTGGCGTTCACCAGCTTGATGCAGTCCCAAATCTTGCCGCATAGATCCGGGCCTTCGGCGGTTTCTGTGGAATGAGCGCCCACCAGCCACCCATTGCTTAGACCTGCCGTGATGCCAACACACGTGATCAGATTGGGATAGCCAATTGCACTGGGAGACGCTCCCACCATTTGCTCGTCAAGATAGATAATCGCCATGCGATTGTCTTCTCCAAGGTCCTGGACGGGGGCGGTTATACCGCCGGCGAAGCCGACGCAGCAGCCAGATGTCAACCACGGGCTGACCGCCGATCAAGTCTGGTCAAGCAGGCCTGCAGGACGCCGCTACGGTGTAACCAGCGGCTGTTCGTCCGGCGCGGGTTCCCGCGAGAGTCCGGGAACCTTATGGCGCCATTTCAGGAAGCCGTCCATATACGTATAGAAAACCGGCGTCAGATACAGCGTGACGAACTGGGCGAAGACCAGGCCGCCGACGACGCAAAGTCCAAGGGGACGGCGCGCGTCGGCATCGGCTCCGACGCCGATCGCGATTGGCAGCGTGCCCATGATCGCGGAGGCGGTGGTCATCATGATCGGCCGGAAGCGAATCATCGAGCCTTGATAGGCGGATTCGGCGGGGGAGATGTTGCCCTTGCGTTCGAGTTCGAGCGCGAAATCCACCATCATGATCGCGTTCTTTTTCACGATGCCGATCAGCATGATCAGGCCGACGAAGCCGTAGATATCGAGCTGCATATGGAAGAGCGAGAGCGTGAGCAAACCGCCGAAAGCCGCGGCGGGCAATCCGGTAAGAATCGTGATCGGATGGATGTAGCTCTCATACAGAATGCCCAGCACGAGATAGATGACCAGCACCGTCATCACCAGCAGAACGCCCATTCCGGTCAGCGACTGCTCGAAAGCCTGCGCGCTGCCCTGGAAGCTGGTGCTGATGGAAATAGGCAGCATGGAACTGGCGAGTTTCTGCACTTCGCTGACGGCCTGCCCGAGTGCGACACCAGGCGCCAGATTGAAGGAGATGGTCACCGAGGGCATCTGGCCGGTGTGGCTGACGGTCAGTGGACCGACATCCGTGGTGAATTTTGAGACGGCGCTGAGCGGCACGAGCTGGCCGGAACTGGAGCGGATGTAAAGGTCGGACAGCATGTTGGGATCGTCCTGGAATTGCTTCTGCACTTGGAGAACGACCCAATATTCGTTGGTCGATGTATAGATGGGAGAAACAAGACGCTGACCGTAAGCGCTGTAGAGGGCGCTTTCGACCTGTTCCGGCGTGACGCCGAGAGCGGAAGCCTTGTCGCGGTCCACGACGACATTGGCCTGTGGATTCTTGATCTGCATGTCGGTGGTGACGTCGGTGATGCCGGGCAACTGCTTCATCTTCGCTTCGAATAGCTGCGCGTCCTTGTAGAGCGTATCGGTTTGCGGGCTGGCGAGCGTGAATTGATACAGGCTCTTGGTGAGCTGCCCGCCGATGCGGATTGCCGGCGGATTCTGCAGGAAAACTTTCACCCCGGGGACCTTGTCCAGTTTCGGCTGCAACTCCTCCATGATGTCTTGAATGTCGTTATGGTGCTCGAACAGCGGCCGGAAGAGCCGGACCACCGAATCAAGAACGGCAACTTGCCCATATTGCGCGACCAGGCGATCGTAGGTTGGGCTGTCGGTCCAGGGGCGGTCGGGACGATCCTTCAAGTGCAAGAAGGCGCGCCCATTGTTCAGCCCGGTGCTGTTGGAGTCGCTGATGGTCGAGAAGAATTGCACGACATTCGGATCGGCCTCGAGGATGTTATTCACGGCCTGCTGGTGCGCCTTCATCGCGTCGAAGGAGATGCCCTGATTGGCTTCGGTGGAGACGGCGATCTCGGATTGATCCTCATCCGGCAGGAAGCCCTTCGGGATCACCCAGAACTGCCAGGCGGTCCCCACCACCACGAGCACGCCGACCATCATCACCAGGAGGCGGTGCCGCAGCGCCCAGCGAAGGCTGACGCCGTACCAGCGCATCGAGCCATCGAGCATGCCTTCCAGCCTGCGATACAACCAGCCGTGCCGCGTTTCGTGCTCGGAACGCAAGTAGCGCGCGCAAAGCATCGGCGTGAGCGTGATCGACACCAAGCCGGAAACCAGCACGGCGGAGATGATCACCACCGCGAATTCGTGAAGCAGGCGGCCCAGCACCCCGGGCATGAAAAAGACGGGGAGGAAGACGGCGGCGAGCGAAAGCGTCATCGAGAGAATGGTGAATCCGACTTCCTGGGCGCCGGCCAGCGCTGCTTCAAGCGGCCGTTTGCCCATCTCCATGTGGCGGACGATGTTTTCCAGCATGACGATGGCGTCATCGACTACGAACCCCACCGACAGCGTCAGCGCGAGCAAAGACAGGCTGTCGATCGTGTAGTCGAGCAGATACATCACCGCGAACGTGCCGACAATCGCCATCGGCAGCGCCAGGCTGGGGATGATGGTGGCCGAAGCGTTCCGCAGGAACAGGAAGATCACCAGAATGACGAGGAAAACGGCCAGCATCAGCGTGAACTTCACGTCGTTCACCGACGCCCGGATGGGAACCGACCGATCGTATTCGATCGAGAGGTTGATCGACGGCGGCACCAGCGAATAGAAGCGCGGGATGAGCGCGCGGATTCTGTTGACGATGTCGATCGTGTTCGTGCCGGGCTGCCGCTGAACGGCCAGGATGATGCCGGGAATATTGTTGATCCAGTCGGCGACGTAATTGTCCTGAACGCCGTTGTTGACGGAAGCGATCTGGTCGAGCCTGACGGGAGCGCCGTTGCGATAGGCGATGATAATCGGGCGGTAGAGAGCCGCATCGGCGAGCTGGCCGTTCGACTGGATGTTGTAAGCCTTGTGAGCGCCGAAAAGCGTGCCCATCGGCAAATTCACGTTGGCGCTCTGAATGGCCTGTTCGACTTCGTCGATGCCGATCTGCCGGCTGGCGAGTTCGTTGGGGTTCAGGCCGACCCGCACGGCGTATTTCGCCTGGCCAATGACGTTGACCTCGGCGACGCCAGGCACCATCGACATTTGCTCGGCGAGAAGGTTTTCCGCGTAGTTGTCCACTTCGTACAGCGGCAGCGTGGGCGAGGTGACCGCGAGCAGGAAGATGGACTGATCGGCAGGATTCACTTTTTTGAAGGTCGGCGGGAACGGCAGGTTGGGCGGAAGCTGATTGCCGGCGGCGGCGATCGCCGACTGAACGTCGAGCGCGGCGGAATCGATGTTGCGGCTGAGGGAGAACTGCAGGGTGATTTGCGTCGAGCCGAGCGAGCTGGTCGAAGTCATCGAATCGAGCCCGGCGATGGTGGTGAACTGCTTCTCCAGCGGTGTGGCCACCGAGGACGCCATCGTTTCCGGGCTGGCCCCGGGAAGGCCGGCGGACACCTGGATGGTGGGGAAGTCGACGTTTGGCAGGTCACTGACGGCCAGATCTCGATAGCCGAGAATGCCGAAGCCAAGGATGGCCAGCATGAGCAGGCTGGTCATCACCGGGCGGCGAATGAATAGTTCGCTGAGATTCATCGGAATCCCGCTCCGTCAAAGTCCCTTTGTGAAATAGACCTTGGTGCCGGGAACCAGGCGTACCTGCCCGTCGGTCACCACGGTCTCACCGGCGGACAGCCCCTCTAAAATTTCGGTCTGATTTTGGACGCTCAGCCCCACCTTCACCGGCTGCACCTGGACAGTCATGTCCGGCTTCACGACAAAAACGAAATCGCCGTCCTGGCCGGTCTGCACGGCCTGCGACGGCACGACCAGCGCGTCCTGCTGCTGGCCCAGGCGAAGCATGACGTTCGAGAACTGGCCGGGCCAAAGACGGTGGTCGGTATTCGTAAACGTGCCCATCAGCTCGATCGTGCCGGTGGCGGCGTCGACCGTGTTGTTGATGAAAGTCAGGTAGCCGTTTTCGGCCACCGTGCTCCCCGCCGGTGTGGCCTCGACCGGCAGCCGCGATCCCGCCATCGATTGCTTGATCTGGCCCAGGTACTGCTGCGGCACAGAGAAGATGATGTAGAGGGGCGAGACCTGGTTGATGATAACCAGCACGGGGACATCGTTGGCCTTCACCGTGGCGCCCGGGTAGACGAGCTGGGCGCCGGTGACGCCGCTGATCGGTGCGTAGATCGAGCAGTAGGAGAGCTGGATCTTGACCGTCTGGATGGCTGCTTCGTCGGCCTGGACCGTGGCGTTGGCGGCCGTGGCCGTGGCCATGTATTGGTCGTACTGCTCGCGCGGAATGATGCCGGCCTGGAGAAGCTTCGCGTAGCGCTCCAGCTCGATCTTGTCGAGCTGGGCCTGGGCCTTGTCGCGGGCGAGGGCGGCTTTCGCTTGCGCGAGCGTAGCGAGGAAGGGCTGGTCGTCGAGCGTGACAAGCAGATCGCCGCGCTGGACCAGCTGTCCTTGCCTGTAATGCACCTCTTTGACGATGGCGGCGACCTGCGACTCGACTGAAACCGTCTTGAAGGCTTTCCCCGTGCCGATGGCGTGCAGTTCAACCGGAATCGCAGTCCGTTCGGCCTTGGCTACCAACACCGGCACCGCCGATGTGTCTTGGGGTCTGGCCAAGGCCCCGCTGGCGAGCGACCCTTGTTTGGCTCCCGGACTGTCCGTGCAGGCCGCCAGCGGGAGAAGCAACAACACGGCCGGTAAAAGAGACTTCAATGTTCGAATCATCGGATCTATGAGTGAAAGAACGTGTCTGGTTCTGCGCGAGTAAGGCGTTCGGCTCGACTCTCGCTTGTCAAGTCGGGCCCCCTCCCCCTGCCTGGCCGTCCCCGACCGCCCCTCAATTTGCTGGTGATCGGAGTTCGCCGTTGCACTCTATCTGACGCGTTCCGGGCCTTCCCGGTTGCGGTTCAACCGCCCCGATTCGTGCCATGGGGAGTCTCGCGGCCCCGGGCGGGCAGATCTATGCCCGGTGGAGGCGCGAGAGCCGGTCGGCGGCGGCCTCGAGCGTCTCGTCGGTCTTGCAGAAGGCGAAACGGAGGTGGGTGCGGCCGTCGGCCGGGTTGCTGTAGAAGCTCGAGCCGGGGACGGCGGCGACGCCGATCTTTTCGACCAGATGGCGTGCAAAGGCAACGTCGTCGGGGAAACCGAAGGCGGAAATGTCGGTCATGATGTAGTAGGTGCCGCGCGGGCGGAAGCAGTGGAAGCCGGCGTTCTCCAGGATTCCCAACAGCCGGTTGCGCCGCGCAAGGTATCCCGCGGCAAGCTGCTCGTAATAGCTCTCGGGGAAACCGAGGGCGACCGCGCCCGCTTCCTGCATCGGGGCTGCCGCGCCGACCGTGAGGAAATCGTGCACCTTGCGGATGGCCGCGGTGGTCTCCGGCGGGGCGATGCACCAGCCCACGCGCCAGCCGGTGACGCTGTAGGTCTTGGACAGCCCGTTGACGACAATCGTGCGCTCGCGCATGCCGTCGAGCGTCGCGGGAGAGATGTGGCGCGCGCCGTCGTAGAGAATCGATTCATAGATTTCATCGGTGATGACGAACGCGTCGTAGCGAACGGCGAGATCGCGAATGGCTTCAAGTTCCTCGCGCGTGAACACCTTGCCGGTGGGATTGTTCGGCGTGTTCAGGATGATGGCTTTCGTCGCGGGGGAAAACGCCGCGGCCAGTTCGGCGGGATCGAACGTCCAGTCGGGCGGGCGCAGCTTGACGAAGCGCGGGGTGGCGCCGGACAGGATGGCGTCGGGGCCGTAATTTTCGTAGAACGGCTCGAAGATGACGACCTCGTCGCCGGGATTGATGATGGCCATCATCGCCGACATCATCGCCTCGGTGGCGCCGCAGCACACTGTGATTTCGCGCTCGGGATCGATGGTCAGACCTTGCGTCCGCGCCACGCGGGCGACGATCGCGTCCCGCAAGGATTTTGCGCCCCAGGTGATGGCGTACTGATTCACGTCGCGGTCGATGGCTTCCTTCGCCGCGCGCTTGATCTCGGCCGGAGCGGGGAAATTCGGGAAGCCTTGCGCCAGGTTGATGGCGTTGTGCGCGAGCGCGAGACGGGTCATCTCGCGAATCACCGATTCGGTGAAGCGCTCGGCTTTCAGCGAATGACGCGCGCGCTGCGCGCGGGCTGGAGGTTGGGAAACGCTCATCAATGGGCCTCGTAGAGCCGGCGATAGATCACCGACCCGTTCAGCACCACTTGCACATAGTGGCGGGTCTGGCTGAACGGAATCGATTCGACGAATTCCGCCGGATCATCGTAGTGCCGGTCGGCGAGCCAGGCGTTGACGCGATCCTCGCCGGCGTTATAGGCGGCGAGCGCGGCCTCGGGGCTGCCAAACTGCTGGATCAGTGCCTTGAAATAGGCGCCGCCGACGCGCAGATTGTACCGCGGATCCATCAACCGCCGGCGCGAATACCAGTAGTGAACCTTGTGGCTCCACTTGCGCCCGGTGTAAGGCTCGACTTGGGCCAGGCCGATGGCCCCGGCGCTGCTGACGGCGTCCGGCTGGAAGCCCGATTCCTGGCGAATGAGCGAGGCGAGCAGCATCGGATCGATGTCGTAATGGCGGCTGTAGAAACGGATCAAGTCCGCGTAAGGCAAAGGATAGACGATGCGCCAGATGTCGGCCGGCACGGCGTCCAGCGGACGGGATTCCAGATCGGGTACCAGGAGACGGACCAGCGCGGCGCCGGTGAGGTAATGTTTGGCATCCTGGGCGGCGCGGGCCGCGTCGACGAGCAGCCGCGGGGCTTTCGATTCCTGGTACGCGGTGCGGAATTCGAGCATCGCCGAATCGTCGAAGGCGATCGAATGCAGCGCTTGCGCGCGCTCGTACTGCGATCGCACCGAAGCGGGCACGTCGTCGGCCAGCGGCGATACGGGTGGAATGGGCGGTATCCGGTCCAGCACTGGCAGAACGCCGGGCGCATCGGCTTTCGCGCGGAGCCGGCCGAGCCGCTGCCGGGCCAGGCGCCCAAAATAGGTTTCCACGAAGCGTGAAGACAGCTTTTCATAATAGGCGCGCGCGGCGGCGATATTGTCCGATCGCTCGGCCAGGTTACCGAGCCAGTAGAGGGCGTCGGGAATGTAGGAAGAATCGGGGTAGTTGTCGATCTGCGCGCGGATCTGCACGGCGGCGTCCGGGCTGTTTTGCAGATAGGCGGTCCAGGCGATGCGCCAGTGGGCGGTGGCGGCTTCCTCGCCGGCAGGATGCCGGCCGAGCAGGAGAGTGTAGTAGCCGACCGCCTGGCTACGCTTGAGATGCGCCCAATAGTAATTGCCCATCAGGAACAGGGCGCGATTGACGGTCTCGGCCTCGGCGCCTGCCGCGGCCAGCTTTGTCATTTCGGCGACGGCCGCCTGCATGCCGTCTTGGTCGTCATGCGCGCGATAGACTAGAAAGATCGCGAGCCAGCGGTCGGCGTCGAGAGTGGGATCGGTGAGCGTGAGGCTTTCGAGCGCCGCAGTGCTGCGATGGATCTGGGCGTCGCATTCGGCCACGCGCAACGCGGCGCGATCGTGTTCGACGCCGGTGACCGAATCGCGCAGCTGGGCCCAATCGACCCGGGCGTCCCGCCAGCGTCTGTTCTCGAAGAGGGCCTGGGCGCGAGCGATTCGGTCGGCCGTCGGTGCTTCGGGGAACTTCGCACCGAGTGCGGCGCGCATGCGATCGATTCCTTTTCCCGCGTCGCGCGCCTGGTCTTTCAGCGGGAAACGGTAATAGACGGTCTCGAAATCGCGCGCCGCGGCGGAGAGATCGCCGGCGCTTTCCTCGGCCAGAGCAAGGCCCAGCAGAAGCTTGGCGGAATCCGAGGTGCCGGAATAGGCGTGGAGGGCGGCGATCGCGCGCTCCGGCTGCTTGACGCCAACAGCCGCATCCGCAAAGGCCGCCAGCGCCGGTTCCTTCATCACCGAATCCGGGTACTGGCGCAGGAAATCGCCGAGCAGCGCGACAGCGTCGTCGTCCTGGCCGGCGGCGTCGGCGGTGAGGCCTTCCCAGTAGAGAGCGTACCGGCCGAGCACGGGATCGCGGCGCGCCGAGCGGAACCACGTGCGCGCGTAGGCGTATTGACCGCGCGAATAGTCGTAGTAGCCGAGGGCGAGTGCGGCGCGATCGTGTTGCGGGCCGGTCCACTGGCGATTGAGAGCCGTCAGGCGGACGAAAGCGGCAGAGGCGACGTGCTTGTTCGGGTCGCGCATGCGGCGCGCCAGCGTCTCGAGTTCGCGCGCCTGCGCGGCCGTGGGGCTTTTGAGGGTCGCGGGTATCTGCTTGGCGGCGCGCGGGTGGGTGGTGCGCTTCGTCTGCGCCGATGCATGCGACGCGGCATGATGCGCTGCTGGCCGTTTCTGCGTACCCACCGCCGCGAGCGGCGTTACCGAAAGAAGTATCGCGAGAAGAAGCGGCGCGGGGAAACGTCTTTGATAGTTTGACAAACCGTAGGACCTTGCCGTGATGACCCCATCCTCCCCGGGCGGGCCCGTTCTTCTAGTGTCAAACGATGTTGGCAGAAGAGCAAGGGATCTTGAAGGGCTAAGAAGCGTATGAGGAATTGGTTCCGTCGCCGTCAACCCCGTCACCGGCCTTGAGCCCCTTCCGAGGAGCGGGCCATCCCCCGCCGGCGTTTTTCTCAAGGACGGGCGGCCAGAAATGCTCCAGCGTACCAGCCTGCTAGCGCATCCGCTCGAGCCAGCGGCGGGCCTCGTCGTAATGGGCGAAGCGCTTTTCCTCGGCGCGGAACGCCCGCGAATGCACTCGCAGGCCGCAGCGGGCCATCTCGCCGGGATGCTTCACGTGCAGCATTTCGTGATAGAGCACGTACTCCACCGCGAGACGCGGCACGTCCTCATCATCGAGCCTGCGGTTCAGGACGATCCGGTCGAGCGCCGGATCGAACGCTCCCATTTGCACGCGCCAGGAGCGGACGCTCCAACCGAGTTGCGGCCGGCGCAGCGAGCCGCCGAAGTAGCGCCGGTTCAACTGCTCGAACATGGCGCTGAGGTCGTAGCGGTCCGCCTCGCGCAGCATCGGCTGGCAGCGCCGCCGGCGAAGGTCGGCGAGCCGGTGGAGGGTCGCCGGTGCCCGGCAAAAATTCCGGTAGCATTCGGCGGCTTCGGCGGGCGGAGTGCGGCGATAGGCGCGGGCGAGCAAGAGGGCGGCGGCCGCTTCGACAATCTCGATTGGCGCGTTTCGCAAAAGGTCCGACAGGCGCACCCGTGCGGTGTCTCTGGTGAAACGCACGGTGTGGGTCAGGTTCGCGTAGGGATAGAATTCAACGATGAAATGCGGCGGCCGCCCCTGGCAGCCGAGCCGGGTGAAAATCCGCTGCAGCAGTCTATCGCCTCCGGGCACCGGCACGCCTTTGGCCCGCTCCCGCTTCAACGCCATGCTCCGCCGTGAGGCTTCTGTTTCGGCGGGTTCGTCTGGAGCTGCTTCTCGGCCTTGTCCGCGTTTTTGATGACGTAGTGCAGATCGTCGATGGTGTCGTTCAGCGTGTCCTGGTAGAGCTTCAGGTCCACGCCCTGCTTCTTGATTTTCTCGAGATCGTCGATGAATTGCGGCACGCGCGTCTTCACGTCCTTAATCCCGGCTTGAACGTCTTCGCCGTGGCTGATTGCGTCGTTGATGCGATCGGACGCGGAGTCGACGCACGACGAGAAGCTGTCCAGCAGGTCGTTCAGGAAATCGGCCCAGCGCGGCCCCGAGCCCTTCATCTGCAGTTCGCGCTTGAACCGGAACAGCCGGTCGCTGGCGAAATCCAGGAAGAGCTTGATGCGTTCATTGGCCGACTCGGCGTCGCGAATCTTGTCGGCCTCGGTTTGCGTCAGAAAGTCCCTTTGCGGGGGGCGGGCGAGAGCGGCCGCCGGAGCGGCGAGCGTTGCCGCCAGAAGGAACGCAAGCCACCATTTCGCTGGCATCGTTTCCCTCCTCATTCGTGTTTCCTCTTGGCCTTCGGCGACGGCGGTGGAAAAAGTGCCTGCAGAAGACGGGCGTTGAGCTGTTCCATGTCGGCGCGCACGGCTTCCACCGGTCCCCGCCGCTCGTAAGGCACCAGGTAGACCACGTCACTCAGTTGGCGAACGCTTTCGCGCAGCGCAATTTGCAATTGCATGTACCCTTGCGGTTTCTTCACCGGATTGCGGCCGGTGGCCTCCAGGGCTTCGTATACCCGATGGGTCTCGCCGCGATAGTGCGTGAGCACTTCGATTCCATCGTCGACTTTGCCCGCCTGTATGAGTATGCCTGCGTGTTCCACTTCCTTGGGCAGCAGCTTCGCCAGGGCCTTGGCTTGATTGACAGGGTCCTTCTGCTCGGCGAATTTCTTCTCGAGTTTGCCGAGGTCCTTCTGGACCATCTCCAGCCTTTTGGCGTAGGAGACCGGCGTCAGCAGCAGGAGGAGCACAGGCGCGAAATTGAGCCAGCTGAGCAAGTGTCTGTAACCCGATCCTTATTTTTTCTTTTGGTGACGTAGCAAGTCCTCGAGCACGGGCAGCCGGTGCCGCGCCTGATATTCCTCGGTTTGCAGCTTCCCTCCGTCCACCGCCAGAAACTTCTGGTACGCGGCAATCGCCTCCGGCAGATTTCCCAGATGATCGTAGCAGGAGGCGCGAACAAACAAGGAAATTGGGACCAACGGCTCGAGCTGCTCAAGATGAGCGAGCGCGTCGAGCGTCGCCGCCCATTGCCCGGTCAGGTCGCGCGCCGCCACCAGGTCCCGCCACGCCCGCACCCGCTTCGGATCGAGCGTGACGGCACGCGTCAGATCCTTCGCCGCGGCCTCGTACTTCTTCTCGTTCAGCAAGGCCTGGCCCAAATCGGCGTGCAGATCGGCGTCGTTCGGCAGCGCCGCCGCGGCCTTTTGGAGAGGGTCGATCGCCGCGGCGTAGTTTTTCTGCGCGAGCAGTATTTCTCCGCGCAGGCGCCAGGCGGCTGGGGCTTCGGGGCCCTGGTCCGGTACCTGGGCGAGCTGAGCCATAGCATCGTCGAGGTGTCCGGCGGTTGCCAGAATCCCGGCCAGGCGTACCCGCGCCGATGCGTCCGAGGGCCGCACAGCCAGATAGGCTTCGAGTTCCTTCGTTCCCGCTTCCGTCTTGTTTTGCTCGAGCAGGCTCTCGGAGAGGCCGGCGAGCGCATCGGGCGATTTCGGCTGCAGCCCGAGCGCCAGCCGGAATTCCGTCTCGGCGTCGGCCGGCTGCTTGAGCGAGAGCAGGATGCGCGCCAGTTCGTAGTGTGAGTCGAAATTCTTGGGGTCTATTTTGACCGCGGCCCGGTACGCGGCGGCGGCCTCGGCGGGCTGACCGCTGCGCTCGAGCGCCATGGCGAGAAGCAACTGCGGGCGCACTTCGTTCGGGGAGAGCGCCGCAGCTTGACTCAACGGTTCCACGGCGGCCGCGGGATCGCTCCGCAGCAGCACCAGGCCCAGATTCATCTGCGCCGGCGCCAGTTTCGGATCAAGCGCGATGGCTTGTTTGTATTCGTCCGCAGCCTGCGTCCACTGCTTGAGCGCCGTATAGGCGTAGCCGAGCTGAAAATGGCCGATCGGGTCCTTGGGCGCTTCCGCGACGTACTTGGTGAGCAAATCGATCGCGGATTTGTAGTCCTGCTTTGCGAGCGCGGCTTGCGCCTGGGCTCGCAAATCGGGCGCGGGATTCGGAATCTTTTCGACCGTCTGGTTGACCGCCTGGGCGTTTCCCTGCGCACGTGTCGGTTGCGGAGTCGTTGCCGCGAGAGCCGCAAGCAGCGTCGCGCAGATCGCAACGGTACCCGGGCGCTTCATCTGTTCTTTCCCTCGCGGGTCCTCGTTCCCTCGCGTTTCGCCGCTGCGAGCGCCGCAGCCAGGAAACGGCCGGTGTGCGAGGCAGGTTCACGCGCGATGGTTTCCGGCGGCCCGGCCACAACCACTCGGCCGCCCCGCTCGCCGCCCTCAGGCCCGAGATCGACCACCCAATCGGCCGATTTGATCACGTCGAGATTGTGCTCGATCACGACCACCGATGCTTTGGCGTCGATCAGCCGGCGGAACGCCGCGAGCAGTTTCTGGATGTCGTCGAAATGCAAGCCGGTGGTGGGTTCGTCCAGCACGTAGAGCACGCCGTCATTGTCCGGTCTGGTGAGATGCGCGCCGAGTTTGAGCCGTTGTGCCTCGCCGCCGGAGAGCGTGGTTGCCGATTGGCCGAGGCGCAGATAGCCGAGGCCGACTTCGTCGAGAATCCTCAGCCGTTGAATTACCTTCGGGGACCCGGAGAAAAAGGCGAGCGCCTCGCGCGCCGTCATCTGGAGCACTTCGTGGATGTTCTTGCCGCGATAGGTGACTTCGAGCACGCCCGGCTTGTAGCGCGTGCCCTTGCATTCCTCGCACACCAGCTCGACATCGGCCAGAAACTGCATCTCCACCGTCACCGTGCCGTTCCCCTGGCATGCCTCGCACCGCCCGCCCGGGATGTTGAACGAGAACGAACCCGACGAATAGCCGCGCCGGCGCGCTTCGGGCGTTCGCGCGAACACGTCGCGGATCGCGTCGAACGCTTTCAGATACGTCGCCGGATTCGATCGCGGCGTGCGCCCGATCGGCGATTGATCCACCAGCACCAGATCGCGCACCTGCCCGTCGCCCTCGATGCGGTCGCAGGATTCGCCCGCGGCGCCGCCGAGCCGCTTAGCCCGGAGCGCGGGGTAAAGCACGTCGTGGACGAAGGTGGATTTCCCCGATCCGCTGACGCCGGTGATCGCGGTCATCACGCCCAGCGGCAGCGACACGTCGATGTTCTTCAGATTGTGCATGTGCGCGCCGCGCACCGTCAGCATGCGGCCCGGCTTGCGGCGCGTGCGAGGGACCGGGATCTGTAATTCACCGGCAAGATAGCGGCCGGTGAGCGAGCGCTTTTCCTTTTCGATTCCGGCGCGGTCGCCCGCGTACAGCAACTGGCCGCCGTGCTCGCCGGCGCCGGGGCCGAGGTCGAGCAGATGATCGGCGGCGTCGATCGTTTCCGGATCGTGTTCGACAACCACGATCGTGTTGCCCAGGTCGCGCAAGTTTCTGAGGATGCCGATCAGGCGATCGGTGTCGCGCGGGTGCAGGCCGATCGACGGCTCGTCGAGAACGTACAGCGCGCCCACGAGCTGCGAGCCGAGCGACGTGGCGAGTTGAATCCGCTGCGCCTCGCCGCCGGAAAGCGTCGAGGTGAGCCGGTCGAGCGTCAGATATTCCACGCCCACCTGGTAAAGGAATCCCAGGCGCTGGCGGATTTCCTCGAGCACGCGCTGCGCGATCTCCGCCTGCTCTCGCGAAAGCTCAAGCGAACGAAAGAACCCGCACGCCTGCTCGACGCTCATCCGGCAGATGTCGGAGATCGACCGGCCGTCGATTTTCACCGCGCGCGCCTCGGGCCGCAGGCGCGCGCCGTCGCATTCGGAACAGGTGGCGTAGCCGCGATAGCGGCTCAGGAACACGCGCACATGCAGCTTGTACTTCTTCCGCTCGAGCCAGCGGAAAAAGCCGTGCACTCCCATGAACTTCACCGAGGGATCGCCGCGGAAAATCCCTTCGCGTTGCTCGGCACTGAGCTGGTTGAAGGGTACGTCGAGCGGAATGCCCTTGGCGCGCGCGTAGCGGCGCATCTCGGTCGCCGGAAAGCGGTACCGCGGTTTGGTCCACGGCTCGATCGCGCCTTCGTCGAGCGACAGGCTCTTGTCAGGCACCACCAGATCGGGATCGTAATCCACCGTGTTGCCGAAGCCCTGGCAGCGCGGGCAGGCGCCGTAGGGGCTGTTGAAACTGAACAGGCTCGGCTCCGGCTCCTGATACGCAATGCCGCAGCGCTTGCACTCGAAGCGTTCGGTGAACCGGAGCCGCTCTTCGCCGCCATCGGCGAATTGAACCGTCGCTTCGCCGCGGCCTTCGCGCATCGCCAGCTCGATCGAATCCACCAGGCGCGAGCGCGATTCCGGCTCGACCGTCATCCGGTCGGCCACCACGAAAACGGCCCGCCCGAAATCGATCTCCAGCAGCGTTTCCGGCTGCGTGAATTCGAAGACGCGGCCGTTCTGCCAGAGCCGCGTGAAACCCCGTTTCTGCAATTCACTGAGCGTGCGGCGCACCGTCTCCTGCGCCGGCTGCGGCGAGCGCCGTTTGCGCCCGGTGGGCGTTTCGGCAGGGAAGTGCAGGGGATACAGGATCAGGAACCGGCGCCCGGCCGGCTGCGCAAGGACCTTTTCGGCGATCTCGTCGATGGTGTCGCGCGTGACCGGCTCGCCGCAGCGGTAACAATAGGTGCGCCCGGCGCGTGCGAAGAGCAGACGGAGGTAATCGTAGATTTCCGTCGCCGTCGCGACCGTCGACCGCGGGTTCCGGCTCGTATTCCGCTGGCGGATGGAGATGGCCGGGGCGATGCCGCTGATTTCATCGACGTCGGGCCGCTCGATGCGCTCGAGGAATTGCCGGGCGTAGGCGGAAAGCGATTCGATGTAGCGTCGTTGCCCTTCGGCGTAGAGGGTGTCAAAAGCCAGGCTCGATTTGCCCGAGCCGCTCACGCCGGTGACGACCGTCAGTGCGTTTCCGGGAATCTCGAAGCTGATATTTTTCAGATTGTGAACGCGAGCCCCGGACACACGAATCGCTTCATTCGTCTGCGGAGCGGTGGCAGACGTGGACGCGGTTAAAGTGGCCATCTACGGTGAACCTTGGCAAGGCTGAAGCGAACATATTATACGGTCAGGCCGCCTGCCTCGCCAACGCCGCTCCCAGAGCCTCGCTCTCGCCTAGTTCTTGGTAGTCGGGCTGGGCAGTTCCGCTGAGCTTTGACAACGGATATTGACAGTCTGCTTATCGGGCTCCTCGAAAGATCCCGAGATATCCTCCGAAGGGCACCAAAGCCATCCTTCCGCGTCGCGTCCCGAGACTACCAGATAGGATTCCCCTGCCGACGGCTTCAGTGCGAAGCGGCCGCTCGCATCCGGTTCGGTCAGCGCCACTCCTGCCACCCCGCTGCTCAGGGTTTGCGAAGCCGCTTTCGGGAAACAATCGGGATCGCTCGAGGCGATGCACTGTTCCCACAAGGCGTTATGCAAGCGATCGGCTTCCGAGCCGAACTCGATCAGCCCCACCTGCACAGTCGCGTGTTCGCCGGGATGCGCCTCGTCTACAACCACGCCGCTCAGCATCGACGTTTGCGCCGGCAAAATCGTCGTCGAAGGTTTCCTTCTCACCGCTAGAATTATTGCAAGACTCGCAATCACCACCAGAACACCAATGCCTAGCTTCATCCGTGTGCCCCTCTTCGCGCTGGCTCTACTTGCAAAGCGAGCGGGATAGTGTGCATAAAGTCAAGCCCCCGAAGCTAGCAATTTCCTCGCCAATTTCCTGACCCAGCTTCACGGAATGCAACGGACTCCATTACTCTTAGTACCGCTTTGGCCCTGCTC
This sequence comes from Acidobacteriota bacterium, assembly GCA_028877145.1. Taxonomy (GTDB): domain Bacteria; phylum Acidobacteriota; class Terriglobia; order Acidiferrales; family UBA7541; genus JAKASX01. The sequence continues at coordinate 7,182 of JAGWOX010000023.1, read as the reverse complement.
CCGGTTGCTCTTAAGTTCGGGCGTACAATGTGCGGTCGGCAACCGCTTCCGGTACCCATTCGTTAAGGAGAGAAAGATGTTCCGTAGCCGTTCCCTTTTGGCTCTGGCGGTGGTTGGCAGTCTCTTGTTGTCCGCTGCTAGCGTTTCGGGCCAATCCTCTGCCACCGAGCCACGACCCCGGGCACGGGAGATCGGCATCCATCCGGGGCCCTATTCCCCAGGTCCTCTGAATGCCATTACGGACGTCGCCGGTGTCGAAGTGGGCCAGGGGAAGATCGTTCTGGGAGAGAATGTTCGCACCGGAGTCACCGTCATTCTTCCGCACGCCGGCAACATGTTTGAGAACAAGGTGGCCGCTTCCGTCTACGTCTCGAACGCCTTCGGCAAGCTGGTTGGCTCGACGCAGGTGAATGAACTCGGCCAGATTGAAACGCCGATCGTTCTCACCAACACCTTGAGCGTTTGGGATGCCGCCGCCGCTCTCATGGATTGGGAACTGGCGCTGCCGGGCAACGAGGATGTGCGTTCGATCAATCCCGTCGTTGGGGAAACGAACGACGGCTGGCTCAACGACATCCGCGGCCGCCACGTGAAAGCGGCTGACGTGCTAAAGGCCCTTGCCAACGCGAGCGGCGGCCCTGTAGCCGAAGGCGCGGTCGGCGCGGGGGAGGGAACGATCGCCTTCGGCTGGAAAGGCGGCATCGGCACGAGTTCGCGGCATCTGCCCGCATCCGATGGCGGCTATACGATCGGCGTGCTCGTGCAAACGAATTTCGGCGGCCGGCTCGCGATCGCGGGCGTGCCGGTGTGGCGTTATCTGGAGCCTCCCGGCGCTATGGGCAAGCGGGCCGACGGGTCGTGCATGATCATCGTCGCCACGGATGCTCCGCTCACTTCGCGTCAGCTTCACCGGCTGGCCAGACGAGCGATTTTCGGCATGGCCCGTGCCGGGGCCACCGGAAGCAACGGTAGCGGCGATTTCGTGATCGCCTTTTCCACCACCGATGTGATTCCCGCCGATGCGCGCATGCTGCCGCCGATTTCGCGCCTGAACGAGGATGCGCTCTCGCCGCTGTTCGAAGCCGTGATCGACGCCACCGAGGAGGCAATCGACGATTCCTTGCTCCGCGCCACAACCGTCCAGGGACGCGACGGCCACGTGGCCTACGCTTTGCCCATCGACCGCCTGCGCGAGTTATTGAAGCAATACAACCGTCAATAGCGAGAAGGATACCGAAGCTACGCACACGCACGAGTGCTCACGGCGGCGGGACTCTTCTTTCGACGCTATATGGTCTCGAAAGCGTCAGAAGCAAAACCGCGCGGGCAAGAGTGTCCGCGCCACTCACCGCGTTCCATGCCGGTGTGGTAAGGTTTTCTCCGGTGACTCATGCCAGCCTTCGACCGTATTCTGTGGATCGTTCTCGATAGCGTCGGCATCGGCGAAATGCCCGACGCCGCCGACTACGGCGATGTGGGGCGCGACACGCTCGGACACATCACCCGCTCGCGCCCGCTCGCTCTACCGAATCTCGTACGCCTGGGCCTCGCCAACATCCGCCCGCTCGACCATCTGGCCCCTGCGACCGCGCCGCTCGGCGCCTACGGCAAAGCCGCCACGCAATCTCCCGGCAAAGACACCACGATTGGTCATTGGGAAATGGCCGGCATCTGGCTCGATCGCGCCTTTCCCGTCTATCCGAATGGCTTCCCGGCGGAAATCATGGAGCCTTTCGAGCGCGCCATCGGCCGGAAAACGCTGGGCAACAAGCCCGCCTCCGGCACAGAAATTCTGAAAGAGCTGGGCGAAGAACATATGCGCACCGGCCGGCCCATCGTCTACACCTCCGGCGACAGCGTCTTTCAGGTGGCCGCGCATGAAGAGGCGATTCCGATCGCCGAGCTCTACCGCATCTGCGAAATCGCTCGCGCCCTGCTCGTCGGCCCGCATCAGGTGGGCCGCGTCATCGCGCGACCGTTCCTCGGCACGAGCGCGGAAAATTTCCGCCGCACCGAGCGCCGCCACGATTACGCTGTCCAGCCGCCCCGCCCGATGCTGCTCGACGTGCTCGAAGAGAGCAAGGTCCCCGTGCTCGGCATCGGCAAAATCTATGATATCTACGACGGCCGCGGCGTGCCCGAATCCGTCCGCACGAAAAGCAATGCCGACGGCATGGAAAAAATCACCGCTGCGCTCCAGTCGTACCCCTCGGGCCTGATCTTCGCCAACCTGGTCGATTTCGACATGCTCTACGGCCATCGCAAGGACGTCGAAGGCTTCGCGCGCTCGCTCGAGGAATTCGACGCCGGGCTAGGCCCGCTGCTCGCTCATCTGAGGAAAACCGATCTGCTGGCCATCACCGCCGACCACGGCTGCGATCCGGATCCCTGCTCGCCCTCGACGGACCATTCGCGCGAATACGTGCCGCTGTTGCTGTACGGGCCGGGCGCGCGGGCCGGCGTTTCGCTCGGCACGCGGGCCACGCAATCCGATCTTGGACAGACGGTAGCGGAGAATTTCGGCGGCGCGATCCCCCACGGCACGAGCTTCTTGTCTGATTTGCTGCTACGCTAGCGTTCATCGGGACGTGACGCGGCGAATCCGGCTCCGGGCGAAACGCATCCAACTCCAGGTCAAACAAACCGCTTCATGAACCCGACGAACTCGACATCGGCCGCGCCTTCCCACAGCCTCGATAATCCCGCCTGGGAAGCCCTCACCACACTTCAAGCGCACTTTGCCGAAGGCGACGAATTGGCCAAGCGTTACCCGGCGGCGATGTTTCAAATCGTTGCCGTCCGTGAGCCTTCGGACGATGCCTTTCGCTCACTGGTCGGCCTGCTCGGTCCCGGAGCGGTCGCCGGTTTCTTCTCGGCCGGATCCGTGGACTTGCCCCCCGCCTTCCAGAAGCTGGAAGAATTCGATGTCCGGCAGATGATTTTTCCGAATCCGCCGCCGGAGGCGGAAGAAGACGGCGTGCGGAAACTCACGGCGGAGGACGTTCCGGAAATGCTGCGCCTGATCGAACAGACCAAACCGGGACCGTTCGGCCCGCGAACCTATGAAATGGGCACGTATCTGGGAATCCATCATGCCGGGAAATTGGTGGCGATGGCCGGCGAGCGGCTCCGGCTCACCGGATTCACCGAGGTCAGCGCCGTCTGCACCGATCCCGAGCATCGTGGCCACGGTTACGCCAGCCGCCTGGTTTCGATTCTGGTGCGCCGCATCGCCACGCGTGGCGAAACTCCTTTCCTCCACGTTCGCGCGGACAATGATTCCGCTTTCCGCGTCTACGAAAAGCTGGGCTTCGAGACGCGGCGCTTCGTGCGCATCGCGATTATTCGGTCTGCTTGGTAGTGGGTCGTGTGCTCGCCGCCAGCACGCTTGGCCACGCGTGCGTTTCCGCCTGCAATTCCGATTGCAATCGTGAGAGCGCGCTGGCATAGCTCGGATCTTGCGAGAGGTTGTGCTCTTCGCCGGGGTCCTTGGTCCATGCGTAGAGCAGCGGCCCTTCCTTCGGGTCGATGATGTACTGCAGCGTCGGCGTAATGATCGAATTCAACGGGCCGTAAAAATCCGGGAAATCGGGATCGAAAGGCATCAGCGCCAGCTCCGAAATTGGCGAGGGCCACTGGCTCGCGTTCGCCTGCCCGTCCCACAACTCCGCGAGCGACCGGCCCGGAAACGGGCGCGAAGTCTGCCCGACGAGCGCGAGCACGGTCGCACCGATGTCCTTGGTCGAAACCGGCTGTGCGATGCGCATTCCCGCCGGCACGTGGCTCGGCCAGCGGAATATCAGTGGCACGTGGATGAGCGGGAAATAAAGAGCGTTGGCGTGGGTGATCAGTCCGTGTTCGCCGAACGCCTCGCCGTGGTCGCCGGTGATGATGACCAGCGTGTTCTTCAGCAGTCCGTGCTCGCGAAGCGCCGCGAGCAGCTTGCCGATCTGCGCGTCGTCGTACCGGATGCCGCCGTCGTAGGCGTCCATTTCATCCTGCATTTGCGCGGGCGAGAGATGCGGCAGCAGGTTCACGCCGATATTCACCAGCCCGCCGGGATCGAGTTTTTTCGAAAACATGTGCCGGTAGGGCTGCGGCGGAACGTAGGGATCGTGAACGTCCAGATAATTCAGCGCAACGAAGAACGGCCGCTTATCGGCCAGAATCCACCGTAGTGCGGCGCGATTGATGTCCGCCGCCGTTTGCCGTCCCAGCGTGTTCTCTCGCCAGCCGAGGCGGTTCGCTTCGTTGTAGGCGTTCGAAACTAGCGCAAGCTGATTCCACGCGTCGGTCGCGGAGAAGAAGTAGTCGCCGAAATGCGCGAATCCCTGTCCAAGTCCGTAGCGGCGGTTGAAGAAGAAGTTGTTCGCGGAAAAGGCTCCGGTGCGATAACCCGCCTCGCGCAGGCGCCAGGGCAGCGTCAGCGAATCCGGCGCGAGTTCCTTCCGCGTGGTGACCACACCGTGAACGTGCGGATAAACGCCCGTCATCATCGTGGCATGCGAGGGCAGGGTCCACGAGGAACCGGAGATGGCCGTTTCGAAGAGCGCCCCCTGTTGCGCGATCTGCGCGATGTTCGGGCTGGTATCGCGCGAATAGCCGTACGGGGTCAGATGGTCGGCGCGCAGCGTGTCCACGATGATCAGCAGCACGTTGGGCGACCGGCCGGAAATTGCCGGCAGCCCTTCGGTCGCCTCGCGCTCGGACCACATCCCCCAGGCCGGAATCACCACCGCGCATACGAGTGCCACGGCCACGAGCCACGGCGTCGTCCGCCGCACTACGCGTATCGTTGCCGGTGCCCACATGGCTCCGAGGACCGCCGCCATCACTGCGATGCCCAACGCAGAAACGCCAGCCTGCCATTGCGGCGCGAAGGTTCCCATGGCGCGGCCGATGCTGTAGGTCGCCGTGCCGGCGAGCAGCGCGAAGACCGCCGCCCGGTGCGCCTTGCCGCGCAACCATGCGGTCAAAAACCAGACCAGGGCGCCCACAGCAACGAACAGAAATGGATACGTCAGCGCGCTCACGCTGAGCATTGCCGGCGCGTGGTAGTGAGCCATCGTCAGGTCGATCACACCCTCGGCGAGCCCGGCCACAAGGCCGCACCAAACGGCAGCGCGCACCACTTCGGAGAGACTCAGACGTCCTTTGCCGGAAGATGACGCGATCACGGCTTTTTCCGCCATTTCAACCCGCTTTCTTTCGCTCGGCTGCCGCAAATCCGCAGGCGCGAAATTTGGTCATGCGCTTGGTGCGAATTGCGCTCGTCGACCGAGGTCTTCGCATTTCACTCTGAACCCATTGACCCGCGGCCACGGCGCCCAGTTTCATTTGAATTCAAGGCCCGGCGCTCGCGCTTTGGCCAACCGAATTGCCTGTAGAATGATGCCAGTGAACTCCGAGAAACAGCCAGCGAGCGAAAAACGCATTAGCGGCCGTCCGAAGGAAAACTATATCGCTTTTCTTTCGACCGCGGCGATCGTGGCGTTTCTGATTTTGCGGTACGTGGCCGGGGCCTCGCCGTTTGAATCGAATCTCCCTTTGTACATCGCGCTGGCGGCCGGGGGCGTGCCGCTTGTCATTGATCTCGCGGTCAAGTTTCTGCGCCGCGAGTTCGGCTCCGATTTGCTGGCCGGCATCTCGATCGTCACCGCCGTCCTGCTCGGCCAGTATCTGGTTGCGGTGATCGTGATTCTGATGCTCTCCGGCGGACTCTCGCTCGAGCAGTTCGCCACGCGCCGCGCCAGCTCCGTCCTCGACGCGCTGGCGCGCCGCATGCCGCAGACCGCGCATCGCAAGCTCGATTCGCGGCTCGCCGACGTCGCGCTCCCGGATATCGCCGTTGGAGACGTACTCGTCGTTTTCCCACACGAAATCTGCCCGATTGACGGCGTGGTGATCGAGGGTCGCGGCGTGATGGACGAGGCCTATCTCACCGGCGAGCCATACGAAATTTCGAAAACGCCTGGCTCTCGTGTCATCTCCGGCGCTGTCAACGGCGATAGCGCCCTAACCGTACGCGCAGAGAAACTGGCGGTCGATTCGCGCTACGAACGCATAATGCGCGTGATGCAGGCCACCGAGCAGAATCAGCCGCGCCTGCGCCGCCTCGGCGACCAGCTCGGCGCATGGTATACACCGCTCACGCTCATCCTCGCCGGGATCGCCTGGGTTGCCACCGGCCAGTCCATGCGTTTTCTGGCCGTGCTCGTGGTCGCCACACCCTGCCCGCTGCTGATCGCCATTCCCGTCGCCGTGATCGGCGCAATCTCGCTATCCGCGCGTCACGCGATCATCATCAAGAATCCCGCCGCGCTCGAACAGATCGATTCCTGCTCCGTCTTGATTTTCGACAAGACCGGTACTCTTACCTACGGCCGTCCCGAGTTGACCGAAATCCTCACCGCGCCAGACTTTTCGCGCGACGACGTGCTGCGGCTTGCGGGAAGCCTCGAGCAATATTCGAAGCATCCGCTTGCCAGTGCCATCCTGCGCGCCGCGCGCGACGAGAATCTCGTTTTCGCGGACGTCTCGCAGATCAGCGAGCCGCCCGGCCAGGGCCTCTCCGGCACCGTCGAAGGCCTCCACCTTCTCATCACCGGCCGCCACGGCCCCGTCGCGCGCGATCTGCCGCTCCCTCCACTCGCCGGCGGTCTCGAATGCATCATGATAGTCGACGGCCGTTACGCCGCCACGATGCGCTTCCGCGACACGCCGCGCACGGAAAGCCTCTCTTTCATCAGCCATCTGCGCCCGCGCCACGCCGTCCAGCGCGTGATCCTGGTTTCCGGCGATCGCGAATCGGAGGTGCGCTACCTGGCCGATGAACTCGGCATCCGCGAAGTCCACGCCAGCAAGAGCCCGGAGGAAAAAGTCGAAATCGTGCGTCAGGAAACCGCGCGCGCCAGAACGCTCTTCGTCGGCGACGGTATCAACGACGCGCCGGCGCTCGTCGCCGCCACCGTTGGGGTAGCGTTCGGCACCGGCGCGGACGTCACCGCGGCGGCTGCCGACGCCGTCGTGCTCGAAACCTCGCTCGGCCGCGTCGACGAGCTGATTCACATCGGCCGCCGCATGCGCCGGATCGCCCTCGAAAGCGCCGTCGGCGGCATGGCGGTCAGCGTGCTCGGGATGATCGCCGCCGCGATTGGTTTCCTGCCGCCTATCGGCGGCGCC
>JAGWOX010000287.1 GCA_028877145.1 Acidobacteriota bacterium | reverse complement strand
GGCCGTGTTCCAGCGGGTGAACACAGAGTCCGGAAGATTTTCCAGGGACGCGGGTGACGACGAACGTGAGTTAGTCATCGCTGCGCAAAGCGGTGACGTCAACGCATTCGAATGTCTAGTCACGCGCTACGAGAGAAGGCTATTCCGCCTGGCCTGGAACATCACCCAAGACCGTTTTGATGCCGAAGACGCTGTCCAGGAAGCATTCCTGTCGGCCTTCAAGCACTTGAAAACGTTCGAAGGAAATTCGCGCTTTTACACCTGGCTTGTCCGCATCGCCATCAACCATGCGCTCATGAAGGTCCGCAAGCGCCGCGGTCGCGAAGTTTCACTTGACGAGCCGGCCGAAGAGCAAGAATCGGTCGCGCCCCGCGAAATCGCGGACTGGGGACCGACGCCTGAGGAATACGTTGAAAGGGCCGAACTCAACGAGATCCTGATGCGAGCCATCGCCGAACTCTCGGTTCCTCTCCGAACGGTCTTTCAGCTGCGCGATGTCGAGGGTTTCAGCACCCGGCAGACTGCGGAAACACTTGGACTTAGCGTTCCCGCGACCAAGACTCGCCTTCTCAACGCCCGCCTCAAACTCCGGGACAAGCTGCAAAAACATTTCCGCACAAGGCAAGCCTTGCGCAAGGGCCACCTCAGCGGGCGGAGGGAAAGATGTAATGGCTCTGGCGCCTTATCTCCTGCCCGTGCGGCTTGTCGGAGGTCGCGAAGATCGAGCGCTTTGTCCGAGGAGACCTCATCGCGGACCTGAGTCCGGCAACCCGGGCGGGTCCTGATCGAAATTTGATTGCGGTGCAAATTCTATGAGAGTCACACAGTACGAAAAGGCAGTTCGTTTCCGCGCGCTTCACGACGGCCCGAGCGCCTTCGTCATTCCGAATCCATGGGACGTTGGCTCCGCGCGTATACTCGCGGGGCTCGGCTTCGAAGCATTGGCCACATCGAGCTCCGCCTCTGCCTCCGCGCTTGGTCGAAGGGATCACGCACTGACACGAGGCGAGACTTTGGCGCACGCCCGCCAGATTGTCGATGCGACGGACTTGCCAGTCTCAGCTGATTGGGGAAGCGGTTTTGGCCACAGCCCAGACGTCGTAGCGGAAGCGGTTCGGCTCGCGGCCGAGGTGGGACTTGTTGGATGCACAATTGAGGACGCAACCGGCGACACGGACTGTCCGCTTTACGATGACGGCCTGGCTATCGAACGCATAGCCGCAGCGGTGCACGCGGCGCGCGCACTTTCGTTTCCGTTCATGCTGACCGCGGGGGCGCACAATTTTCTCTACGACGCCCCCAGCCTCGATCACACCATAAGCCGCCTGCAAGCCTTCGAACGAGCAGGAGCCGATGTTCTTTTCGCCCCTGGCCTGCCCGACCTTGCCTCGGTGCGCTCAACCTGTGCGGCCGTGTCGAGGCCCTTCAATTTCATGGCGGGAATCAGACGAAAAACGTTTTCCGTAGGCGAACTCGCCGCGGCGGGCGTCAGGCGCATTAGCCTTGCAAGTTCACTTTATCGCGCGGCGATGACCGGGTTGATCGAGGCCGCACACGAGGTGAAAGCCACAGGAGAATTCACTTACCTCGACCGAGGCGTGACCACGCGGGAGTTGAACAAGTTGATGCGGATTTGACTGCATGCCGCCTTGTATCAGCTCTCCCCCAGATGCCCGAAACTCGCCGTTTGAATTTCTGGGCTGTGCCCGGCAAACTGATTCCATGAACTCCGACCTGATTTGCATTGGGGCCGGCCCCACGGGCCTTGCCACGGCGATCGAAGCTGTACGCGCGGGGCTGCGCCCGCTGGTGATCGACAAGGGCTGCCTCTGCAATTCCCTTTTCTACTACCCGACGAACATGATGTTTTTCACCACGCCAGAGCGGATGGAGATCGGCGACCTGCCGATGATCGCCAGCGCGGGAAAGCCGACGCGGCAGGAGGCGCTGAAATATTACCGGCGCGCCGCCGAGCACTACGGGCTCGAACTGCGGCTCTACGAACGGGTGACCGTCGTCGACGGCCACGATGGAAAGTTCACCGTGGTCACGCGGACAAAATCCGGCGTCGAGAATCGCTGCCTAACCAGGAAAATCGTCGTCGCCACCGGCTACTACGATCAGCCGAACAACATGGACGTGCCGGGCGAGGATTTGCCGCACGTCTCGCACTACTACCGCGAGGCGCATCCCTACTGGAACTGCGATGTGGTCGTCATTGGCGCGAAAAATTCAGCGGCGGAAGCGGCGCTCGACCTGTTCCGCGGCGGCGCGCGCGTGACGCTGGTGCATCGAGGACCGGCTCTCGGCGCTTCACTCAAATACTGGGTGCGGCCGGATATCGAAAACAGGATTCACGCCGGGGAGATCAACGCGCTTTTCGATACGCGGGTGACGCGAATCGAGCCCGGCCAGGTGCACGTGCAATCGGACGGCTCCGAGCGCGTGCTGCCGGCCGAACAGGTGTTCGCGATGACCGGCTATCATCCGGATTTCGACTTTCTGCTTCAGCTCGGCGTCGAGTTGCACGCCGAGGCGCGGCGGCCGCGCACCGATCCCGAATCGCTCGAAACCAACGTTCCCGGCCTTCATCTGGCGGGCGTGTTGATCGGCGGCGAGCGGACGGGGGAAATCTTCATCGAGAACGGCCGGTTCCATGGCAAGAAGATCGTGGCGGCGCTGACGGGCGCGCACGTTGCTGGGACGGAGCCGCACGCGGCGCCGGGGGAATAGGGACGGACGGTTCGCCCCGATGCCTTCGCGGATAGTCGCTCCCGCCAACGACCGCCGCGGCGCGACCCGATCGTGCGTCTCTTGAAAAGACACCGCGTCTTCACCAAAAATCACTGCCACATCATCTTCACCACAAACCACTGTTTCACCACAAACCACTGTCGTCATCCCCACCACGAACTGTAGGGGCGACCCGGTGGGTCGCCCCTTTCGCGCTACATATGCCGATGCCCGGCCTTGCTTCTCGTCATCCTGAGCGAAGCCGTCCGATTCTGACAATGCGGACCGCCCCAATTGTGAACTGGTGGCGCCGGATCAGGCGTAGTTCTTGATCGCCTTCTCGATGTGCGGGCCGGCTTTCATCAGGTCCTCCACGGTCATGGCCGGGAAAATTTCCACGCTGGCATTGAACGCCAGGAAAAACGGCTCGGCGACCATCGGAATCTGGGACGGGTCCTTCAAATCGACAACGAAGATGCCGCCGCGCTGGCCGCGCTCGGCGGTGAAATAGGCGGCTTCGGGCTTCAGTGTCTCCATCACGGATTTGATCGTTTTCTGCAGCTTGCCGGATTTGATCGCTTCATTGCTTGCTTCCACAGGGAAATTTACTTTGACGATGCAACGCATAGCTGATTTCCTCCTTGTTTCTGCGCGGCGATAAGATGCCGGACGATCGACTGAAACGTTCAAAACCGCCGGTGCGGAATGATTTCCCGGATTGTACTCCCGTTTGCAGAATCAGCGCGCGAGATTCACGATTTGCACGTTGAAGCGGTCGAGCAGGCCGCCGGTGGCGTGCTGGACGGCGGTGACGGCGAGTTGGTAGCCGACCTGCGCGTTGACCAGGCTCTGCTCGGCCTGCGCCAGATCGGTCTGCGCCTGGAGCACGAATTGAATCTGCCCGGCGCCGAGTTCGTATTTGCGCTGCTGGGCCTGAAGGTTTTTCGCGGCGATATCGTAGGAGGTTTTCGCGGCCTGCATGGAAACCACGGACTGCTCGAGTTGATGGACGGCGTTGGATACGTCGAGCGTGATGACCTGGCGAACCTGCCGCTCGGAATAGAGATCGTGGCGCCGGGCGACGAGGGCATCGCCGAGATCGGCCTGGGCGGCGCGATTCTTGATGGGGAAAGTGAGCGTGAAGCCGGCGCCGTAGACGGGAAAGCCGAAGCCGAAGACCTGGGACAGCGCGTCGCCGAAACCACCGGGCGAAATAATCACCGGCGGAGTGACGGCGCTGTTGATTTCGTCGCCGCCGAGGCCGTTGCTCTGGAACGTGCCGGTGAGCGAAAGATTGGGCTCGAGTTGATTGCGCGCGAGGCGGATGCTTGTCTCGTCGTTCAGGAGCAACTCCCGGACCGACGCGATTTCGGGCCGGTTCGCCAGCGCCTTGGCGAGAGCGGCGGGAATGTCGGTGGAGAAGAGCGCGCCGGACGGCTCGGGTGAATCGATGAGATCGATGCCGAGCGTGCGAATGCGGGGATCGACGTCGGCGCCGATGACGTTGCGGAAATTGTCTTCCGCCTCGACGAGCGCGTATTGGGCCTGGATGACGGTGACGCGGCGCTGGGCCATCTGGGACTGCGAGCTGTAGATATCGAGCGGGGA
>JAGWOX010000286.1 GCA_028877145.1 Acidobacteriota bacterium | reverse complement strand
GTATTTCACGTCGGAAACGATGCCGACGATCGTGGCCCAAGGCGCCGCGTAACTCTCCGCCCCCAACTTGATCCGGCGGCCCATCGCATTCTGTCCTGGGAAATAGCGCGCGGCCAGCGACTGACTGATGATCGCCACGGGCGCCGAATCCGGACCGTCGGCTCGGGTGAACAATCGGCCCTTGATCAGCGAAATGTGAAGTGTCTGGAAAAAAGCGGGGTTGACCACCTCCCAGTAAGCGAGTGGATGCTCGCCGGGACGCGCCGGGCGGTCCTCGACGCTAAAACCGCCCAGGAAGGAACTATCGCCATCGGGGACGTTGGTGGCGACCGCTGCCAGCCGGACGCCAGGCATCGCCTCCAACTGGCCGAGCGCATGCTCGTAAAAATTGGCGCGCTTGGCGACGTCGCCATACCGGGACTTCGGCAGAACGACGGTCATCGTAAGCAGCGTCTTGGGTGCGAAATTCTGATTGATGCCGAGCAGGGCCCGGAAGCCCTTCACCAGCAATCCCGCGCCCACCAGCAGTACGAGCGAAAGTGCGATTTCCGCCACGACGAAGATGCTGCGCAGCCGCTGCCGCGCCCGGCCGGACGTCCCGCTGCGCCCGCCCTCTTTCAATGTTTCGTTCATGTCGGGACTGGAGCTTTCGATCGCCGGCACCAGTCCCGCCAGGATTCCTGCGGTCACTGCAACCGCCAGCGCGAAAAGGAACGCGCGCGAATCGAGGCTGATGTGTTGCCAGCCGGCGATGTAACGCGAAACGGTCGCCGGCATGTAGGCGAGAATCAGCCGGATACTCCACGTGGCCAGCAACAGCCCTGCCACCGCTCCCACAAGCGAAACGAGCACGCTCTCAATCAGCAATTGGCGCACGAGCTGCCACCGCCCGGCGCCAAGCGCCGTGCGCAGCGCGATTTCGCGCTGGCGCCGCGTCGAGCGAGCGAACTGCAGATTGGCGACGTTGGCGCAGGCGATCAGCAGAACGAATCCCACCGCGACGACGAGCAGCAGGATGTATTGCCGGGTCATGTCCGAACTCATATGCGTGCGCATCTCGACAACGCGCGCGCCCCAGCCTTTGTCTGTCTGCGGATACCGCTGGATCAGCCGCTGCTGGATCATCGCCAGCTCGGCGTTTGCCTGCTCGATCGTCACACCGGGCCGCAGCGAACCCAGCACGTGCAACGAATGGCTGGTCCGCACTTCCTTTTCCTGGTCGGTCATCGCCAGCGGCAGCCAGAGCTGCGCCGGAAGCGGGTAGTCGTAATTTTCCGCCATCACGCCGATGACCGTGGTGCTCTTGCTGTCGATGCGGATGGTTTTCCCGAGGATCGCGGGATCCGCGCCGTAGCGCTCGTGCCACATCCGGTAGCTGAGCACCACTTCCTGATCGTGGCCGGGAACGGCCTCGTCACTCGTGAACGTGCGGCCCAGCATCGGTTTCTCGCCGAGTATGTCGAAGAAATTCGGTGTCACGCGGAATCCCGCGGCATGTTCGGGCAAGCCGCTGTTGCCGGAGAGATTGACGGTGTCCCACTCGTAAGCCGCCAAATCGCGGAACGAATGGTTCTGCGCCTTCCAATCCTCGTAGACGCCCGGCGCCACGGTGTTCTCCGTGATGCCTTGCTGCGGCAGTTCCTCATAGAGCAGCGCCAGATGGTCGAGGTGCGGGAACGAAACCGCCTCGTAGATAAACGCGTCCGCGACGCTGAAGATGGCCGTATTGACCCCGATGCCCAGCGCGAGCGCAGCCGCGGCGAGCGCCGTGTAAGCCGGGGCTTTCCACAGCATCCGCAGCCCGAATCTCACGTCCTGCCAGAATGAGCGCACTTCTCTTCCCTCACTCTCTCACTCGTAACGCAGCGCCACCACCGGCTCGACGCGCATCGCGCGCCACGCAGGCACGGCGCAGGCGGCGACTGCCACCAGCGCCAGCAGCGCCGCCGTCGCCGCGAAACTCATCGGATCCGTCGCGCGCACGCCGTACAGCAGCGACGCCACGAAGCGCGTCAGCGCGAACACTCCCACGGCGCCGGCCGCGATACCCAGCGCCACGAGCCGCCAGGCGTAGCCAAGCACCATCCGCAAAACGTCCGCAGGCCGCGCGCCGAGCGCCATTCGCAAACCGATCTCCGGAGTGCGTTGCGCCACCGTGTAGGACAGCACCGCGTAAATTCCCAGCGCCGAAAGCAACAACGCCAATGCCGCGAAAATCGCCATCAACGCCAGCATGAATCGCTCCAGTCCTAGCGACGCGGCGCGCACCTGGTCCATCGTCCGAACCCGGCCCACCGGAATCGAGGAATCGAGCGACGCGAGCGCACTGCGTATCGGCTCGGCCTGGCGCAAAGGATCGCCGGTCGTGCGCACGAGCAGCGCCACCGGGAAAATGCCCCCGAACAGTTCCATTGTCGAGTAAGAAGCCTGTGCGTCGGGTACGAACATCGTCGGCTCGGCCGGAAGGCTGAGCTGCGATTTCACATCGCCCACCACGCCGACAATCTCCCGTGGCGGATCGACGAAAGCCTTGTCGGGGATCGTCGCCCCAATCACGATGTGTTCGCCCAGGGGATTCCGGTTACCGAAATATTCGCGGGCAAACCGCCGATTGATGATGGCCACCGGCGACGCCCCAGTGGCGTCCGAAGCGGTGAACCATCGCCCAGCCACGAGCGGCGCACGGAGCGCGGCGAAGTAGCCGGGATCCACGGCTCGTATGTCCGCGGACTGGATGTCGGGAACGCCTTCGATCTTGACCGGGAAATTTCCGCCGGTTTCCAGCGGCATTCCACCGCTGGTGGCGCCCGCGGAAACAACCCCCGGGAGACGATCGATTCTGTCGGCAAGCGTGCGATAGAACTCGGCGAGGGCCGGGCTCGTTTTGTAGCGGGATCCGTTCATCCAAAGCTGCACGCTCAACAGGTGCCCGGTTTCGAAACCGGGACCGACGCTCAGCAGGTTGACGAACGTACGCACCAGCAATAGCGCCCCGGCCAGCAACACCACGGTCACTGCCATTTCGGCGACCACCAGCGCGCTCCGCAAACGCGTGCGCGAAGCTGCCGCCGTGGACCGGAAAGCCCCTTCTTTCAGCGTCTCGTTCGAGTCTTTCGTCACGGCCTGCCAGGCCGGCAGAACGCCGAAAAGCATTGCCGTCAGAAAGCCCAGGCCCAGCGCGAACGCGAGCGACCAGCCGTTGACTCCGATTTGTCCCGAGTGGATGCCGAGAGAACCGAAGAACTGGGCAAGCAGAGGATTCGCCGCCGGCGATGTCGGCATGAGGTCAAGCAGCAGACTCAATCCGCCGTAGGCCACCGGCACACCCGCCGCGGCGCCTCCGATCGCCAGCAACAAGCTTTCGGTGAGCAGTTGACGCACCAGCCGTCCACGGCTTGCACCCAGAGTCTGGCGCAAAGCGATCTCAGGACTGCGCGCCGCCGCGCGGGCCACCAACAACCCGGCAACATTCGCGCAAGCAATCAGCAACACCATGCCGATTGCGCCAAACAGAATCAGCAAGTAGGATCGCGCGCCCAGCCCAAGGTACGTCTGGAGCGGAATCAGCCGAATCCCGAATCCCGGCGGATAATGCCTCGGATGCGCATGCTCGAACGCCTGGGCGACCAGTTGCATGCCCGCCTGCGCCTGCTCGAGCGAAAGGCCCCTCTTCAATCGCCCGATGACTTGCTGGTTGTCTCCGCCGGCTTGCGGGCCCGAAAGCCGCGCGAGCGGAATCCACAAATCGCCCTCGTCGACCGGCTGAAAACTTCTCGGCGTCACACCGATGATGGTGTAGGGCTGTCCATCGAGCGAAACAGTTCTGCCAAGTATGCCCGGGTCGGCGTTGAAATGCGTCGCCCACAGCCCATAGCTCAGAATCGCCACCGGCTGTCCCGTGCCCTGATCTTCCTGCGGGAGAAAATTGCGCCCGAGCGCCGGATCGACGCCCAGCGTCGGAAAGAAATTCGCGGAAGCATACTGCGCTACCACGCGATCCGCCTCTCCGGCGCCGGAAAGATTGAAGCCGCCTCCCGAATACGCGGCCAGCGACTCGAAGACGCTGCTGTTATCTCGCCAGAAACGGAATTCCGGAATACTGACGTTCGAGCGAATGCCGCCGGTGGCGCCTTCGCTCCAAACCGGCGTGACCAGGCGGTCGGCGTGTGGATAGGTAAGAGGACGCAGCAGCACATCGTAGACAAGGCTGAAGACAGCGGTATTGGCGCCGATGCCGATCGCGAGGGTGAGAAGAGCGAGAATTGTGAAGCCAGGGCTGCGGCGCAACTTGCGCAACCCGTAGCGGACATCCTGTCCGATGTTGCCCATCAGCTTTTCCTCGCTTCATTCGTAGTGGAGGGCCGTC
>JAGWOX010000285.1 GCA_028877145.1 Acidobacteriota bacterium | reverse complement strand
CTAACCCGCTTTTCTCACGAAAATTTAGCCAAGTCACAATCCGCCGCCTGTGTAGCGCCGCCCTTCTGGGCGGCACCTTGTAGGGCAGAAAGAGATGCCAGGCTGAGGGTAACGTCAAGGCAATTCATGTCTCAGCCGTCCTCCGATAGGGCAACTCATTTCCCCCGCCCAGCAGCCTGCCTGCCGCTCCTCCCCGTCTTGAAAATCCGCGCCAGTCGCCGATAGCTCGCCGGAGAATCGAAATCCTCCCAGATAGATTTCGTCTTCACGGCCACGAAGCGTACGCGAGAAGAGTCCCGGTAGCTGACTTCGCGCGCCGTCTTTGCTTTTTCGAGTTCGCTCCGTAGCTCAGCGCTGAAAATCACCGGATGCCCGGCCCGTTTCCCCCGTCGAGGCATCACGATCTTTTCATCCGCTCGCCGCTCTGCGAAAGCTCGCGCCAGCCGGTCGATCACGCGTCGACCGATCATAGGGTGGTCCACGGGATAAACGAGAAACGCCGCACTTCGCGGCACAAGCCGCAGCCCCGCGAGCAGGGAACTGAGCTGCCCCGCCCGCCAGCGCCGATTCACCACCACGCGCGTCCCTCGTGGCACCGCTCGCCGAACCCGCTCAGCCGCATCGCCCAAAACAACTATCGGCCGCTCCAGTCGAGCGCAATTATCGACAGCAATCTGTATCGCCGTCCGTCGCCCGAATCTCCCAAGCGCCTGCGGAGATCCCAGCCCTTCCGCCCGCCCCGCCGCCAAAATAATCGGCACAATCTTTTCCCTCTTCAAGCCCCTCTCCCCTGGCACCACACTCTAGCCGGGCATCGCCCCAGTAGCGCAGCCACTCATGGCTGCGGCCTTTCATACCACCAAGCATGAAATTTTTCACGCCCCCGCAAGCCACTGCCTTCGCCCTTATGTCATCCTGAGCGAAGCGAAGGACCCCGAAAGCGTAGAGGCAAAGCAGGCCACGAGGGCGCGGGCACACTGCCAGACATGCCTCCCGGATTTCTTCCTCAGCGCCTCTGCTACCATGGACAAACAAAACCCTCAATGCTTAAATGTCCGCGTATCTTGGTCCCCGCAGCGCCTCTGGCACAACGCGCCGCGCGCCAATTCCCGCTCAGGAGCCGAATCCATGCGCCTCGTGACCTTCGAATCCTCGCCCGGCCTCCCGCGCGCCGGCGCGCTCGCCCCCGACGGACGTGTCGTCGATCTGAACCTCGCCTACACCGTCTATCTGCGCGACGTCGATAAGGAGCCTGCTTTCGCGCGTGTCGCCGCCGCCCGCGTCCCCGCCGAAATGCGCGCCCTGTTCGAAGGCGGCGATCGCTCGCTCAACGCCGCGCGCCAGGCGCTCGCCTTCGCTCTCGAGCAAGGCGAATCCCTTCGTGGCCCGGCGGGCGAACAGATCATCCACGCCCCGCAAGCCGTCAAGCTCCGCGCCCCGATTCAGCCCAAAAAGTTCTTCCACACCGCCGGCAATTTTCGCGAGCACCACGAAGAAGCGCAAAAGGCGGGCTTCTCCCACCCCGTGCTTCCCTGGATCGTCTTCTTCCAGAACATCGACGCCATCATCGGCCCCGACGACGCGATCGTCTATCCCGAGCACATCACCAGCGAACTCGATTACGAACTGGAACTGGCGGTTGTGCTGAAGAAAGCCGGCAAATTCTTTGGCAAGGAGGAAGCGGCCGATTACATCGGCGGCTACGTCATCTTCAACGACGTCACCGCGCGCGACATCCAGCGCGAAGAGATGAAGTCCGGAATCTTCAGCTTCTGCAAAGCCATCGACACTTTCTGCCCGCTCGGCCCCTGGATCGTCACTGCCGACGAAATCCCCGAGCCGCACAACCTCAACATGGAATTGCGCGTCAACGGCAAGCTGCGCCAGCGCTCCCACACCGGCAAAATGTCCGTCACCATCCCCGAAATCCTCGCCCACTATTCCCCCATGGGCTACGCCCCCGGCGACGTACTCTCCACCGGCACCGTCTCCGGCGTCGCCGCCTTCAGCGACGACCCCCAGTCCCTCTACCTCCGTCCCGGTGACGTCATCGAATGCGAAATCGAGCGCATAGGAATCCTCCGCAACCGCGTAGTTTCCTGGTCCGAAACCCACCCCGGCGCCCCGCCTCCCCGCAAAGCCTGAGCGGGTGGACAAGGCCCAAGAACGCGACGTACAATGTACGTACATCTCGGTCGCGAGGACGCTTAAATGCCAACGACGAATACCAGGATCGCCAGAACCAGACGCATCAATCTCCGCGCCACTGATCGGCAGGAAAAGCTCATCCGCACAGGCGCCGCGACGAAGGGCGTCAGCCTCACCGACTTCATCCTGGAAAGTGCCTGCCTGCAGGCCCAGCATGTCCTTGCCGACAAGCGGGAATTTGTCGCGTCCGGCAAACAATGGAGAGCCTTCGTCGATGCCCTTGACCGGCCCGCACGCGTCAAACCGGACCTGGCCCGCCTGTTCTCCGACACGAAAGCCGCCAGCCACGGACCTCGCAAGTGACCGGCGAATTGCCCGCCGATCCCGGGCCGGCTCTCTCCCCCATCGAGAAACTGACCCTCGATCACGATCTCTCCGCATTTGACTGCGGAAAGCCATCGCTCAACGACTGGCTTCGGCGTTTCGCCCTCGCGAACCAGCAGAACGATTCGGCTCGAACCTATGTATTGCAGCGCGCCGGAAAAGTCGTCGGTTACTACTCGCTATCGGCCGGATCGGTCCGCAGGGAAGAGTCGCCAGCCCGTATTGCCAGGGGACTCGCCAGGCATCCGATCGGCGTCATCCTGCTCGCGCGCTTGGCCGTCGATCGAAACGAGCGCGGAAGAGGCCTCGGAAAAACTTTGTTGGTTGATGCCTTAGCTCGCGCCATGGCCGCGGCCGATGCGGTTGGCGCACGCGCAATCCTGGTTCACGCCATAGACGACGAAGCGGCTGCTTTCTACAGAAAGTTCGGCTTCGAATCCTCGCCACTCGATCCCAGGCAGTTAATGCTCCTGATGAAGGACCTGCGCGCCACGCTGAAGTCGCTTGGCCTCGGTTGAGAAGTAGTTCCTTGGGGAATGCGCTGTGCTGACGGTGGGTGTCATTCTCCCTGGCTCTCGGTAGGGGCGACCTGCGGTCGCCCGCAGACGCTACCTGTATTTTGAGAAGTGGGGAAGCACTGCCTCGCCGAACAGCCTGGCCTGCTCCAGCCGATCGTCTCCCCAAATTTCCAGCAGGATATGGGTGCATCCTGCTTGCCGGTACTCCTCGATCCGCTCGATGCACTGATCCGGCGTCCCCGCGATCGCTTTCACTTTCGAGAGAATCTCGTCAGTAACCGCGCGAGCCGCCTGCTTGCGTCCGCCTTGCTCCATTCCCTCGGCGATCGGCCGTATCTCGTCGAACGTGAGTCCGGCCTTGGTCAGCAGCATGTCGGCCGAGCCGCGAATGTTCTGCACTTTGTTGGCCAGGTACATCGCGGCCATTTCCCGCGCCCCGTCGGTGGCATGCGCCTTGTCGCGGCCGATGCTGCCGACGATCACGCCGCCAAGGTCCACCGACGAAGGATCGCGCCCCGCCTTCCGCGCGCCCTCCTCCAGAAATCCGCGCGCATAGCGCGAAAACTCAGGCGTCGTAATGCTCGCGGTCAGTAATCCGTCCGCGATTTCGCCGGCCATGCGCTGCAGCACAGGCCCCGTCGCGCCGAAATAAAGAGGAAGCCGCTCGCGGGAAGCGTGCGCGTCAGGGCGCAGCGCCGGAATGTCGGCGTCGAAGGCCTTTCCGGCATAACGAAACGCCTCGCCCGAGAGCGCGCCGCGAATGATCTCCGTGCTCTCGCGCATCACCGTCGCCGGGCTGGCCTCGGCGCCCTTTTCCCCCTCGCCGATCTCCTTCATGAAAATTTTCGAAGCGCCCAGCCCCAGGTAAAAGCGGCCCGGCCCGGCAAGGTCCTGCATCACGCGCGCCTCCATCGCGATCTGCACCGGATGCCGCGTGTAGGGAGAGATGATCCCCCAGCCGATCGGAATGCGCCGCGTTTCGCGCGCGACGAGCGCCGTGACGGCCGTGGACGACCGCGCCTCAAACGAATGTTTCCGCCACCACGGATACGCCTCCGCCAGCCAGAACGAATCGAACCCGGCATCCTCGCACGCCTTCGCCATCCGCACGGTCTCGTCCGTCGGCTCCATGCTCAATTGCAACACGCCAATGCGAAACGGCATCGCCATAGGCTCGTCTCCTTGTAGTCCTCGAAGTCGTAGCTCGCAGGCTCTGGAGTCTGCCTTCGTAACTTCTTCTACGCCTGCCAGTGGTTGCAGCGCCGGCGGTGGCGCGGGCACTCTTGCCCGCGCGCCTTTGGCCAGCAAACGCCCCGAAAGTTCACTGCGCCGTCACCGCA
>JAGWOX010000284.1 GCA_028877145.1 Acidobacteriota bacterium | reverse complement strand
GGTGGGATCGATCCAGAGGGTATGGTGGTCGACGTGGACGCCCTGGTCGATGGGCCGCGCGGTGCGGCCGCCGTCATTGGATTCCATGAGCTGGAAGCCGCAGAAAAAGAGCTTGTTTTCGTCGTTCGGCGAGACAAAGACGCGGGAGAAATAGAAGGGACGAACGTCGAGAGCGTGATTGTCGCTGACGGCGGTCCAGGAATTGCCCATGTTCTCCGATTGCCAGAGCAGGCCGTGTTTCGCCTCGACGAGAGCGTAGACGTGGTTGGGATTGGTGGGCGCGACGGCCAGCGCCATGCGGCCGAGCGGGCCCTCGGGCAGACCCTTGGTCAGCTTGGTCCACGTGTCGCCGCCGTCGGTGGAGCGGTAGATGCCGCTGCCGGGACCGCCATCGTCGAGTGCCCAGGGGTAGCGGCGCACTTGCCACATGCCGGCGAAGAGAACGCGCGGATTGCCGGGCTGCATGACCATGTCGGAGACGCCGGTGGAGTCGTTGACGAAGAGAACTTTCTTCCACGTTTTGCCGCCGTCGGTGGTTTTGAAAACGCCGCGCTCGGCGTTGGGCGCCCAGGCGTGGCCGAGAACGCCGACGAAAACGGTGTTCGAATCGTGCGGATCGACGAGGATCGTGGAGATCTGGCCGGCGTCGCCGAGACCCATGAAGTTCCATGTATTGCCGCCGTCTGGTGAAAAATAGACGCCCGCGCCGTCGATGATGTCGTTGCGGATATTGGCCTCGCCGGTGCCGACCCAGACGAGTTGGGGATTCGACGGAGCGAGGGCGATTGCGCCGATCGAAGAGGTGCTCTCGTGCTGGAAAATGGCTTTCCAGCTATCGCCGCCGTTGGTGGTTTTCCAGACGCCACCTCCGGCTGCGCCCACGTAGTAGACGTTGGGATTGCCGGGAACGCCGACAACCGACGCCACGCGCCCGCCGGAGACGGCCGGGCCAAGATTCTGAAAATGCATATGACTGAAGACATCGTTCGGCTTGCCGTTCGCATCCTGAGCCTTTGCGCCGGGTAGAAGCGCCAGCGAGCAGGCCGCGGAGACGGCAAGCGCAGTGAACCATCGTTTCATCTGCCACCCCTTTCCATTTCGATCTTTTTCCAACAATGAGTGCCAACGAACCTGGTAAGAATTACTAAGACGCGCGGAAAGTCGATTCGGTAACAGGGAATTTGAAAATCGGGGCGGGGGGAGTGGGGGCTTGAGGTCTAAATTCCATTCCAAAACCTGGGGCACTTCTGGCGGGGAGATCGTTCTTTGCTGGGAGGCTGTGGGATGTGAAGGCAACATCCCCAGGCGCAACTACGGCGCCCGGGGCACCCGGGACTCGGCTTCGGCATATTGTGTATGTGGCTGGATGTGCCTTGACGCAGTCGGGATCCTTCCCGACGCACTTCGTCGGGACTCACTGCGTTCGTCGCCAAGGGCTGCGCTCAGGATGACACGAGATGGGGCACGGGCAAAGGCCGCAGCGAGGAGTGGCTGCGCTACCGAGAGGAATTCAGTAGAAATCGGTGGGATCGATTGGTTTCGAACTCAGGCCGAGTTGGATGATTTCGATCGAGCGGCGGCGGTCGAAGACAACTCCCGGCAGCATGCGCTTGATGCCGACGCGGATGAAGCCCAAGGCGACGCCGACCACGAGCGAGATCAACAGAAGCGTCATCGTGCCGAGCACCGCGCCGACGACGTAGTCGGCCATGGTGAGGTCGGTGAGCTTGAATCCCGGCTCGTTCCAGGTGACGACGGTCTGATAGCGGATTTCGCGAAGAAGCAGGTTGGCCTCTTTGGCGTCCTGCGCGCCGGAGACGAAACCCACTATCGAGCCGATGCGACGGGCGTAGAGGACCGGCCTGGCATTCGTCTGCGCGCCGGGCTCGGGGTTGATGACGAATAGCTGCTCCATGTTTTTGACGTGCTCGGCGGCGACTTGCTGGGTGGGATAGGAGGCGAGCATCAAGGTCAACTTGCGGCCGGCGACGTCGTAGGTGGCCACCTCCGCTTCGACTTCGTCGTCGAAGCCGAGCCAATCCCCGGAGGGCCAGGCGCGGCCGGAGACTTCGTTGAGCGCGCGGGAGAGAGTTTCGAGATCGAGCGCGTAGCGGTCGGTGTGGGCGACGAAATGGGCGCTGGGCAGGTATTGCCAGATGCTCGGATACGGCTCGCTGCTGGCGTGGGGCTGGATGGCGGCGACGAGCGCGCTGAAATCGTGGGCGTAAGCGGGCAGGTTCTTGCCGGTGACGTCGGCGAGCAGATTGCCGACGAGGATCATCGCTTCGCCGGGGCCGATGGCGGAATGCGGGGACGGACGGTAATCGGTGGCCGGTTGCGGGCGCAGGAGCGAATAGACGCTGTAGCCGTAGGAGGGATCGCCCATCCAGTAGAGCGTGACGGCGATCGTCTGGCCGTTTTTCTGGTAGCTGCGGCGCTCGGCGGATTGTTCGTGGCAGGCGCGGAAGAGGGCGGCGTTTTCGGGAGGGAGCGTATCGAGCGTGGCCGTGGCGACACTGCCGGGCACCGTTTGCCAACCGGCGAAGTGAGTTGGCAGCAGGTTCTGCGCGGCCGCGGGATGCACGGCCATTACGAGAATTGCGAGCAGCAATGAGAAGCGCATTTAGGATAATTCTAACCCGCCGCGGGCGGCTATTCCACCTTGTGTAGAGCTTGCTTCAAAACCTCGTGTAGCTTGCTTCAGGGGCTGAAGCGCCTAGTTATATGCGGCTTTTTGTCAGGGCTGAAGCCCTGACCCCCGAAGGGCGCCTTAAGAAAGGCCGCAGCCAAGGGTGGCTGCGCTACTGGGGGCGCGGGGGACCGCGCCCCTATAGCGTGCGACTTCCTAAGGATTATTGTTGGGGTCTTTGGACGGCGCGGCGTTTGACGAGGCGGTAGGCCCAGAGCAGAACCAGGGAGCCGGCGATGGCGACGAGCAGGCTGCGGAAATCGAAGCCGGTGATGCCGCCGAAGCCGATCATGCTGCCGAGGAAGCCGCCGACAATGGCGCCGCAGATGCCGATGAGGATGGTTACGAACCATCCGCCGGGGTCTTTGCCGGGCATGATGAGTTTGGCCATGGCACCGGCGATCAAACCGAAAATGATCCACGAGAAAACTCCCATTTCATCCTCCTGCCGGAATTGATAACGCTCAGCACGGAAAGCGCGCCTGACGCCTGACTTGTCCGGAGTGAAACCGGTGAAAGGTGCAGGCGCCTGGCGCGCCGCCGTTTTTTTTAAGGTTGTGACATCGTAGAGGCTGTCGCATGACCCCTGCGGCGGCCTCCGGGGGCTAAAGCCCCCCGCTTTTTGGCGGCCCTTTGCCGGGGCTCCCGACTGTGCCGGGACAAGTTCCGCCCCGATCCACAAAGAGGAAAAATCCTGCAACAGCTTCTCATGTGCTCAAGCCGCTTTTTGGCGTTGCGCTATTTTGGTGAGCGCGATCGTCAAGATCGAAGGGCCAAGCGTTTTCACCAGCGCGGCGTGCCGCGCATAGAAATTGCTGAACGAATCGACGATTGCCGGATTCGCCTTTTCGGCTTGCGTGGCCAGTTCCCTGACGGTTTCGGGCGCGATTGTTTGCGCCTGTTCGGGAGTGAATTTCGCGCCGGGTTTGCCGACGATGCCGGCCACGCCGGCGCCGGTCAGGACCCGCGTCAACACGTCAGGCCGCATGGAGGAAAGGAATTCGTTCAGCATGCCGGTCTTTTGGTCCGGGTTCGAGTTGGAGAACAACTTCGTGAGCATGGCGGAGAATCCGGGGCCCTGCTTGGAACGAAAAGCTTCGGCCAAACCTTCGGCGATGACGCTCGGGGGAGCCTCTTTCGCCACTTGATCGAAGACAGCGTTCACGTCGGGAGCCGGCGCAGCCGCCGCTCCGGCGGAAGACTGATGCTTCAAAAATTTTCCTACTTGATCGAGCCAACTCATGGTTTTTCTCCTCGGGTACGGACTACCAGCGCGACGCGGCGTTTCAAGGCGATTCAGGGGATCACCAACTCCACTCCCGGCCTGATCTTGTCGGGATCGGAAAACTTGTCGCGATTGGCCTTGAAGATTTTGAGGAACTGATTTGCGTCGCCATAGAATTGTTTGCTGATCTTGGAGAGCGTGTCTCCCGGCTGCATCGTGTAGGTTCGCGCAGGGGTTGATGATCCCACGGAGGCCGCTGCCGCGGCGGCCATGGGGATTTCGATATCGGCGATAAGGTCGGGGAAAGCAGGGTCCACCAGCTTGATCTGATCCCAGACTTTGTGCTTGATTTCGAGTGAGGGGGCCGATGCGCGGATGAAGAGCTTGCCGTCCTGAATGTGGAGGTTGAGCAACCGCACTTGATGTGTCTCCATGAGATTGAAGACAGATTGATATTTCGATTTCAGTTCTTCCATA
>JAGWOX010000022.1 GCA_028877145.1 Acidobacteriota bacterium | reverse complement strand
GCCTCACGGTTTCGGCTTCGATTCCGATCGCCGTCCTGTCGATCAGCATCCTGCGGGCTTTCGGCAAATCCACCGTCCTTGAAAACAACATCGTGCAGACCACCGGCTCGGCCGGCGAATCGATCGCGGGCGGGGTCATCTTCACGCTGCCGGCGCTGATCTTCCTCGGCTTTCCCCTCGAATATTGGAGCGTTTTCTTCCTGTCGCTGATCGGTGGTTGGCTGGGCGTGCTGATGATGATTCCGCTGCGGCGGCAATTGATCGTCAAGGAGCACGGCAACCTGACCTATCCGGAAGGAACGGCCTGCGCGGACGTGCTCGTCGCGGGCGACCGCGGCGGCTCGTTCGCAGGAAAGGTGTTCTGGGGACTCGGACTTGGCGGGCTCTACGCGCTGTGCATGGAGACGTTCGGCTTGTGGCCCGACACGCCGGCGTACGACCCGAAGTGGCTGCCCGGCGCGTCGCTCAGGGCCAACATCACTCCCGAATACCTCGGCGTCGGCTACATCATCGGCCCGAGAATCGCCGCGTTCATTTTCTCCGGCGGCGTCTTCTCATGGCTGGTGCTGATGCCGGCGATCAAGTTTTTCGGCTCGCTCGCGCCCGGGCATGCGCTCTATCCGAGCACGGTGCCAATTCCGGCGATGAACTCCGATCAGCTCTGGGCCAGCTACATCCGTCCGCTGGGCGCGGGCGCCGTCGCTGCATCGGGCGTCATCACGTTGGGCCGCACCGTGCCGACGATTTGGAAAGCATTGCGCGACGGCCTGCGCGATGTCCGGGCCCGCGAGGCCGAGGTCCAGCAGGTCACCTCCCGCACCGAGCACGACCTCTCGATGAAGATCGTAGTCTTCGGCTCGCTCGGTGTCGTCGCGATGATGTGGGCGCTGCTTACCTTCCGGCCGATTCCCGGCGCCCAGACGACGCTCGGCGCAAACCTGCTCGCCGCCGTCTTCGTAGTCGTCTTCGGCTTCCTGTTCGTCACCGTCTCCTCCCGCATCTGCGGCCTCATCGGCAGCAGTTCCAACCCCATCAGCGGCATGGCCATCGCCACGCTGATGGCCACCTGCGCCGTCTTTCTCGTAGCCGGCTGGACCGGAGGCCGGTATGCCGTTCTCGCACTGATGATCGGCGGCGTTGTCTGCATCGCCGCGGCCAACGCCGGCGGCACGTCACAGGATTTGAAGACCGGTTTCCTGGTGGGCGCAACGCCCTGGAAGCAGCAAGTGGCGCTGATGATCGGCGTCATGGCCTCGGTGATCGCCGTCGGCGGCACGCTCAAGCTGATGAACGTCGGCTTGGCCGAATACAAGCCGATCGAGATGGCCATCAACATCCAGCAGTTGCCTGTCGGCGTTCAGGTGGAAAGCCAGAGCTTCACCTATAACAAAAAGAATTACGTTCTCCTCAACGCCATCGGTTCCCCCGTGGTTCCCGACGGCAAATATCTCTACGACGCGGCCACACGGAAGATCGAAGTGCAGTGGATTCAGGGTATCGGCAGCAGCAAGGCTGCCGCTCCGCAAGCCCGGCTAATGGCCACGGTCATCAACGGCATCCTGGAGCATCGCCTGCCCTGGCGATTGGTGCTGCTCGGCGTGTTCCTGGTTTTCGTCGTGGAATTGCTCGGCATCCGCTCGCTGCCTTTCGCCGTGGGGTCGTACCTCCCCATCGCCGCGACCGCGACGATCTTCGCCGGCGGCGTGGTCAGTTGGCTGGGCGGACTCGGCCGCAAACCCGCTACGGGAGCGGAAAGCGAAGTGAATTCCGGTTCGCTCTACGCGAGCGGCCTGATTGCAGGCGGCGGCATCTTTGGCCTGTTTGGGATCGTTGTCGCGCTGCTCGAAGACCCGGAGTTCCACTATCACATCTTCAAGCCGGGCACGTTCACCTTCGGCCCACGGCTGGCTCCGGTGCTCTCGAAAAGCGAAGGATTCGCCGTCCTGATGTTCGTGATCCTCGCGGCCACGCAGTTCTATTTCGCCCGAAAGAAAATGGACTGATGAAAGAGGGATGGCGACCGCCGTCCTGCGATAGTGCGCCGGGTGCCCCAGGCGCCGTACTTGCGCCTGGGGGTGTTGCCTTCACATCCCACACCGCCCCTGTGATGACCAGACCCCGAAGCTAAGAGCCGCAGCCCTGCTGGTGTTCGTCGCAACGGCTCCGTTTCTTGTTGAGAAATCCAGACTAGAAGCGATTGCAAAATCTTTCGTGTAGTGCTCTGGTACCATCCCTAGGGTACTTGCCCGATAACAAACCCCGTGCACTTCCCTTTTGACTTCCCGGCCGCTGGTTTCTAGACTTTCCCTAAGCCATGGTGACTTCCTATCGCTACAGGCACTACCGCTTCGATTGGCGGCAA
Source organism: Acidobacteriota bacterium (assembly GCA_028877145.1). Lineage (GTDB taxonomy): Bacteria > Acidobacteriota > Terriglobia > Acidiferrales > UBA7541 > JAKASX01. The sequence continues at coordinate 22,245 of JAGWOX010000022.1, read as the reverse complement.
TGGATCACGCCGGGCATCCAGACGCTGCTGATCGCCAATACTGCCGTACTCCTGGGCGAGTATCTGGTGCGACTCCTCGGCGGGCGCGGGGCGGAGTACACCATCTTCACCTGGTTCGGCCTCGTGCCGTGGGCGTTCGTTCACGGCTGGATCTGGCAGCCGTTCACCTATCTTTTCCTCCACGGCGGATTCTGGCATCTGTTCTGGAACATGCTGTTCCTCTGGATGTTCGGGTGCGATCTCGAGCGCCAATGGGGCAAGCGACGCTTCTACTTCTATTATTTCCTCACCGGAGCCGGCGCGGGCATAGTGACGGTCGTGGTGAAAATGTTGATGGACCCGCAAGGGACGGGCGCGGCGACAGTACCGACGATCGGCGCCTCCGGTTGCGTCTTTGGCGTCATCACCGCCGCGGCTCTGCTGTTTCCGGACCGCGAGGTATGGCTCTTTCCCTTCCCCATCTCCATCCCGATGAAGTTCTACGCCATCATGATGGGCGCAATCGAATTCTTCGCCACGCTCGGCGCCAGCGGCGACAACGTCGCCCACATCACTCACCTCTCCGCGATCTTCGTCGGCTGGTTCTACCTGCGCCGCAGTTCGGTCCTGTTCCGCGCCCGCAATCGTTTCTCCGACTGGAAAGTGCAGCGCAACCGTCGCCGCTACGAAACCTACCTGCGCCGCCATCGCGGCAAGCCGCCCTCCCGGCCCGATGATTGGGTCAACTGAATCCCCTAGAGCCCATTGCAAAACCTCCGCTTTCGGGGGTCGGAGCTTCAGCTCCGACATAAAACCCTGAAAAAGAGAGGGCTTCAGCCCCTGAAACTGGCCCGCGGTCAGGTTTTGCAACAGCTTCTAATCATCCAATTCCGTGGCCAAATCCCGGCTGCGCGTGAGAGAATCGTCAATGGTGGGGATTTTCGCAGGGAAGCAGGCGTCCGTCGCCTGCGCCGCGCGAAACAAACCCAGGCGGGCAAGATTGAGAGGGCTAATGTCGAAAGCCGGACTTACCAAAGCGATTTCGAGCCTGATTGTGGCCGCGCTTCTGGCCACGAGCGGCGCCGCGCTGGCTCTCGGCCAGGGCAAGCCGGGACCGATCACGCCCCCTTCCGCGACACCCCCGAAGCAGGCGCCGTCCCAGGCGCCGCCTCCGCAACAGCCGCAGCAACCGCAGGAAAAACCGCCGCAGTACTCCGTCCAGGTTCAGACCCAGGTGGTCAACATGGACGTTGTGGTGACCGACGACAACGGCAACCCCATCCCCGGCCTGAAGGAACCGAATTTCAAAGTTCTCGTCGACAATCAGCCCCAGACCATCAGCAATTTCGCGCCGAGCGACGCGCCGATCACCATCGTTATCCTGATGGAGTTCAGCCAGCTCTATTACGGGTGGTTCGCCTACACCGGCGAGAACTGGGCCTATAGTTTCTTGAACCAGTTGCGGCCGCAGGACTGGGTCGCCCTGGTCACCTTCGACCTCCGGCCGAAAGTGCTCGTCGATTTCACCCACAACTCGATGGACGTCCGCCAGGCGCTGCAGACCCTCTATTTTCCCGGCTTTCGCGAAGCCGATCTCTACGACTCCGTTCTCGACACGCTCAATCGCCTGAAGGACGTCAAGGGCAAGAAATCGATTTTAATCATCGCTTCCGGCCTCAACACGTTCAGCCGCGTGAATCTCGATCAGGTGCTCAGCCGGCTGAAGGAAACCGAGACCACCATCTTTGCCGTCAGCGTTGCCGAACCGCTCTACCAATGGGCCGACGCGCGCGGCATGCTCGGCAGCATCCAGCGCCTCGACTTTCTGCAGGCCGAAAACCAGATGGGCGCCTTCGCAAGGATGACCGGTGGACGCGCGTGGTTCCCGCGATTCGATGGAGAGATGCCCGGCATCTTCCAGCAAGTGGTCGAATCGCTGCGCTACCAATACAGCATGGCCTTCAGTCCCACCACTCCCAACGACGGCAAATATCACAAGATCAAGGTGGAACTCGTCGCCCCGAACGGCCAGCCGCTGATCATGGTCGATCAGCGCAAGAAAAAGGTGAAGTACCACATCTACGCCCGCGAGGGCTTCATGGCGCCAAAGTCCGAGTCCGCCGCCGAAAAGAAGTAGCCCGAACTATTATCAAGCCTATCGAAACTTCCCGTACCCGCAAGCTCGTGTAGCGCCGCGCTTCAGCGCGGCACGTCTCGCCGGCGTTTTTTAACATCGCCACCAAAGGCTTGATCTCGAGAGGCGAATTGCCGCCCCGCCCAAACTCAGTACCCCCGCCGCTTGTCCACCACGTTGATAAGTTCCCGCCCGCTGAACCAGCGCTCGAGATTTTCCACGAGAATCGCCTCTTGCCATTCCCACAGGCGATCGCTGGCGTTGGCGACGTGCGGCGTGATCAGCACGTTTTCCATTTCCCAGAGCGGGCTATCGGCGGCGAGCGGTTCGCGCTCGGCCACATCGAGCGCCGCGCCGGCGATGCGCCCGGCGCGCAGCGTTTCGATCAAAGCGGCTTCGTCGACCAGCGTGCCGCGCGCGACGTTCACCAAACACGCCGTCCGCTTCATCAGACCCAGCCTTCGCGCGTCGATCAGATGACGCGTCTCGGGCGTTTCGGGAGCGGCCAGCACCACGAAATCCGCTTCGATGAGCACATCGTCCAGCCTGCCCGCGGCAAAAACCTGGTCCGCCAGTTTTTCCGGGTCCTCGCCGGAGCGCGTGACCGCCAGAATCCGCATGCCGAAACCGCGCGCTCGCGCGGCGATCTCCCGCCCCAGAGCGCCGAGCCCGACGAGCAGAAGGCTCTGCCCCGCAAGTTCCCTCGGCCGAGGGCTCTCATCCCAAATCTCCTGCTGAGCCCAGCGGTGCTCGCGTTGATGCCGCCACGCGCTGAGCAGATGACGTGAAAAAGCGAGCATGACGCCCAGCGTGTGATCGCCAATCGGAATGGCGTTCACGCCCCGCGCGTTCGTCAGCACCACGTCGCTCTCCACAAATTCGGGATGGAGTAACTGGCTCACGCCGGCCGCGGTCGCGTGAACCCAGCGCAGTTTGCGCGCTTCGCGAAACTGTTCCGGCCGCGCCCAGAAACCCACATAGACATCGGCGTCGGCCAGCTCTTCGGCCAGCCGGTCGTAATTCGGGAGAGCCACCACGCGCATCGCGGGCCAGCGCTCCTGTATGCGTTCGGGGAGTTCCTTCGGCAACCGCCAAAGCGTGAACGGATGATTGACGCAAAGAACGAGTTTCGTTTCTTCCGGCGACGGTCGCGGCATTTCTCTCGTCTGCCTTGAGTCCAAGAGCCCGAACCGCCTATTGTCTCGGAAATCGGGCCGGAAATGGATGTCTCTTCCGAGCAAAACAAAGGTCAGGATAACCGCCGGGTCCGGCCGGCGCACGCGTCCACGTAGACCATCCACTTTCCCGATGAGTGGTTTTCGCGCTAAGCTGACGCGCCAGAGCTTCCGCTCCGAAAGCCGTATTTCCTGGCTCGCTTGTCATCCCCCGAAAAGGCCCCAAATTGTCCATCCCAGGAGAAAGTGATCTCCCACAAAACACAAGTCTTATCTCCGTATTTTGATTGACTCGTGTCCAGCCTTGGCCGCTCCGAGTGACACTTGCCCCGCAAAGCCGCGCCGCAAGAAATAGCTGAAATCGCAGGAGTTACCTCGGCGTTCGTTCCACACGCAGGAGCACCACAGGCCGCAGTGACACTTCGTGTCACCCTGCAAAACCCTGTCATCCTGAGTTGGTCTTTGCGACGAGCGTAGTGAGTCCCGACGCAATGTGTCGGGAAGGATCCCGAAAGCTCCAAGGCGCTGCCCTGCACGCAGACCGATTGTCAGATAGACACAACAAGGGAGATTTCAAGGCTAACACGGGCGCGGCTGCCCGAGCATAGCGCCCAGGCGGGTGAGAACGGCCTTCAAAACGATTTCGCGGTGCTTCAGTTGCTCGCTCAGTTCGATGCTCTCCGTTTTGTAGGCCTCATCGTGCAGTTCGGGCAGGTAGGCATGGAGCAGGTCGGAGAGAACCTGAGCTTCCTCGTGGGTCACAGTCATCTGCATGGCTGCCCTCCTCTTGCCGTGCGCCGGCCGGCTCATCCCTTCACCACTCCCATGGGCCGCAAGCGGGCGACTCTCCGAGCCAGGCCGGCATTATGAACCACGTCGATCACGGCATCGATATCCTTGTACGCTTCCGGGATCTCTTCGAGAATTCCGTCGCGGGTTTCCGCGCGAACGAGAATTCCCTGTTCCTCGAGCCGCTTCGTTTCCACGCGGGCATCGCGTCCGCGTTTGGCCGCGGTGCGCGACATCAATCGCCCCGCGCCGTGGCACACCGTGCCAAAGCTTTCCTTCATCGCGCGCTCAGTGCCAACGAGCACGTAACTCGCTGTGCCCATCGAGCCGGGAATCAGCACCGGCTGCCCGATATCGCGATACGCCTCAGGAATCGCGGGCGATCCGGCGGCGAAGGATCGGGTCGCGCCCTTGCGATGCACCAGAATGTCGCGCACGTCTCCGTTCATGGGATGCCGTTCGCGCTTGGCCATGTTGTGCGCCACGTCGTACACCAGGCGCAGCTTCGCCTCGTCGCCGAAAACTTTCGCAAACGACTTTCGCGTGAAGTGCGTGATCACCTGCCGGTTCGCCCAGGCGTAATTCGCCGCCGCGGCCATCGCGCCCAGATACGCCTGGCCCTCGGGCGACTTGATCGGCACGCAGGCGAGTTGGCGATCGGGCAGAGAAATTTCGTAACGGCGCATCGCCGCTCCCATCGTCTTCAGAAAATCGGTGCACACCTGATGCCCCAGCCCGCGCGATCCGCAGTGCACCAGCACCACCACCTGCCCGACTTCCAGCCCGAAAGCTTTCGCCGCCTCCGGCTCGAAAATCCGCTCGACGTATTCGATTTCGAGAAAATGATTGCCGCTGCCAAGCGTGCCGAGCTGTTTCAGGCCGCGCTCGCGCGCGTGGTCCGAAACCTGCGACGGGTCGGCGTTTTCCATCCGTCCGTTTTCCTCGCAGAAGGTGATGTCGTCCGGCTCGCCGTAGCCGTGCTCGACGGCCCATTCGGCGCCGCGTTCGAGCACCTCTTCGAGTTCCTTGTGGCTGCACTCGACGTGGCCTCGCGAACCGGTTCCCGAAGGTACGTCGCGGAACATTTGGTTCACCAGCTCGCGCAGTTTCGGTTCCACCTGCTCGCGCGTCAGGTTCGTCGCGACGAGGCGCACGCCGCAGTTGATGTCGAAACCCACCCCGCCCGGCGACACAACGCCGCGGTTCCAATCCGTCGCCGCCACGCCGCCGATCGGAAAGCCGTATCCCTGGTGGATGTCCGGCATCGCCAGCGAACGCCCGACGATGCCCGGCAGGCACGCCACGTTCATCGCCTGCTCGATGGAAAGATCGCCGAGGATCGGTTCGAGCAGCTTCTCGTCGGCGTAGATCAACGCGTCGGTCAGCATTCCCGGCCGCGACGATTTCGGCGCCAGCCAGCGGTTGTCGTCAAGTTTCCGGAGTTGACTGCGATCGATGGCCACGGGGATTCTTTCCGTGCGCGAGGGAGCAACCGCGCAACGCCCAGCTATGTGCTTTCCATTATAGACTCAGCCACCCTCGAACGCTCCCCTACCGTCGCACGATTGAGCTGTGTCCGCAATGCACAATCACGGCGCGGCTGCCGGCTGGCCAGTTCGTCGCCCGATATGTTATCTTCAAACCTCCGGTGGTCTTGCGGCTCCGGTCGCCTCGTGCGCCCGCAGCCCGCGCTGCCAAAAACCCGCTTTCGTTCCTCCGTCGGGGCGTGGCTCAGCCTGGCTAGAGCGCCTGGTTCGGGACCAGGAGGTCGGTGGTTCAAATCCACTCGCCCCGACCATTTCTCTAAAATTTAACTTGAGCGCCCAGAAGGCGTGAGTCCGACATGACGGAGGAGGGCCTCTTGCCGAAATAGAGCGCCAGGCAGCCATCTGAGCATGGCAGACGAAATCCAGAATGGCCTTCTGGACATGCCAGGCGGGGTCCACTCACCCCGATCGTCTCCTCTCAATCACTTAGCGGCACCTCAGGTTTACCTCCTGGTTTCAGGCCAGGTAGTTGAGCATCACACCTCAATGAAAATGAGAATCTTGACGGGTAGCGACGTGCACAGGCAGACAAAATTTTGAGTGTAGCGTTACCCGATCTGCATTAGGAACGGCGGTTCGATAGGCCGGAGATGTGAGATTGCGCTCGCGCGGGTTGACGATATGCGGATGGCGCGCCGCCACACCTGGATCACGCGCGCCTGCGCCTATACCACGAGAGAGTAGTTGCGATCGGCACCATGGCTTCACCGGCCCCTTCCGCGGGCGGCAAGTTGTAAGTTCGGCTGGTACCCGCTCGACGCAAAAAATAATTTGGAAGAATCGGCTGGTGTGCCGTGTAAGAGGTGTAGAGCGCCGATCAGGGAAGCTCTCCGGCTTCGGGTATTCCTGTGCTATGCGGCTGCTCGGAAGACGGCTGGCTGAGTGTAAGAGTCCTTTCGGACCGTTCGGAGCAGCGTTCGGCTCTGAAGCGTGGCAAAGCGAAAGGGAAACGGCACGGGTTATCGTTCTACTGTGGGTTGGCGCTCGGGCAAGCATCTGATCTTGCTCCATTACATTCTTCTCTACGGAGACTTGAAGGAGGCTCACATGCGCCCTTCTCGAATCCTCACAATGACTTTGGCCCTCTGCCTGCCGGTAGTTTCTGCACTGGCCCAGAAGAAGATCACGACCGCCCAGACTTCCGATGCGTCCCCTGACAAACCAAGCATGTATGTTTCTTGGGGAGCAAGCCCGCCTTCGCTTACGGCTGGTTCGACTACGGAAATCATCCTCACCGCCCCGCAGGATAAGTGCAGTGACGATTTGGACTCAAAGATGGAGCACGGAGCCGTGCATGCCCAAACGGGATTGGACGTTACTGTCGTCACTTCAATCCATTCAGGGAAGTGCGAGATAACTACGACGCTAAAGGCAGACTCCAATGCCACCCAAGGATCACTTCGACTAACTATTACAGATGATTCCGACCCCTCCAAACCTGCTCCTCTTGGACAGGCCACCATTGAAATGAACTCGTTGGCTCCCGGACCCGTACCGCCAGGTCTCGAGCCCCAGGTCGATGCGGTGTGGCAGGTAGAGGACTACGACGTCATAAAGCAAAACTTTGGGATGGACCTCGCCAACCACTATCTCGCGGTACTTATTGGCCTGTATAACAACACAGGGTACGACCTAATTCTCGACGGCGTCGCATTTGAAACCCAACCGCAACAGACCCCAGCTTGTTCAGCGTTGCCAAATTGCCAAGGAATGCCGAATCCGATACCCTCAGAAACTCCGACCCTGCTTCCGGGGGTCGTGGCCTACGGCGAGAATTACAGCGCGAGAAACATAGCACTCCGCTCTCTCCAGTGGGCCTCGCTTCTCACTACAGGATTCATTCCATTCTTCAAGGCGCCGCATCCGTCCGCCAATTATTCAAGCGCTATCGCAATATTCAACGGACCGTTCACGAACGGGTTCGAGGGCATGTTTCCGGACCTCACGGTTCACCAACTGCAGAGGTTGAGCGGGAGCGGCATCATGGGTGACTCCAACGAATTGGACAACAATCGGGGTGCTAGATACCTTGCGTTCCTCTCCAGGAGCAGCGTGTGCCCCGGCCCGACGACGGAGAATAAGGTACCCCTCCGCATGAACGTCCCAACCACACTAAAGGATGCATGCGGCTCGAAAGCCAAGAGCATGAAACCGGCCTTGTTAACTGCATACTTGAAACAACTTGTTGTTGTCGGCGTCAAAATTCCTCCCGCGAACGCCAGGTTTCGCGTCGTTGTCTCCTCCAGCCCCTCCAGATCGACCGAGTTGACGCCGGATAAATCGGCGGTGGCTGGTGTGCAGACTTCGATCACTCTCAGCGCGCCTGCCAACAGCAGCCTCGATTTGACAGGCGCTACGCCGGTTCAACCGGACGCGACCACTTCGAAGGTGGCGAATGTATCCTCGAAATCGAAGACAACCTTGGGCGTCGACATAACTGCTCATACGACCCAATCCTTCACATTACAGTTGCAGCTGAAGGACAGAACGATGGTCAGCGCGGTTATTAACGTAGCCTTGCCAGCGATAAACTACCATTTGAGTGAGAACACGCTTCAATTTCAATGTGACCTTTGCCAGCCGGAGCAGGGTACTAGCTCCGACTGGCGGGGCCAGATAAATCTGGTTTGGTCTGGCAAAGGTACGTCGTCGAGTCTCCCGCGCACGATTTCGAACATCACTCAATCATTGCAGTTAGCAGGGGTGACACCCAGCAGCAACTCCCCCGTACAGGTGAAACTCATACCAGTGGCTTTCGTGCCCAACGACCAAGGAGTGGCCGTGCAGATTACCGGCCCGCGTTGAGCAAGAACCCCTCAGGCCCTCGGGCGGCCCACACTTAGCCACTACATTTCAGGCTGTTCCATGCGGCGCTTGAGCCCCTTCGTCACCGCGAAATGCCTGGTCCACCTGCCTGGATGACGGCTTCCTGATTCAGCGAGCCTGCCTCTTTCACGGCAGCCTCCCAGAACTTCAGTCCCCGGTACATGCCCGTGCTCGCATTGCCTGGGGTGAATGAGACGCCCCTTCGCATCGTGAGCCCGGTGTAAGCTCGAGCGGAGAGGGCTCGTAGACTTCGGACGGGCGGTTTTTAGGGTGAGGCGGGGGTAAGCGAAAAGGGCGAAATCGCCCCTTCCCGGCAGAATGGGCTTGCATTCTCAATCAATGCTGGTGTGAAATGCGGAGTCGCGAACCGCTATGAGCCACAAAAGCGGTCAGCGCCGGCAGGCACATCGGAGGCCGGGCGGTTGGTACGTGCATCATCCTCTCGGCCGATGTCTATAAGCTCTCGAGCGAATCGCCAATCAGAAACGAATGTCGCTCGCGCGGGCCATCCGCGAGGCCGCGCAATGGCATGCGGTCGACCTGCAATCAGAGAAATAAATCCGGCGACGGCGATACCTTTGGCCGCCCTCAAGGCGCTGCCAACGAGGCGAATTTAGGTTCCTGGAATGAATTTATTGAGAGAGAGGCACCACGTCATGTTCAAAGCACGCTGCGTCTTGCTGCTTTCCTTCCTGTCCCTGGCCTTGTCGGCGTTTGCCGCGCCTGTGCCGCCGGGCAAGCTCACCAGTGCCCTGCGCTGGCGCAGTGTGGGTCCCTATACCGGCGGGCGCGTCACTACCGTAGCCGGCATCGCCGCCGAGCCCAATGTCTTTTACATGGGCACCGCCGGCGGGGGCCTCTGGGAGACCGATGATTACGGCCATAACTGGAAGAACATTTCCGACAAGGACTTCAAGAACAACACCATCGGCGCTATGGCGATCGCGCCCTCCAATTCGAAGATTATCTATGCGGGCACGGGCGATTCCGCTCCCCGCAATACGGTCCTGACCGGCGAGGGGATGTACAAGTCCACCGATGGCGGAAAGACCTGGACATTCATCGGCCTGGGCGAGACCCACATCATCAGCTGGATCCTCGTGGATCCCCAGAATCCCGATGTGGTGTACGTAGCGGCGCTGGGCCATCTGTTCGGGCCCAATGCGGAACGCGGAGTATTCAAGACCACCGATGGAGGCCAGGTCTGGAAGAAGATTCTGTACGTCAACGACGCGACCGGCGCGATCAGCATGGCAATGGATCCCTCCAATCCGAGCGTGGTATACGCCGCGATGTGGCAGATGTCCCGGAGTCACTGGACATTTTCGAGCGGCGGGCCAGGCAGCGGCATCTACAAGACGACCGACGCAGGCGCAAACTGGACCAACATTTCGCACCGCACGGGACTGCCGACCGGCATCTTCGGAAGGGTGGGCATCGCGGTGGCGCCGAGCAGTCCCAATGTTGTGTACGCGCTGATTCAAGCGGATTACAAGGGTCAGGCGGGCGGCCTATTCCGGTCCGACGATTCCGGCCAGAGCTGGAATCTGATCAACAACAGCATGGACATCACGCAACGCGCCTTCTATTACATGAACGTGTTTGTGGACCCCAAAGACCCCAATACGATCTACCTGCCAAACGTCGGGGTGTATGTGTCGCACAACGCGGGCAAGAAGCTGACCGCCCTGCATCCGCCGCACGGCGACAACCATGTGTTCTGGATCAATCCGAACAATCCTCAAATCTTCATCGAAGGCAACGATGGCGGCGCGACCGTCACGCTGAATGGCGGCAAGTCCTGGAGTTCCGAAAACAACCAGCCGACCGGGCAGTTCTATCACGCCAATCTCGACGATCAATTCCCCTTCCATATTTACGGCGCGCAGCAGGATCGGGGTTCGGACGAAGCGCCGAGCGCCGTGCCTGCCGGGATTATTCCGCCCGTTTGGAGAAACGTACAAGGCGGAGAGATGAGCTGGGTAGTGCCGACACCAGGCCAGCCCTGGGTCACCTACGGCAGCGGGTATGACAGCATGGAGTGGAAAGAGAATCGCAGGACGGGTTTGATCACCAATGTGAGCCCCTGGCCATCCTACAAGTTTGGTCTTGCGGGGTCCGAAGACAAATATCGCTATGGCTGGATTCATCATCCCGTGGTGTTTGCCCCCGGCAACCCCAAAGAGCTGTTGATGGGCGCGAACGTGCTGTTCGAGACCACCGATGAAGGCATCCACTGGAAAGCGATCAGTCCGGACCTCACGCGCAACGACAAGAGCAAGCAGGGGCGGCCGGGCGGCCCGATCAGTGCGGATGTGACCGGCGAGGAGATGTTCGACACCATATCCTCGATTGCCTTTTCGCCGCTCTCCGACAATGTCATCTGGACGGGTTCCGATGACGGCTTGGTGTATGTGACCACCGATGCGGGCGGGCACTGGAGCCCGGTGCGCCCGCCGGCGCTGCCGACCTGGTCCACGATCACCTGCATCGAGCCTTCGCACACCGACGCGGGCACCGCCTACGTGTCGGCGAGCCGGTTTGACTGGGATGACTTCCACCCGTACGTATACAAGACCACCGATTACGGCAAGCATTGGACGGTGCTGACCACTGGGCTGCCGCAAGACCAGTACGTCGAGAGCGTGCGGCAGGATCCGAACGAAGCCAATCTGCTGTTTGCCGGTACCAGCGCGACCGTGTACTACAGTCTGGATGGGGGCCAGCAGTGGCAGCCGTTCTCCCTCAATCTGCCTGCGGTACGGGTGAGCGACGTGGAGATTCAGCCCGAACAGCATGCAGTAGTGCTCGCCACATTCGGACGTGGTTTCTGGGTGCTGGACAACCTGCAGTTCGTCGAGCAGTTGGGGACCGCCCAGGTGGCCAGTGACGCGTCCTACCTGTTCAAACCGCAGCAGGCCTGGCTGGTCACGCGCCGTGGGGGCGGGTTTGGCCCGCGCGGAGCGGGAGGCGAGAACTTGGCGGCCGGAGCCACGGTGTTTTTCAACGTGCCGGCCGACTACAACGGCAGCACGCCGGTGAAGCTGAGCTTTACCACCGCAAACGGCGAGTTGATCCGCAGCTTCACGCTGCACCTGAAAAAGAAAGGCAAACCGGAGCCGCTTTCGACCATTCCCTCGGTAGCGCGAAAACAGCGGGAAGAAAGGTTGACGGCGATCGAGCCTGGCATGAACCGCTTCGAGTGGGATCTAAGTTACCCGGAAGCGGTGGACGTGAAGGGCATCTTCAATTCGTTCTTTTCTGCCGCCGTGCCCGTAGGTCCGGAAGTGGTGCCGGGTACCTACAACGTGACGCTGACCTATGGCGATACCACGCAGAAGCAGCCATTTGTGGTCAAACTGGACCCGCGGTTGCCAACCACGCAGGCGGAACTGCAGCAGCGTTTCGATTTGCTGATGCGGATTCACGATGCGGTGAACCGGCTCGATACCAACCTGAACCAGGCCATTGTCGCCCGCGACGCGCTCGAAAAGGCGGTAGCCGACAAGAGCGTGTCCGGCAATCAGGCGCAACCGTCGCTGGACCGTTTGAACCATGACATAGACGATCTGGTGGATCTCAAGATCCAGTCCGGCGAAGGCGCACTGGTATATCCCGGTCGGCTGCGTTCCTGGTTGACCTCCATTGCGTCCCAGGTGAGTCAGGCATTCGTGCCGCCCACGCCCGCGATGGTGCAGGTGGCGGATGGATACATCGATGATGCGGGTGCGGGTGTCTCACGTCTCGAATCCGACGTTGCCGCCGCCAACAAAGTGCTGAATCGCTGAAGGGTGGTCACTTGATCAGGCTTAAAAGCGACGCGTGATGTGAAACGCCCCCAGGGCGCGCCAAGCTTGGCGCGCCCCGGCGTCAAATCGCCTGCTCACTTCGCACAGCCTTACGCCGCAATTCGAGCCGTAGACACCGCGCTCGTCAGGCGAGTGCTGACCATCGGCCTTGCCTGTCTAACCCTTCAAAATCCGCACGATCGCAAGGATTGTGTTCCAATTCCGTGTGGTCGCCGCGACGCCGAACAATTTGTCGAGCTGGCCGAGATAGCCGATCGTCTTCATGTGACGGCGGTACTCACCAAAGACGAAGCGGTTCTTCACCGCGATCACTCGCATGAGCCATTGACCGCTCGAAGGAAGTGTGATGGGAAAGGAAGGCCGGAAGCGGGCGGTTTTCGACAAGATGCTCACGAATCGGACAACGTCCGGGCGCGACGGCTCAATCCCAAACGGATTCTCCCTCTCCAGGCTGATGATGTCGCGGCCGTCGCGGAGAACAACCTCCGCTTCGAATGGCAGCTTCCGGAGCAGCTCAGCGCGGAACTTTGCTCGAGAGCGAGGTTTACGAACGACAAATGTGCCGGCGGCGCCCACGTTTACGACATCGTATTTGCTCAGTTCCTTTGAGAGGATGCTGGGACGAAAGGTCCTGTGTCCGCCGACATTGACACCCCGCAGGAAAACGACGAAAGCCATGCCAGGATTATAAGGTAACCGGCCGGGCGCACTACGCTGCTGGGGGAAGTGCCCGGTTCCCGGGGGGAAAAGTCAAATACGTTCAAGACCACCCCTCCCTCATCATGGCAGGCTTGCGCCATTATGCGATCTCATTCTCTTTGCTGCTCAATGGTGTCTCGCCGAGCGATCGGCCTCTCCGTTTTGGTCCTCTGTGTGGCTTGCTTGCCAGGGGGAGCAGCGGCGCAGGACGCGGCGCGCGCGTTTGCGAATCCCAATGTCTGGCACTGGGCGCCGAGCCGCACGTACCACGTGCAGAATTACAAGCTCAAACTGCACTTCGACGAGCTGAAGGGCGAAGTGTTTGGGGACGAGGTAGTAACGTTACGGCCGTTCGAGCCGCATTTCCGCGAATTTTATCTGGACAGCGCGGGGTTGAAGATCGACTCGGTGGCACTCGTGTCGGCGCAGGGCGCGGAAGTGAAACTGAAGTACGCGGCGAAGGATCCGCGACTTTGGATTACGCTCGACCGCGAATACGATGCGACGAATACGTTGCGCGTACGCGTCGTGTATCACGGGTTCCCGCGCACCGGACTCTACTTCGTGAATCCCACGAAGGATTATCCGAAGTGGCCACGCGAAGTGTTTTCGCAGGGCGAACCGGAATTCAACCGCTTCTGGTTTCCGTGCTGGGATTATCCGAACGACATGGCGACGAGCGAGACGATCACCACGGTGCCGGATGGGCAAAGCGTGGTATCGAACGGAAAACTGGTGAAGGTGACGCGCGCGAATGGCAAGGCGACCTTCGACTGGGTGGAAAGCGTTCCGCACAGCTCCTACCTGATTTCGATTGCCGTGGGACCGTGGCGCAAGGTGGCGGACACGTACCATGGGAAGCCGGTCGACTATTACGTGCCCGATTACGTGGACGATGCGACGGCGCGGCGCTCGTTTCATCTGACGCCGGATATGATCGGGTTTTTCTCGCGCGCGACGGGCGTGGAATATCCCTACGAGCAATACGCGCAAACCACGGTGCACAATTTCATCTTCGGCGGGCAGGAAAACGTGAGCGCGACCACGCTCAAGGATTTCACGCTGCACGACGCGCGCGCCGACGCCGATTATCCGAGCACGGACCTCGTATCGCACGAACTGGGGCAGCACTGGTTCGGCGATTACGTGCAGGGGCGCGACTGGCCGAACATCTGGCTGAACGAGGGATTCGCGACCTACATGGAGGCGCTGTATACGCAGCACCACGAGGGATACGACGCGTACCGGTTCGCTGTTTACAACGACCAGCTCGCCGAGCAACAGGAGGAACGCGCGAAATATCAACGGCCGATTGTCGACAGGCATTACCGCGATCCCCTGGACATGTTCGACGCGACCACGCACGAAAAAGGCGCGGCGGTCATCGATATGCTGCGGTACCTGGTGGACGGCTCCTCGGCCGCCTCGCACCCGGCGTCGCAACGCGAGGCCCTCTTTCGGGCATTGCATCAGTATTTGACAACGCATCACGAGCACACGGCAGACACGGACGATTTGATCGAGGCGATTCGCGCGAGCACGGGCCTGGAACTGGGGTGGTTTTTCCGCGAGTGGGTTTTCATGGCGGGGCACCCGGACTACCGCGTGGAAACGAGTTACGACGAGGAGACGAAAGTTGAGAAGGTGACGGTGGAGCAGACCCAGCACGTGGACGCGAAGACGCCGGTATTCGAGATGCCGATCGAGTTGGCTTTCCACGGCGCGAATGGCGAGCAAAAGGACGTACAGGTTCGCGACCATTTGCAACAGCAGGAATTCGACGTGCCGCTGGATTTCAAGCCACTGTGGGTGGATTTCGATCCGAACGATTTCATCGACAAGACAGTGCGGTTCGAGCAGCCCGTAACAGCGCTGACCGCTGAGGCAGAGAAAGACCCGGCGATGATGAGCCGGTTGTGGGCTGTCGAGCAGTTGGGCACTTCAGCACAGGGTGGTGACGACGCGCGCGTCAAGGCGCTCGCACATGTGCTCGATACGGATGAGTTCTATGGCGTGCGCGCGGCGGCGGCGACGAGCCTGGGCAGGATACACAACGAGCAGGCCAAAAAGGCGCTCCTCGCGGCATTGAAGCAACCGGACAGCCGCGTGCGGACCAAGGCGGCGGAATCGCTGGAAGATTTTTCGAAGGACCGCGAGGTCTACGACGCGCTGGTGAACGCGTTGCATAACGACGTCAGTTACGCGGTGGAAGCGGCCGCCGCGATGGACATCGGCAAGTCCGGCGCCGCGAATGCATTCGACGTGTTGCGGAGGGAGGCGGCGGCGAAGCCGGAAGTGTACGTCATGCAAGCGACCCTGGGAGGCTTGGCCGCTACGAAAGATCCGCGCGCAGCAGCGATTCTGCTCGCGGAGGCGCAGCCGGGCATACCGGAACGCATCCGATTGAGCGCGCTCGCCGGACTCGCGGAGTTGAAAGCGTCAGTCGAGCGTGATCACGCACAGGAACTCGCGGCGACGGTCCGTGCGGCCTTGGACGATCCGTTTCTACTGGTGCGCCTGACAGGAGAACAGCTCGTGGCAACCTTCGGGTTAAAACAGTTTCGCGCCGACGTTCAGATGGATCTGAGTTCGCCCTTGATTCTGCAGCGTGAGCAGGCGCAAAAGGTTCTGGAGCAATTGGGACGATCAGGAAAGTAAGCGCCACGAATCCGGAAAAGTGTATGGCTGTGGAAACGCTGAAGTCGGGGAGGAGATTCGACTGAAATGAAGCGCGCGCGGACTGACGTTTCGGAATCAGGGACATGTGTCGTTCGCGCGCCACGGCCGCAGGACTTCGCCAGAATGGCGGATTTGGCGGGCCAGCTCGGCTATCCATGCACGCCGGAAGAAGTGCGGCAGCGGCTTGTTGACATGCTGGACCGCAAGCAATATGCCGTGTACGTCGCCGAAATCTCCAAGGAGGAGATTGCGGGCTGGATTGGGGTCTACTTGTTCCGGAGCGTGGAATTGGAAGCGTTCGCGGAGATCAGCGGGCTGGTAGTGAGCGAGGAAGCGCGCTCGCAAGGAGTTGGAAAGATGCTGCTGGAGACCGCCGAGGAATGGGCCCGGAGAAGCGGCTGCGCAATCATTTCGGTGCGTTCAAACGTCAAGCGGAAACGCGCTCACGGCTTTTACAGAAAAAACGGATACGAATGGACCAAGCGGCAGGAGACTTTTTGCAAGAAGCTCTCTTCAGAACTCGCTGTCAATCATCGCGGGCACCCCTCACGATGATTTCCTTCAATTACTCCCGCGCGCCAAGACGGGAATCCATCACCGCGCGAGCGGCGAAGATTCGATGACACGAGGGAAGCCTTGAATTCAAAAGAAGGCTCGGGGTGTGCCGGCGCCGCTCCCGGCTCCACAAACACCGCTGCCCCTCCGCTCGCCTTGCGGAAGGAACTGAACCTCTTCGACGCTGTGGCTATCGTCGTCGGCACCACCATCGGATCCGGAATTTTCCTCATTCCCAGCGTCATCGCCGCCGATCTGAATTCGCTGGGAACGGTTCTGCTCGTCTGGGTGGTTGGCGGAATCCTGACGGTATTCGGCGCGTTATCGCTGGCGGAACTCGGTTCCATGTATCCGGGAACGGGCGGCCTCTGCCTCTATTTGCGGAAGGCTTATGGCCCGCTTCCCGCTTTCCTGTATGCGTGGGGCCTGCTCTTTCTGATTCATTCCGGAAGCATTGCGGCGCTGGCAGTCGCCTTCGGACTCTACGTGGGACAGATTCTGCCGATGACCACGATGCAAGAAAAAGCCTTGAGCGCCGCATGCGTGCTCGTGTTCACCATCATCAGCTGCCTCGGGATTCGCGGAGGCAAACTCACACAGAATCTGATCGCCATCGCCAAAATCAGCGGGCTGGCGGGAATCATCCTTCTTTTGTGCGCTCGTGGTTCGCGTCCTCTTCATCTTTTCGAAGTGGCGCCAAATGCCGGTGGCCCGGCATTCTCTCTGGCGAGATTCGGCATCGCGCTCGTGGCCGTGTTGTTCGCCTACGAAGGCTGGCACGTCGTATCGTTCGTCGCCGGCGAGATGAAACGGCCCCAATCGGACCTGCCGAAGGGCCTTTTCTACGGCACCGCCATCATCATGTTGATTTATTTGGTGGCGAACATCGGTTATTACCATTTACTGTCGCCGGGCGAAATACGCGGCAGCAACGCCCTGGCTGCCTTTGCGGTCGGGAAGCTTCTCGGTCCGGCGGCCAAGACCGTCATATCGATTCTGATCCTCGTTTCGATATTGGGTTCGATGAACGGCCTGGTGCTCACGGGCCCACGCGTCTACTACGCCATGGCACGCGATGGCTCATTTCCCGGCATTTTCGGCCAAATCAGCAGCCGCTATCGCACGCCAATGCTCGCGCTGATCGTCCAAGGCGTCTGGTCAGCGGTGCTGGCCGTCTCCGGCACCTACGAGCAGCTTTTCACGGATGTCATCTTCACGGCGTGGATCTTTTACGGCTTGGCGGTTGGAGCCGTTTTGGTGCTCAGGCGCACGCAGCCGCAAATCGATCGTTTGTTTCGCGTTCCCGGGTATCCCTTGGTTCCCCTGCTGTTCTGCGTCGCGGCAATCGGGCTGGTGATCATCACGATCGTCGAGCGGCCTGGGGGAGCGCTGATCGGAATCGCACTCGTTGCCAGCGGAATCCCCGTCTACGCTTTCCTTGCCAAGCCTTCGGCAAAACGGGGTCCAGCAGCGGGAAGCGTCGAAAGTTGAACTCACGGCCGCGCCGGATCCGGCGCGGTATCAATGCCGCTTTAGCCTCTGGGGCCGCAATTCCCGGTCTGGAAGCTCTGCTCCCGGCGCCAAAGGGCGGGTGTCGCACCCGTGATGCGATGAATCCATCTGGTCATGTGGGCCTGGTCCGCAAAGCCGGTCTCGGCGGCGATGGTGCAAAGGCCGTCGGACCCTCGTATCACGCGAAGCCACGCCGCACGAGCCCGCAACTCGGCGCGAAATGCGGACGGCGCAATTCCGTACGCGCTGGCGAATCCCCGGCACACAGTTTCCCGGGCCAAGCCATTCTCCTCTGCCCAGTCGCCAATAGCCGTCGAAGTGTCGCGCGCCAGGTCCGCGGCTAACAGGTCGGGCCAGTCGTTACTTTTTCCGGGCGTCGAGCCGCCATTCTTTCCAAGTGCGTGCTCCAGGAAAAGAGTGGCTTCGGTCGGGTCTTTTTCCGCGATCATGGCCAAGTCGTCTACTTCGTCCAAGCGATAAAGGCCGCCGCCGACTCTTACGTCCGCCCATTCCAGCCGTATCAGCTTTACGCCGGCGGAAACCATATGATTCGCGTGGCAATCGAGCGTGGGATGCACCAACACATCTCCCGCCGTGGCGCGTATTCGCCCTACGTAACCGGATTCCTCAAACGTGCCCGCGAGAACGACGGTAGCGTATGCGTTTAAGTGGCGATGCCGCGGCAGGCTGAAATTGGAGTGGAGGGTCTCGATACCCGGCGTGACACGGCGAAAGAGCGGGCTCTCGGTGAGAGTTGACACGCATGAGTATAACGAAAGGTTGCTACCGGAATAAAGAATGCCCGTTCTGTGTCGGCCGGAAGAGGAATGCCTTTGGGAGCGTGCTCGTCGGCAATCACGCGGCAGACGCCAGAGATGGTCGGATCGTCAAGCCACCGCAACGGACGCGGAATTAACCGTCGAGGAGCTTGGCTATGACATCCGCGGCGTTGTAGCCACTTCCATCGGGCGGCAGGAAGCGCGTAATTCCGGCCAAGTCGTTTCCGGAGGTCACCAAACCTGCTTCGGTATATTTGCCGGTCCGCACCTGAGGAAGTCCCACCGTTGCCAGCAGCGCATTGCAGAGGCACTTCTTCTCGCGTGTGGTTTCCGGCTTTCCGCCCTTGGAGACGTATACCGACACCGGCTCCGCGGGGCAGCGGTAATCAATCGCGCCCTCGGCGGTTCTGTAGGCCTCGCGCAAATAGCCAAGATCGCAGATGCGAGGCCTGGCCAGATAAACTTCGTTTTCCGAGAGCGAGCCCTCCAGATGTGCAACCTTGAACGGGAAACTGGTGGGGGAAGCCTGGGAATCCGTGGAGACTCGGACCTCACCGCGGATGGCCTTCTGTATAAGAGCCTGCTTGTAGTCGTCTCTCAACCCTGACTCGGCGCAGAACGCGAATGCGGTTCCTACCTGAACGCCCGTGGCGCCCGCGGCCACGGCTTCGCGCAGCTTTTCCGAGGAGCCGTATCCTCCGGCAAGCCAGAACGGCAGGCCAAGTTCCCGTATTTTTTCGAGGTCAACCTTGTCGCGTTCTCCGTAAATCGCTTCGCCCTTTTCGTCGAGCTGGAGTTTCCCCCGCGGCGGCGCATTGTGGCCTCCCGCCGTCCAGCCTTCGATGACCAGACCGTCAACGCTTCCGTTGGCCTTCCTGAGCATCGTCGTGGCGAGGGTGTTGGAAGAGACGATCACGAGAAACCGGGGACGGGCCAATGGCGGAAGATCGCGCTCCATGTATTCTCGCGGGACGAATGTCATGGTCGTGTCGTCGCCCTCCTGCGCGCCTGCAACGTGGAGGGGATAGGTTGCGGTTTCGTGATTGCTGAAACGATCGAGCACGGCAGGAATCTTCAGGGGAATTCCCGCGCCCATCAGGACGTAACCCACACCGGCGAGCATGGCACCGTAGAGAGAAGCCAGGTGCGGAGTCTGGATTTTTTCGAGATAGTTGATTCCCACCGGATTGTCGTGGCCTTCCCTGGCGAGAAACACCTCGACGAAGTTGGCCGCAATGCAAAGCTCCCTCATTTCACGAGGGCCGTCTTTCGTCTGCAGAGGCAGAGTCTTGTACGACGCGTTCCCGGGTTTGCCGCCGGGGATATAGTAGGCACGCCAGATACGCTCGGCCATCTCGGGGAAAGGGAGATGATCGAGGCCGCGGCGCATGTGTCCGCCGGGATCGCCGTCCTGCAGTCGCCTGGCAAAGATATGATCCAGAGCGGTTCCAGACACAACCCCGAGCTGACCGAGCCGGGACACTGCGCGCGCAAGGCACCAATTGGAAACACCGGCGCCCATGCCGCCCTGAATAATCAGCGGATAGCTTGCCGTGACGCGAGCCTCAACCTTCTCCTCTCCGGCGCCTCTGCTTGTGAGGTCTTGTGCTGACTGTGGGGGCATGTGGAAGGGTATCTGTGGGGACTTCCTTTATCATTTACAGACAGACTGAAAATATACAACTGGCCGCCTCCGAACGCAATTTTCCGGCCCATTTCTCAAGGCAATGGCGGCCTGGAAAACAGTGGGGTGCGGCGGAAGGAGGGGTCGTACCGTCATCCGACAGCCCGCCAGCGCGCCGCTCGGGCTAGAGGAGGCGATCATGTTGTCTTCCTCGCCGGGAGGGTCTGGCGAGTCACAACCATGATGCGATCAGCTTGACCGCAGGTGTTTGGAGATCAATTGGGCGGCACCTACGTTTCGCCGGGCGGGCTGAAGATTGAGTTCCGCGGCGATTCAGCAACTTTGGAATGCGGTCAAGCACTGAATGCGGAGGGCTATGCTGTAGTGCCGGAAAGCAGCCAACTCGTCGTCAAATTCAAGAATGATACAGGGCCTTTCTCGCTCGTGTTGCAACCCAATGGAACTCTTACCGGTGGAGGGACTGTCCTCGTTGCCGGACGCAGGATCTACCAAACCGCGAGCGGCCAACCTGGATACGTGCCACTAAATTCGAGCTGCACAGTCGGCACGTTGACGCCGAGCAAGTAGCACAGCTTAGGCCTTGATTTCCTGTCAATGGATGACGACCCGATCGTCCTTTTGATTGCCGGCTCGGGCTTTCTTCCCTGCGCCTGCATCCTGGGGGTGGGACGGCGCATCCAAGCTTGCGATGAATTTGCGCGCGAAACATCTTGTCGCGTTCGTGGTATTGGCTACCTCGTTTGCGGGCGCCTTCGCTCCGAGCGGGGCATGTCTGCGTTCGGTGTTCAGCGCGGGTCGCGCTACATCTGGGCACCTTCTGGCGATTCCCGATGCAGACAAGATTCCGGCTCCATTGCAGAGTTCAGCCTGTTTCATTGACGCACGGAATTTGATTGCCAGCGCGATCGAGACCGCTGTATGGATTCATCGTGGCCCACTCGTCCCTGCGGGCGTTCCGCAGCTGGGACAGGCCGTCTCGCACGCTAGCACGGCGCCGGCCCTGGTTGATTCTTCTCCATCCTTGCCGCTCTTCCTGGCTCCTCCTGTATTGCGCATCTAGACTCGCGTTTCATTCCCATCCGGATTGACGAAATGCATAGCGCGAAGTGTGTCGCAATTCGGGCTTTGTTCCGCGCGGCACGCTGCGCCTGGAGTGAACCAGAATTTTCCAACGCCATTATCGGAGACTTTTCATGTTGAGAAAGCATTCTGTCGGAGAGTACGCATCCGTTAGCAGCAAGCAGTATGGCAAAGCCTTTTATGCCGTGATGATTCTGGCGGCCTGTGCCTGGCTCGCCTTGCCCCGTTCGATATTTGCCCATCAGGAAGATCCATCCGCAAAGCCCGTGACGGCGGAGTTTCCGAGCCAGTATTTTCCGGAAAACCTGCCCAGCGCCGAAATTGCCTCGCAATTCCCTGCTGTCTGGACCACCTACGCGTCGAATCCCGGACGCAACGCCGTGTTCGAACTGCCCAAAAACGCTCCGGCGATTCTGCAGCGAGGAGTGAATTGGAAATTCGCCGGAGCGGGCGCGCTGCCTCTCGACGGCCCTCCCCTGAATCACAATGTCCTGACGACGGCCTACAGCGTGGGGATGCCGGTCGGCGTATCCGTGGTGAAAGGGGTCGCGTACGTGGGCAGCGATAACGGTTACACCTATGCGCTCAACGCCGTCACCGGGAAGCTGATCTGGGCGCATTACGGCTGGAACATGACGATGAGCAATCCGCTGGTCGCGGATGGACGCGTGTATGTGACGACCGGCAGCGCCTATTTCAATTACGCCAACACAATGCTCTACGTCCAAGGGAAGCGGCCGACGCGCGGGCCGGGACTCAACTCCATGTACGCGCTCGATGCTCGAACCGGCAAGGAAATCTGGTCCTACCATTTTCCCGGCGAGGCCATGCCGACCGCGGCTTATGAAGACGGTTTCCTCTATATCGGCACCGGCGACGGGCACGTGTACAAATTGAACGCGGCGAACGGCAAGCCGGCCTGGGCGTCTGATATCGTTTCGTTTGTCAGCATGTCGTCGGCGGTGCTCGACGGGAAATATCTGTTCCTCGGCGGCACGAATCCGAATTTCTTTTACGCTCTCGACAAAGAGAGCGGC
>JAGWOX010000283.1 GCA_028877145.1 Acidobacteriota bacterium | reverse complement strand
CGTCTACGGGTACGGCCTCGATGAATTGCGGCAGATGAGGCCGGTGGATCTGCAGCCGGCTGATGACAAGCGATTGGCGATTCCCTCGTACGAGACGGACAAGCCGGACGCGGCTTCCAATTACGTGCACGTCACGCGAGACGGCCGGCGGATCGACGTCGAGATGCATTCCGACCGAATCGTTTTCGAGGGGCGGCCGGCGTGGCTGACGATCGCCCGCGACGTGACGACGCGCAACCAGGTGCGGGAGGAACTCGAGCGCGCCAAGGAGATCGCCGAGCAGGCGAATCGCGCGAAGAGCGAATTCCTCGCCAACATGAGCCACGAGATCCGGACGCCGATGAACGGCGTGCTGGGGATGACGGCGCTGGCGCTCGAAACCGATCTTTCCGAGGAGCAGCGGGAATATCTGACGCTGGTGAAATCGTCGGCCGAATCGCTGCTTTCGCTGCTCAACGACATTCTGGACTTCGCGAAGATCGAGGCGGGCAAGCTGGAATTCGAGGAGATTCCCTTCTGCCTGCGGGACGACCTGGGCGAAAAGATGAAATCGCTCGGGCACTGGGCGTTCCGCAAGGGGCTGGAGCTGGCGTGGCGCGTGCGGCCGGACGTGCCGGAATGGCTGGTGGGCGATCCGAGCCGGCTGCGACAGGTGCTGGTGAATCTGGTTGGAAACGCGGTGAAGTTCACCGCGAAGGGCGAAGTGGTGGTGGAAATTTCGCGGGAGTCGGAATCGGCCGAAGGCGTCACGCTGCATTTCCTGGTGCGCGACACGGGCATCGGGATCCCGGCCGAGCAGCGCGAGCGCATCTTCGAGGCGTTCACCCAGGCCGACAGTTCGACAACCCGGCGATTCGGCGGGACGGGACTGGGGCTGGCGATCGTAAGGTATCTGGTCGACCGGATGAACGGACGCATCTGGGTGGAGAGCGAGGAGGGCCGCGGGAGCACAGTCCATTTCACCGCGCGATTCGAGCGCCCGCCGGCCGGCTCTTCGCCGCCGCGGACCGCGCATCCGGGCGAACTCGAAGGCCGCCGTGTTCTTGTGGTCGACGACAACGAAGCCAACCGGCAGATACTCGTGGAAATGCTGCGGCAGTGGCGGCTGGAGCCCGAGGAGGTCCCGACGGCGGCGGCAGCGTTCCATGCGCTGGAAGAAGCGCAGGTGGCAGGCCATCCCTTCCCGCTCGCGATCGTCGACGCGCAAATGCCGGAGGTTGACGGGTTCAGTCTGGTCAAGCAAATCCGAACGCATCCTGCGCTCGCTACGACGAAGATCATTTTGCTCAGTTCCATGGGGCACCCGGGGAAAACCGGCGTGGCGCGGCGGGCCGTTTACGACGCGTTTCTCATCAAGCCCGTGCAGCAATCCGAATTGCTCAACACGATTCTGAGAGTCACGGCAAATCCGTCAGACATCCCTGAGAAGTCGGAAGCAGTCGACGATGCCCCGGCACCGCTTTCCGGAACTGGAAGGAAAGTGCTGCTCGCCGAGGACAACGCGGTGAATCGCCGGCTGGCGGCGCGGTTGCTGGAGAAGCGTGGCTGTGCGGTCCTGCCGGCGACGAATGGCGCCGAGGCATTTGCGTTATGGTCGCGGGAAAGCGTGGACCTGATCTTGATGGACGTGCAGATGCCGGTGGTAGACGGGCTCGAAGCCACGCGGCGGATTCGTGAGAAGGAAAAAGAAGACGGGGCGCACGTTCCGATCATCGTGCTCACGGCGCATGCGATGAAAGGCGACCGGGAACGGTGTTTGGAGGCCGGGGCGGATGATTACCTGGCCAAACCGATCGTACCGGCCATGCTCGCGAAGGTGATCGACCGCTACCTAGCCTTGGGCCATGCCAAGGACGCGGGCGCGGAACCCGTCTCCGTTCTCTCCCCCGAGGAGCCGTTCGATGCGGACGCGCTGCTGGCGCGGCTCGAAGGGGATCGGGGGCTGGTGGGAGAGATGGTGAATCTGCTCGACGGCGAGGCGCTGGTCTTGATGGAGCAGGCAAGCGCTGCGCTCGAATGTAACAATCTTCAGGCGGTCTACCGCGCGGCGCACACCCTGAAGGGCGCGGTCGGGAATTTTGGAAGCGGGCCCGCGTTCCGCGCCGCGGCCGAACTGGAAGAATGCGCGCGGCGCGGCACGGGCGCTAGCGAGGCAGCGGCGGCCTTCGGTCATCTGGAGAGCGAACTCAAGCGGCTATTGGCGAGCCTCGAGCCGTTCCGCGAGGAGATTGCGAAATGAGAGAGATGCCGTCGGTCAACGCGGAGACGGCGGGCTCCAGCCTTGCTGTTCCCGTGTGCGAAGGACCGGCTCGCGTGCTGGTCGCCGAAGACGATCCGGTGACTCGGCGGGTGGTGGTGAGTATTGTGGGCAAATGGGGTTACGAAGTGATCGCGGTGGGAGACGGGGCCGAGGCGTGGCAAATTCTGGAGACGAACGATTCGCCGCGACTGGCACTGCTCGATTGGATGCTGCCGGGTCTGGAGGGAGTGGACGTGTGCCGGAAGGTACGCGAGAATCCCGCTCGGCCGTACGTCTACATCCTGCTGCTGACGGCGGTGAGCCAGAAGCAGGACCTGCTCACAGCGCTCGACGCCGGCGCCGACGATTATTTGGTAAAGCCATTCGATGCCGCGGAGCTGCGTGCACGGCTTCACGTGGGGCGGCGGATCCTGGCGGCGCAGGACGAACTGATCGCCGCGCGCGAGGCGCTGCGTTACCAGGCTACGCACGACCCGCTGACCGGGCTTTGGAATCATGGCGAGGCGCTGAACATTCTGGATCGCGAGCTGGACCGCGCGTCTCGTTCCCGGCAACCGGTGGCGGTGCTGATGGTAGACATCGACCATTTCAAAGAAGTGAACGATCGATACGGTCATTTGATGGGAGACGAGGTGCTCCGCGAGGCGTCGCGGCGGCTGCTTTCCTGCGTGCGGCCTTACGACGCCGTCGGCCGGTACGGCGGCGAGGAGTTCATCATCGTGGTTCCGGGGATCGAGGCGGGACCAGCCGACGCTCTGGCGCGGCGCATCGGACTGCGACTCTCGGAGCGCCCGTTCGAGACGCCGAGCGGGACCATTCGGATAACGGCGAGCCTGGGCGTGGCTGTCAGTTCGCCGGAAGAAGCGCCGGCGTCGACGGCGCTCGTCCGCGCCGCCGATCTTGCCCTCTACCGCGCGAAGCGGGCGGGGCGGAATCGAACGGAAATGTGCACGAGCGAGGAGTTGGTGCTCGCGCCCTGGCTGGCGGGCGACAGTCTCTCTGAAGAGAAGCACTGAGGGCACCGAACCGCGCACGGATCTGATTCTGTCCGCGAAATTCCTCCCCTAAAACAAAACGCTTGCCCAGACGCTGCGGCGGGAATAGCGTGCTTCTACCACGGCCAGACGGCCGTAAGACGCAAAGACAGGTAGCAGAGGAAGGTGAACCATGCCGAAATTTCTGGTTGAGGCGTCCTATACGCCCGAGGGACTGAAGGGATTGATGAAAGAGGGAGGGACGGGACGGCGAGAGGCCATCGCAGCGGCGGCGAAGTCGCTCGGCGGCAAGGTCGAAGGGATGTATTTCGCGTTCGGAAAGCACGATGTGGTGGTGATCATGGATATTCCTGACAACGTGACCGCGGCGGCAATGGCGCTCGCGGTGAACGCGTCCGGTGGCGCGGTGACGCGGACCACAACGCTATTGACGCCGGAGGAGGTCGATCAGGCCATCAAGAAAACCGTCAAGTACCGGGCGCCCGGCAAAGGATGAAGCGGATACGGCATTTCCTCCTTTCCAGTTCCCGAACAGAAGGGAGCGGCCTCGGCCGCTCCCTTTTTCGTCTTCAGGAACTCCTGAAGAAGGATTCAGTCGCCCGAGACGGCGAGCGATTCGTGCCGCAGAGAGAATTCCTTTTCGAGCGACTTGAGCGTATCGACGATGCCGGTGTAGGCGAGTTCGGTGTGTGAAGCCATGGTCGCTCCGACGAAACCCTGCCGGCGCCATTCGTCGGCCTTTTGCTGCACCTTGAGGCGCACCGCATCCCAAGCCACATTGCCGAAGAGGTCGATCACTTCTGTCGAGAACACGCCCTTTTCATCCATCGAGAAGGCCAGGCAGCTCACGATCGGGAGGCAGAAAGCGCCGGCGACCGGGGTATCGATCGCGACCGGCATCATGGGCATGACGTGAGAGCCACGGCAATCGCCGGAAACGAAATGGCCGAGCATCCAGGGCTCGACGACCTCTTCCGGCGCAGGGAAGATTCCCTGCGTGCGAACGATGGCGATGGGGTCGTCCTTGCCGGTGTATTTGCCGGCGATGTTGTGCAGACGGGTGGCGGAAATCGAGGCGACCTGTTCCTCGGGCTTGTAGCGGGAGTGAACCGCCTCGATGGCGAAGCGATCGGGATTCTGGAGGAGGCAGGCGACATCCCACAGGCGCTCGGGGACGTCGAGGTGGA
>JAGWOX010000282.1 GCA_028877145.1 Acidobacteriota bacterium | reverse complement strand
CTCCACCCAGCAAGGAGCGAAAAGGTAGCCGGCAGTTTAGTCCCGGTTAGTTACAGCCGCAGCCGTAAGGGTTGCAGCCGCAGGAAGGCGCGGCGTCAGCGGAGGAAGAGGACTCCTCGCCATGGGGCGCCGCGAAGACGGAGAATTGCAACTTTCCTTTGTGGCTGCCGCATTGCGGGCAGGAAATATCGCCGTTCTTGCCGAGCACGAGCCGCTCGTAGCGGGTCTGGCAGTCTTGACAAACATATTCGTAGATGGGCATCGATCGGAACCTCACCAAAAATTGTACGGAAAAGCAGTGCGCGGGTACAAGTGCCTGTCCCGCGCGTGCAGGCTATCGTGAACCGCTCTGCCCGAACCCCGAATCGCCGGCTGGGTGGCGATGCAGCACGCGCCAGGCAAGCAAAGCCAGCGACGAAATGAAAAGGCTCTGGAGCAGGCTCCGTATTAGCGTCCTCATCGCCACGTTGTAATAGTCGCGCGCACCAGGAGCCGTCGGATCCGGAAAAGTTATCGGCCCATGACCCATCCATCGCCGGAACCACCAAAGAATCCACACCGCGAACCATAGGACGATCAATTGGGAGATCGTCTCGCGGTTGAAGACGGCCCTCGCCACGCGCCTCAAGAACTGCCCCATCCGGCTATCCTAGCCCCGAACCGTGTTCCCCGCATGTGCGCACGGCGCGCCACGTCTTCCACCGGACAAGAACGAGCTTCGTAGCACAAACTCTGGATTCATCCGTAGCACAGGCATTCTTGCCTGTGCGCCTGTGTGCAACTGGACCTACCGCCTCGATCCACTCTGGCGAAAACCGCACAGGCAGGAATGCCTTTGCTACCAAATACGCTTCGGCCCGACGTAAAGCATGCTTGCAGTGTGTCTCTTCTATGGCTTCGCCGCGCGCACCACGCGGAAGCCGGTATAGGAGGCATCCGCCGCTCGATAGCGCGCTTTCGGATCGGCCGGCCGGTCGGCGCTGCCGCCTTCTGTTTTGCCGGTGCCGTTTGCCTCGATCACCCACTCCGCCACATTGCCGCCCAGATCGTAGACGTCCGGTTCACCCTGCCCTGAGACGCCTGGAAAACTGCCCACCGGCCGCAGCAGCGCGCCAGGCGCCAGCGTATCGAGCATCGAGTCGAGACGGTGCATGTCATCAGGATTGATGGGATAGCCCGCCCAGGAATCGAGCGTGTTGTCTTTCGTGCTGGGCTGGTAGAGCTTCTTGGCCTCTGCGGCGGTAGGCAGGCGGTAGGTCTCGCCCGTCAGCTTGCTGAGCCAGGCGCAATACGCCTTGGCCTGCTCGAAGCTGATATCGTTTGCCGGATAGTTCTCCGTGCCGGGTGCGACGGCGTAATGCGGATCGAAAGCGGCGAACTGCGCGCGCGTCACCTCGAACCGCCCAACCTCGAGAAGCCCGTGCGCCACTACTTGAGGAATGAGCACGTTGTGAAATTCCACTCCGTAGTTCCGTCCCGCGTGGCGGCTGTCGATCATCGCGTCGAGCAGCGAGCCTTGCTTCACCGCTTCGTTCGCCGGCGGCCCCGAATGGAAGAAATATTTTTCGAACCACGCCAGCTCCTCGTCCACCTTGCGCAACTGGTGCGTGGCCTTCTGCGGCCCATGCGGCTCGCCGGGGAAGAGGAAGAAACGATGCGGCACCTTGTTCGTCCAGTAGATGGCGCGATAGAGGTCCCAGCTTTGATCTGTCGGCACGTTGCGGTCCTCCATGCCCTGAAAGATGATCGTCGGGGCTTTCAGCCGGGAAATTCTGAAGAACGGCGACTCTTGCACATAGAGCTGCGGGTTCTGGATCGGGTTCGCGCCGAAATAATAGGCGTCGAACGATTCGCCGAAATCCACGTTGGCCCAGTCGCTGATCCATTCGACGTCGCCCGCCCCTTCCGAAAGCACCTTGTAGCGATCGGGGTCCTCAATCGCGAGAGCGATCGAAAGGATTGCTCCGTTCGACCACCCCATCGTCGCCACCTGGTTCGGATCGACCATGCCCTTCGCGATCAGCGAATCGACCCCCTTCTCGATGTCCGGTACCTCGAGCTTGTAATACTTGCCGCAGCAGATTGACTCCGCCCACTTCAGCCCGTAATTGCCGCTGCCGTGATAGTTCACCTTCAACGCAAATGCGCCGCGCTCGGTGTAAAGCTGCATCGGATAGGCCCAGCTTTGCTCCCATCCATCGACGTCGTATCCCGTCGGCCCGCCGTGAATCATCAGGAGCAGCGGATAGTGATGTCCGGGCTGATAGTTGTGCGGGTAGTAGAGAACGCCGTCGACAGTCTCGTCCAGCGAGCCTTTCCAATGGATGACCTCCGTTTTCGAGATCACCTTGTCCTTGAACGACGGATTCAATTTCGTGATTGGGAGCGGCTTGCCGATCGACGTGCCATCGAGCGTCGCGCGGAACCATTGCGGGGGCGTGCTTGCCGTCGTGTATTCGTATACGAACGTCCGGCCATCAGGCCCCAGCTCGAAACCGAAAATGTTCCGGTCATGCTCGCCGGTGAGGAACTCCTGCCGCCACGTCCCGCCCTCACGCACGTAACGGGCCGGCCGGAAGCGCACGCCGTCGGCCAGCAACGCGATGAATCCGCCCTTGATCACCTGGAATCCTCGGCCGAGCGCGTTCTCCCAGTGGAGATCCACCTTGGTCACATTGCCGCCGGCCATGTCGTAGAAGTAGACCAGGTCGATCGTCGCCATGAGGAAGCGCGGCGAACTGGAATAGGGCGCGACGGCGTAAATGCCCGAGCCGTCGCGTGCGAACTTCACTACGAAGGGCGCGATGCGGCCTTCGGAAAAAATCTGTTTTTGCTCGCCATTCGAAAGATCGACGAGAAACGTTTTCGGCAGCGTCTTCTGGTCCCACGCGTAGGCCAGTTCCTGCTGGTTCACCGTCACCGCCCAGCGACCGTCGGGCGAGACGTCGAAATTGCGAATCCAGTCGGTATTCGTGGTCAGGCGAGTGACGTCGCCACCGGGAACGCTCACGCGGAACAAGCGCACCGGCGGCGTCCGCTCGGCGTTTTCGATGGCGCGGGTGTCGTCCTTGCGCGCGCGCGTTTCCTGCTCCCAGAGCGCCGGATCCTCCTCCGCGCTGTAGACGATGGAATCATTCCCCGACCATTCGAACATGTCGACGCCGCGCGAAAGGTGCGTCAGTGGCCACGGCTCGCCGCCCTCGGCGCTCAGCAGCCAGATCTGCCGCCGCGCCTCTTCCGCTCCAGGCTTCGCGTCGGCCGGTTTGCGCGTGAAGAAGAACGCGATCAGTTTTCCGTCGGGAGACCAGCGCGGGCTGACGGCCACATCGTCCCCGCGCGTCAACTGGATTTCCTGGCCGTTCTCGGGGTTCGAAAGGAACAGGTTGCTCTCCCGCCTGTCCGTCTCGCGATTCATCGCGCTGTTCACCCAAACGGCCCAATGCCCGTTGGGCGATACGCGAAAGTCCGCCGCATTTTGCTGGAAGATAACGTCGCTCGCCGTCCACGAGCGCGTCCCGGCTGTCTTCGGTACCTGCGCGCGCAAGGATGGCGCCGCGCCGGCCAACAGAATCAGACAAGCCAACAACCAGCAGCTCTTTGACAAGAGTCGATTCATCGCGTGCTCCTGAAGAAAATCGCGTACCGGATCCTGAAGATCCCTGCGCGAGTCTTGAAACCTACCATAGACACCACAGAAGAGGAACTGGGGTCGGAGAGGAAATTTCTGTCTCGGGCTGTAGCGGTCAAGCCGAAAGATGTGACGATGTAGGGGCGACCCGTTGGGTCGCCCTCGTACCCCATCACGGATGCGGTTACGTCGCGCGTGTTTGGTCCGCCGCCTCTTCCCTACACCACGAATTATTCCGTGGAGAGAGTTAGTCGCGTGAATGAACAGGGCGACCCGCCGGGTCGCCCCTACGGATTCCCGCAATTCCATTACATGGCTCGCGGCCTACGGATTGTACTTATCCAGCCACTCCCGAATCTGGTTCCAGACATCCCGCCGCTGCTCCCACACCGTGGGGAAATGCGGTGCGCCAGGATAGAGCACCTGCTTCACCGTCTTCTTCCGCTCGGCGAGCAGAATGAAAAATTCGCGGCCCTGAAACGCGGGCACGCGCTCATCCGCCGTGCCGTCCAGGATCAGGAGCGGCGTCGTCACCCGGTCGGCGAACTGCACCGCCGAGAATTTCAGAAACGGTTCCGCATTGCCCTCGGGCCAGCGAGCGTCGTAATCGATCTGTGCGATGTCGCTCGCCGGGATGAAGCTCAGCCAGTCGGTGATGCCCGCGCCCTCGACGGCCGCACGGTAACGATGCGTTTGCGTGACGGTCCACGAAGTCATGAAGCCACCGGCGCTCCATCCGAATATCGCCAGCCGGTGCGGATCGGCCCAGCCCTGCGCGATGGCGTAATCTGTCGCGCTGTTCACATCCACGTAAGCG
>JAGWOX010000281.1 GCA_028877145.1 Acidobacteriota bacterium | reverse complement strand
GACAAGATCACTCCCATCGCCACGCCCACGAATGCCAGGAGCGCACCGTGGCGGAGAACCAGGCCCAGCACGTCACGCGGCTGGGCCCCAAGCGCCATGCGGATACCGATCTCGGAAGTGCGTTGCGCGACTGAGTAGGAAATCACTCCATAGATTCCCACCAGCGCGAGGACCATGGCCATGACAGCGAAGGAGGCCAGCAGATCCATGGCCAGACGCCGCAAGGCAATCGAATCGGAAACGATCTGATCCATCGTTCGCACGTCGAACGCAGCTTCGTCCGGATCGAGCGAATGCATTACGTTCAGGACCGAAGACGAGAGAGCCACCGGGCCAACTCCCGCGCGCACGACGAGCGTCGCCCAACCGAAACCGACCTGCCATTCCGGCCCGTAGAGCTGCATCGTTCCCGGACGATCGAGCGCCCATTGCTTCACATCGCTCACAACACCTATCACCGTCGACCAGGGTTCCTGTTCGAGTGGAACTTCACCTGGCGCGCGGATTCGTTTGCCGATCGGATCTTCTCCCGGCCAGATCGTTCGCGCCAAGGTTTCACTGACGATGACAACGGGAGCTGAGTTTTCGCGATCGCCATCGGTGAAGAAACGGCCTTCCCGAAGGGGAATCTTCATCGCGCGGAAGTACTCGGGAGTGACCGCGTAATAATCCACCGAGTATTCCTGGCCGCGCGGACGTGGGTGGTCGAAGATCTGAATGGTGCGCCCGTCGAAGTTCCCACCAAGCGGAAGGACGCTGGTCGTTCCGACGGCTTCGACGCCGGGCAGTGACGTGATTTTGTCTATCACCGAATGATAGAAGGCAATGCGATCACCGGATTTTGGATATTTCGCATCCGGCAAGCTGAGATTCATGGTCAGCAGATGGCCCGGCGAAAAACCCGGGTTGAGATCGAAGAGTTGGGCGACGCTTCGGATCATCAAACCCGCACCCACGGCGAGAACCAGGGCCAGAGCCGTCTCCGAAACGACAAGCACATCCCGAAGCCAGGCGCTCCCCATACTCATCGAGCCTCGCCCACCCTCATTGAGAGCCCCGCTGATGTTGAGCCGCGCAGCCCGGCGGGCCGGGGCAATTCCGAAGAGCACACCCGTGAGCAGGGCAATCGCCAGAGTGAACCCGAGCGCGGGCAGGTTCACTTCGACTCCGTTGAGAGCGGGAAACACCCGCTTCCCGATCTCACCGATCCACGACGTGCCGAAGATCGCCAGGAGAATGCCCGTCGCACCGCCGGTAACCGAGAGAAGGACGCTCTCCGTGAGAAACTGGCGAAGCAGGCGCCCGGGGCCCGCGCCCAGCGCCGCGCGTAGGGCAACTTCTCTCTGTCGAAGGGGCGAGCGCGCGAGCAACAAGTTCGCCACATTCGCACACGCGATGAAAAGCACAAAACCGACGGCGGCGAATAGCGTCAAGAGCGCCATTCGCAGGCCGCTGACGATATCCTCCTGCATGGGGACCACATTCACACCGTAATTGGAATTGTCCGCCGGGTACCGCTGTTCGAGGCCGCTCGCGATTACATTCATGTCCGCCTGCGCCTGGGCGACTGAGACGCCTGGTTTCAGGCGGGCAATCGCGCGAAGGTGCCGCGCCGACCGCATCTTGTTGTCGTAATTTTCCCCTACGGGCCGGTAAATCTGCGCTGGAGGTCCCATGAGCAGACTGAGCGGAAGAGAGCGGAAACCTGACGGAAGAACGCCCACGATGGTGTGCGGGCGACCGCTGAGCACGAGCGACTGTCCGACGATGTTCGGATCGCCACCCATGTCGTGCTTCCAGAAGCCGTAGCTCAGGACAACTTCGTTGTCCTTGCCGTCGACGTTCTCTTCGGCCAGAAATGTGCGGCCGAGCACGGGCTTGGCGCGCAGGATGTCGAAATAGCCATCGCCGACCAGCATTCCCGGAACGCGACGAGCCTCGCCGTGGCCGGTGAGCGTCGGATACCAGTTGCCATAAGTGGCCACATCTTCGAAAACGCTGTTCTGCTTCCGCCAATCCATCACGTCGGTTGCGGAAACCTGGCTTCGGTGCTTGCGCTCGACCTTCTCGACACCCCAAACGAGCACGATGCGGCTGGAATCCGGATATGGCAACGATTTGAGCAGCACGGCGTCGATCACGCTGAAGATAGCAGTATTGGCGCCGATGCCGAGCGCGAGAGTGAGCATGGCGACGAGCGTGAATCCCGGCGAATGCGCCAGACGCCGGATGCCGTAGCGGACGTCTTGCCAGATCGCTCCCATGTTTTTCTCCTTGCTGCCGGATTCTCACTCCTGCCGCAGGGCGATCACCGGGTCGACGCTCATCGCGCGGCGGGCCGGAATGTAGCAGGCGAGCATCGCCACGCCGAACAGCAGCAGAGCGACGGCGGCGAACGTCGCCGGGTCGCTCGCGCTGACGCCAAAAAGCAGACCGCGCAAAAGCCGCGTGGCGGCCAGCGCTCCGGCCGTTCCGCAGGCGACACCGAGCAGCGCGATGCGCGCGCCGGAACCCAGCACTTCCCCGAACACTTCACTGGGCCCCGCACCGAGGGCGATGCGGATGCCGATCTCATGCGTCCGTTGCGCCACCGCGTACGAGATCACCCCGTAGAGACCGATCGCCGTCAGCACCAAAGCCATCGCGGCGAAAATCGAGAGCAGCAACATGCTGAACCGCGACTGAGCGACGGAGTTGCCGAGGTATTGGTCCATCGTTTTCATGTTGTACACGGGCACGTCGGGATCCATCTCGCGCACCACGCCACGCACCGCGCTCGCGAGGCCCTCCGGCGCCACGTCCGCGCGCACCACGATCGAGTAGCCGCCAAACATGATCTGCGAATAGGGCGCGTAATATTCCGGCTGCGGTGGTTCGTCCAGATTCTGGGACAGAACGTTTCCCACCACGCCTACGATTTCATATTCGGGATGCTTCTTCACGGGATGATCCGCCGCGCCGGGAACTACACGTTGCCCCACCCCGTCCTTGCCGGGAAAATATTTCCTCGCGAATGCCTGGTTCACCACGACCACCGGAGCCGAAGTTCGCGTGTCCTGGGCGTTGAATTCACGGCCTTCGATGAGCGGGATTCCCATCGTGCGGAAATAACCGGGACTGACGAGCCGGAAGAGGGAGTCGGGGCCGTTGCCGGGGGCGGTTGGCTGCCCCACGATGGAAAATCCAATATCGATGTTATTGCCGCCCAACGGCAATGGCGTAATGACCGCCGCTGAACGGACGCCGGGAAGGGTGTCGAGCCGCCGGAGAAGTTGATCGTAAAAAGTCACTTGCTGCTCGGTCGTGTAGCGCGCATCGGGAAGGTCGAAGGTGAACGTCAGCATCCTCTGTGGATTGAAGCCCGGATTCACCTTTTCGAGACGCGAGAAACTGCGGATCAGCAATCCGGCCCCGGCCAAAAGAGCCAGCGCCAGCCCCATTTCCGCGACGACCAGCGCGCTGCGCAAACGCTGATGTCGCACGCCGCCCGAAAGCCCGCGGCCGTTTTCGTTGAGCGGTTCAACGAGTCCCGATCTTGACGAATGCAGTGCCGGCGCCAGGCCGAAGAGAATGCCGGTCGAGACCGAGACGAGCATCGTGAACAGGAACACCGAGCCGTCGATCCCCATCTGACCCATGCGCGGAATATTCTGCGGCACCAGCCGCACCAGCCCCGCAGTTGCCCACGCGGCCAACAGCAGCCCCGCCAGGCCCCCGACCAGTGAAAGCACAACGCTTTCGACGAGCAATTGCCGGGCGATGCGGCCCTGGCTTGCGCCGAGCGCGGCCCGTATCGCCATCTCCTTCTGCCGCGCCATCGACCGCGCGAGCAGCAGGTTCGCCACATTCACGCACGCGATCAGAAGCACCAGACCGACGGCAACAAACAACACCACGAGCGCGGGCTTTACGTTCCCCACAAGCCGCTCGAGTTCCGGCACAACACGCGCCTCCCCGAAATGAGTGTTTGTTCGGGGATATTGGGTTTTCAGATTGGCGTTGATGCGGCTCATATCGGCCTGCGCCTGCGCCAGGCTCACTCCCGGCTTCAATCGCGCGACCACCTGCAGAAAATGCGCGCCGCGCTGCGCGGTCATCGGTGTCTTGCCTTCGGCGTCGACGGAGTTCGTCGTCCACAGTTCGACCTCGGGCGTCTCGATCGGAAAATGGAATCCCGGCGGCATCACACCCACCACCGTGTAGCCGCGCCCGTCCAGCGTGATTAACCGGCCAATAATTTTCGGATCGCCCTGAAACACCGTCTGCCACAGACGGTGACTCAGGATCGCGACTTCGTGCCCCGCCTTTTCTTCTTCCGGCCGGAAGGCGCGCCCCATCTCAGGACTGACTCCGAGTGTGCTGAAGAAGTCCGCCGTCACCATCTCGCCCGTCAAATGCGTTGGCTGCGGTATGCCCGTAAGGGTGGAATCGGAGTCGTGAAAAGCGGCCATG
>JAGWOX010000021.1 GCA_028877145.1 Acidobacteriota bacterium | reverse complement strand
ATTCCGCGCCTGCCCGCGGTCGAACGCGATTTTTCGCTCATCTTGCCGGAAGGAACGACATTCGCGCAGGTGCGCGAAGCCGTGGCTGCTGCGGGCGTCGCCGAAGTTACATCGATCGATCCTGTCGATCTATACCGCGGCGGACAGGTGCCGGCCGGGAAATATTCGCTGCTTGTCCGCGTGCGGTTTGAGAGCCCTGAGCAGACCTTCACCGAAGCGCAACTCACCGATTTCAGCGCGCGCGTTGTGGCGAGCCTCGAGCAGAAGCTTGGCGCTGCGCTGCGCGCGAAATAACCCCTTCCCCGCGTTCCACATTTCAGCAGTTTTGGTAGCCACGGTCAGTGGTTTTCTGACCGTGGGCTTGCGCCTGTTGGAAATTCCAGCGAGGTTCAGGAGACAGGGCGACCGGCCCGGTCGTCCCTACATCGACTGCTAAGCATCCTGGCCCGTGTTGTGCTAACGACGTTGGGCGCATCTGCGCGGGCGAAAGGCCCACGGTCAGGAAGGCGTGACCGTGGCTACCAAGGCATACGGTGTTGAGAATGCATGCTTGCGGGCGTAGGGGGGCGAGGGGAGAATGCGGCGAAGGCGAGAGGGGGCGGGCATACGCAAGCGGGCCATTCTTGCGATATGTCTTGGCGTTTGGGCGTCGCTTGGAGGGGGCCTGCGCCTGTCGCTCGTCACTACTCTCTGTCGAAAGTCTGGGCGACGCGGCTGGGGCGTCATGAGAGCGCGCAATTCGCGGTGTGCGCGGACGGACGCAGCTACGTCATCACCGATTCGCGGCGGCTGGTGGTGCTCGATCGGGCGGGAGAAGTGCTGGACGATGAGCGCAGGGTGGCCGGGCTGGAGCACAGGCAAACGTAAGATTGCGGACCGCGCGACTTGCTTTACGTGGCCGGAGCGCACTTCACCGTACTTCGGTGGGAGGGTCAGGGAAAAGTATCGCTTGCGGCGAATGCAACGCTGCCGCTGCGGTCTGTGACTCATATGGCGGTGGCATTGCGGCAGTAGGATTCAAAGATCTAGGCGATTCGGGACGGCTGTGCGTTTGGACGGGAAAGGAGCGCGGGCAAGAGTGCCCGCGCCAACTTCTTTGCGCTCAGCTCTGCTTCAGGAAATTGCGGAGGACGGTGGGGAGGATGCCGCCGTTGCGGTAGTAGCCGATTTCGACTTCGGAATCTAGGCGAGCTACCGCTTTGAAATTGCGTTTCGTGCCATCGGGGGCGGTGGCGGCTACTTCGACTTCGCACTGCGGGCGCAAATTGCCGGCGAGGCCGGTGATTTCGAACGTTTCCTGGCCGGTGAGGCCGAGCGATGCGGCGTTTTCTCCCTGGCGGAATTGCAGCGGGAGGACGCCCATGCCCACCAGATTGCTGCGGTGTATGCGCTCGTAGCTTTCGGCGATCACGGCTTTGACACCGAGTTGCATCGTGCCTTTGGCGGCCCAGTCGCGCGACGAACCCGAGCCGTATTCCTTGCCCGCGATGACGACGAGCGGAACGCCCTCTTTTCCGTACTTCGTCGCGGCGTCGAAAATCGCCATGCGTTCGCCATCGGGGAAATGGACGGTGACGCCGCCTTCGGTGCCGGGGACGAGCAGATTCTTCAGGCGGATATTGGCGAACGTGCCGCGGACCATCACACGGTCGTTGCCGCGACGCGAGCCGTAGGAATTGAAATCGGGTTTTTTCACGCCGTGCTCGATCAGGTAACGGCCGGCCGGGCCATCGACGGCAATGTCGCCGGCGGGCGAGATGTGGTCGGTGGTGATGGAATCGCCGAGCAGGGCGAGAACACGCGCGCCGCGAATATCGCGAACCGGTTCCGGCTCGACCGTGAGATCGGCGAGGAACGGCGGCTCCTGGATGTAGGTGGAATCGGCGCGCCAGGGGTAGAGGGCGCCTTCGGCCACGGGAATCGCGTTCCAGGTGGGATTGCCGTCCCAGACGTTGCCGTAGACTTCACGGAACATTTCCGGGCGAATGGCACGGCTCATCGTCTGGGCGATTTCTTCCTGGGAAGGCCAGATTTCGCGGAGATAGACGGGCGCTCCGCTCTTGTCGCGGCCGATCGGCTCAGTGGCGAGATCGATATCCACATGCCCCGCGAGCGCGTAGGCGACGACGAGCGGGGGCGAGGCCAGATAGTTGGCGCGCACGAGCGGATGAATGCGGCCCTCGAAATTCCGGTTGCCAGAAAGAACCGCCGCGGCGACGAGTTGGCCGCTGGTGACGGCGTCGGCAACTTCCTGGGGCAGCGGGCCGCTGTTGCCGATGCAGGTGGTGCAGCCGTAGCCGACGAGGTTGAAGCGAATCTTCGCCAGCGGCTCAAGAAGGCCGGCGGCCTGGAGGTATTCGGTAACGACTTTCGAGCCTGGCGCGAGGCTGGTTTTCACGTAAGGAGGAACTTCGAGGCCGCGCCCGATCGCCTTCTTGGCGAGCAATCCTGCAGCGAGCATCACCGACGGGTTCGAGGTGTTCGTGCAGGAGGTGATCGCGGCGATCACGACGGCGCCGTGGCCGATTTCGGGACCCTTGCCGTCGATGCGAACGGTGGCCTTGCGGCCGACTTCGTCGGCGGAGAGGCCGAAGCCGCGATCCTTCACGGGCGCGGTGAGCGTCTGGCTGAAAGCGGCCTTCATGTTCGAGAGTGGGATGCGGTCTTGCGGGCGCTTGGGGCCAGCGAGGCTCGGCTCGACGGTTTCGAGGTTCAACTCGAGCGTATCGGTGAATTCGGGATCCGGCGTCTGGTCGGTGCGGAAGATGCCCTGCGCCTTGGTGTAACGCTCAACGCGGTCAACTTCCTCGTCGGTGCGGCCGGACATGCGGAGGTAGCGAAGCGTCTCCGCGTCGACGGGAAAGAAACCCATGGTGGCGCCGTATTCGGGCGCCATGTTGGCGACGGTGGCGCGGTCGGGTAGGGCCATTTGCGAAAGGCCGTCGCCGTAGAATTCTACGAATTTGCCGACCACACCTTTTTTCCGCAGCATCTGCGTGACGGTGAGGACGAGGTCGGTTGCGGTGACTCCCTCGCGCAATTTGCCTTTCAGTTTGAAGCCGACGACGTCGGGCGCGAGCATGTAGTAGGGCTGGCCGAGCATGGCGGCCTCCGCCTCGATCCCGCCGACGCCCCAGCCGAGAACGCCGAGGCCGTTGATCATGGTCGTGTGGGAATCGGTGCCGACGAGCGTATCGGGGAAGAGGGCGAGTTTGCCGGTCGCGTCCTTGCCCGCGAGCACGACTTTCGCCAGAAATTCCAGGTTCACCTGGTGCACGATGCCAGTCGCCGGGGGAACGACGCTGAAATGGTCGAACGCCTTCTGGCCCCAGCGCAGGAATTCATACCGCTCGCGATTGCGAAGGAACTCGATTTCGGCGTTGCGATCGAGCGCGTTCTCGATACCGAACACATCGACCTGGACGGAGTGGTCGATCACCAGATCGACCGGAACTAGCGGATTGATTTTCGACGGGTCGCCGCCGAGCCGCTTCATCGCCGCGCGCAGCGCCGCCAGGTCCACGACCGCGGGCACGCCGGTAAAATCCTGCAGGATCACGCGCGCGGGAAGAAATGGCACGTCGGGACGCTCGGCGGCTTTCGGGGCCCAGGCGGCGAGCGCGGCGACGTCCTTTTCCTTGATCAGCCGGCCGTCGCAATTGCGGACGACCGCTTCGAGCAGCACCTGAATCGAAAACGGGAGCCGAGAGACGCGGCCGAGCCCGGCCTTTTCGAGAGCCGAGAGGCTGTGGATGGTTGCGGTACCGTTCTGGGTTTCGAGCGGCGTGCGCGTGTCGAACGAGGTGCTATGTGTGCCTGGCGTGTTTTGCGTCATTCTATATACCCTCCTCGCGACATGGAAAGAAGACGAACGTTTGCCCGGCGGCGCCTCCCGCATGGCGAAGACTCTCCAGAAATCCCATGATGGCGGGGAGACCGCCGCGGGGAGAGAGCGCCCGTTCTTCGTTCGCGCGGAGACGAGCGCTTCACGTGTTTCTCGAGGCAAGCCATAACTATTCTACCAGCCCGTCAAGCCACTTTGCCCGGCGGGCCCATCGGCGGCCCGTACGGCTTGCCAACCCGTCGTACGGAACGCAGAATTGGGTCGAAGCGGGGTGAGCGTCGTGAAAAGCATCCACGTGGAAATTTTCGATAAGACGTACACCGTACAAGGTGATCTGGACGAAGGATACGTGCAGGGGCTGGCACACACCGTCGACGGGAAGATGCGTGCCATCGCGCAGGCCACCGGCTCGCTCGACGTGGGCCGGCTGGCCGTGCTGGCGGCGCTGCATTTGGCGGATGAGTTGGAAACGTACAAGCAGGAACGCGGCGAGCTGCGCCGGCGTGTGGAGCGGTGTGTGCAGCTTGTGGAGACGGCGCTCAAACGGCCGGCTTGATCCTCGGGGAGAATCCTGGAGTGTGGAGGATGTAGTGTGGGGATCCTTCGCTCAGGATGAAGCGGTTTGGGCTCCGTCGCGGGGCCGCTGGGGAGCGGCCGGATCGAGGGGTGCAAACGCGGCGACGGGGACGCCAGAGACCCGGAAGTAAGTTTTAGGGCCGCAGGCGCCGAAGCGCGACTTCACAGAGCAGGGCCGCGGCAGGTGTAGTATCGGGATACTTCGTCCCGATGCCTCTCTGGATCCGGGACGGTCCGCATTGCCAGAATCGGACCGCTTCTTTCAGGATGACACGGTTGGGTTGCCGGGGATTGAGGCACGGAAGCAAGTTTTCGGGCAGCCTGCTACAATAGCTCCTTTCGCTGGTCTTCCGTTTTCGATCCGAGACTCGATTCCATGCGACTACTCTTCATTGGGGATATCGTCGGCTCTCCGGGCCGACGCATCGTGGAGGAACGGCTGCCGGATATCATCACGCAGGAGAACATCGACCTGGTGGTGGCCAACGGCGATAACGCCGCCGGCGGCTTCGGCATCATTCCGCGCCTGGCCGAGCAACTGCTTTCCTACGGCATCGAGGTGATCTGCGGCGGCAATCACATCTGGGACCGCAAGGAGGTCCTCGATTATCTGCCGCAGCAGCCGCGCCTGCTCCGTCCGGCCAATTTTCCCCAGGGCGCGCCGGGCCGCGGCGTTTTTGTCGGCGAGACGCAGCAGGGAGTTCCCTTTGCCGTCCTGCATCTGCAGGGGCGGACGTTCATGCCGGCTATCGATTGTCCGTTCCGCACGGCCGATCGCGAGCTGGGGCAGGTGCCGGAAAACGTCAAAGTCATCCTGGTGGACATGCACGCGGAAGCCACGAGCGAAAAGCAGGCCATGGGCCTGTACCTCGACGGACGAGTCTCCGCCGTGGTCGGAACGCACACCCATGTCGCCACCGCCGACGAGCGAATCCTGGCCGCCGGCACCGCTTTCATTACCGACGCGGGCATGACGGGCCCTCACGATTCCGTGATCGGCATGGACAAACGCGGCGTGCTCCAACGCTTCCTCGAAGGACTGCCGACGCGATTCGAAGTGGCCGCAAATCATCTGGCGATGAACGCCGTTCGCATCGAAATTGACCCCGAAACCGGGCGTGCTGGGTCGATCGAACGCGCCAATTACCGGCTGGACGCATGAAAATGACCTGTGGAAAACCTGTGAAAGCTGTGTGCAGAACGGGTGAGAGATTCTTCTATTTCCCTATTGCCCCGTTTGCCGCACTCGTGCAGAATCCACGCCTTCACTCGCCAATCGGACACCCACCCGGTTGGCCAGCGAGGGAGGGGGCAGGGCGGAAGGCCGAGGGCGTAATCAGGGGATTGGTGCCTCCTGCTTTTCCACATCATTTCCACAACTGTGGAAATTGCGAGATTCCCCTATGAATACTTGGGAAAACATCCTGAATCATATGGAGCGGCGGGTAAACCCGCACAGCTTCGCTACCTGGTTCCGGCCCACGCAGCAGGAAGGCGCGGATAACGGGAAACTGAAGGTTCGCGTTCCCACCCGCGCATTTCGTCGCAAACTGACGGAGACCTACGGCGAGATGCTCAAAGCGGTGCTCGTCGAGGTGGGAATGCCGGAGACGCATCTGGAGTTCATTTGCCCCGAAACGGAGCAAGTGGCTCCGGTGCCGTCGCAGGCGCGACTCGATTTCGATTCGAGCGACCATCAACTGAATCCGCGCTACCGCTTCGAGACGTTCGTCGTCGGCGGCTCGAACCAGTTCGCCCACGCCGCGGCGCAGGCGGTGGCCGAGCGACCTTCGAAGGCCTACAACCCGCTGTTCCTGTACGGTGGAGTGGGACTGGGCAAGACGCACCTGATGCAGGCGATCGGCCACGCGCTCAAGCGGCGCAATCCGGCCACGCGCCTGGCCTACCTGAGCGCCGAGAAATTCACGAACGACATGATCGCCGCGCTGCGTTTTGACCGCATGCCCGGTTTCCGCGACCGGTTCCGCTCGGTCGACGTACTGCTGGTCGACGACATCCAGTTCATCGCCAGCCGCGAGCGCACCCAGGAAGAGTTCTTTCACACGTTCAACGACCTGCACGATCAACAGAAGCAGATCGTGATCAGCTCCGACTGCCCGCCGAAAGAGATCTCGGCGATCGAGGAACGCCTGCGTTCACGCTTCGAATGGGGCCTGATCGCCGATATTCAGCCGCCGGATCTCGAGACGAAGATCGCGATTCTGCACAAGAAGGCGGAGAGCGAGCGCGTGGTGCTGCCGGACGACGTGGCGGAATTCATCGCCCGGTCGATTCGGTCGAACATTCGCGAACTCGAGGGCGCGCTGATCCGCCTGATCGCCTACACGTCGCTGACGGGGACCGACATCAACATCTCCATCGCGCAACAGGTGCTGAAGAACGTGCTCGAATCGCAGGACCGGCGGGTGACCATCGAGAGCATCCAGAAGCGCGTCGCCGAGCATTACGGCCTGCGCCCGCAGGACCTGAAGCTGCGCTCGAATTCCAAGGCGATTGCCTTTCCGCGCCAGGTCTCGATGTACCTGGTCAAGCACCTGACCGCCGCCTCGCTGCCGGAGATCGGCCGGCAGTTCGGAGGCAAGCACCACACCACCGTGCTCCATTCGATCAACAAGATCGAATCGCAGCGCCGCTCCGATAAGGAACTGAACCGGACGCTGAATCGCCTGCTTGATTCGCTGGGCTAGTCCGGATGCTTCACAAGAAATTGGGAAGAAGCACAGGGTGGCCGTGTAGCGGTGCTCCCAAGCGCGGCATTTGCTTCCGCCAGGACGGAAAATGATGCCGGGCTGAAGCCCGGCGCTACACGGGCTTTGCAGGGAGATTTGCGCGGGCGAATGCGCCTTGAACGGGCTGTGGAGAAGCTGGGGAAGGAGTTGTGGATGGATTGCGGAAGCGGTGGAAGAAATCGGGAGGCTTCGCCGCTTTTACTCACAGCCGCAAGGTTTTCCTCAGCGCGACTGTGGGCGGCAAGTATTGGGACGGAATGGCTTTACCCGGTTTTCCACGGTTTGCACGGAAACGACGACTACGGTATTTACTTATATCTCTTTTGAAGTTGTATTGTGAACCGTCGTAGTCGCAGGTAGAGTAGCGGGTGTGGACTGAGGATTTCGATCGAGCGAGCAACACACCCTTCAACCAAAGCGAGGGCGTTGGAGATGGAATTCACTGTTGCGAAGACAGACCTGGTCAAGGAACT
The DNA here is from genome assembly GCA_028877145.1 of Acidobacteriota bacterium. Classification (GTDB taxonomy): domain Bacteria; phylum Acidobacteriota; class Terriglobia; order Acidiferrales; family UBA7541; genus JAKASX01. The sequence goes on along the minus strand of JAGWOX010000021.1, from coordinate 17,055 downwards.
ATCGCTCACGCAGGGCGTCGTCGAGCGCAAGACCACGATCCCGATCCTGTCGAACATCCTCTGCGAGGCGGCCGAAGGTCGGCTGACGCTCACCGCGACCGATCTCGAGTTGAGCATCCAGACCTCGTGCGACGCCAAGGTGAAGAAGGAGGGTGCGGGCACCATCCCGGCGAAGAAACTGCTCGACCTGGTACGATTGCTGCCCGACGGCGACATCCGCTTCAAGCTGCTCGAAAATCACTGGGTCCAGATCGTCGCCGACCGGAAGACTTACAAACTCGTCGGACTCTCCCGCGATAATTTCCCGAACCTGCCGTCCTTCCCGCCATCGATCGTCCGGATTCCGTCCAAGCTGCTGGCGGGGCTGATTTCCAAGACGAGCTTCGCCATTTCGGCGGAGGAATCGCGCTATACGCTGAGCGGGGCGCTGGCCATCCTGAAACCCGAAGCAATGCTCATGGTCGCGACCGACGGCCACCGGTTGGCGCTGGTGGAGAGTGACCACCGGTTCGACGGGTTGCCCGGCGAGATACGGACGCTCGTTCCGAGAAAGGCTCTGAGCGAGATCCTGCGCCTGGTGGCCGAGGCGGGCGAGGACAGCGAAGTCGATTTCGCGCAGGACGAGAGCCATCTCTTCTTCCGCATCGGGCCACGGCTTCTGACTTCGCGCAAACTCACAGGCCAGTTCCCGAATTACGAAGCGGTGCTGCCACGGGACAACAACAAAGTCGTCGTGCTCGACCGGAATGAATTACAGGAATCGCTCCGCCGCGTTTCCCAGTTGGCCGATCAGCGTTCGCACGCCGTCAAGCTGACCGTCGCTCGCGAGGGCATCGAGCTTTCCGCTTCGAGTTCCGATTACGGCGAAGCCAAGGAAGTGATCGAGCGGGAATACAAGGGCGATACGATCTCGATCGGTTTCAACGCCGAATACCTGCTAGATTTCCTCGCTGCCGCGGCCGAAGGGCCGATCTCGCTCGAACTCAAGGACGAGCAGTCGGCCGGCCAGTTGCGCCCGGAAGGCGATCCCTCGACCCGCTACCGCTACGTTGTGATGCCCATGCGCATCTAGCGCGGCGGCGAAAATTTGGCTGTTGCCGACGGGCGCAAAGAAGGCAATTTTTCTTCTTGGGGAGCGATGGGGCCGGCAACGGTCAAGAGGTAAACCCGAGCTGCTCAAACCTCTCTGCAATCCACTGACATACAAAGCTTTAGCTACTATTTTGTGTCACGAAAACGCTTGAGAGATTTCCGTTTTTCCAGTAAAATTATGAATGGGTTGAGTTCCCCCTAAGTTGCAATCTTTCGAGCATTTAGCGACGTGTTAGCGGGTTTGCTTCCGATTCGACGACTGCACGGCCCGTGTGCGGGTTGTGTGCGAATTTTTCGCCAGGGGCGACCCTTCTTCCCTGTCCAGGAGACGAGCAAGAATGGGTGACAAAGAGACGGCCGCGGGAAACCGTTACGACGCGAAGTCGATCAAGGTGCTCGGCGGGATGGACGCCGTGCGCAAGCGCCCGGCGATGTATATCGGCTCGACCGGCGAGCTGGGCCTGCACCACCTGGTGTGGGAAGTGGTCGACAATGCGGTGGACGAGGCGCTGGCCGGATTCTGCGACGAGGTCAACGTCGTCGTCCACGAAGACAATTCCGTCACCGTCACCGACAACGGCCGCGGCATTCCCACCGACACGCACGCCACCGAGAAACGGCCGGCGGCCGAGGTCGTGATGACGGTGCTGCACGCCGGCGGAAAGTTCGACACCGACACGTACAAGGTTTCCGGCGGTTTGCACGGCGTGGGCGTTTCGGTGGTGAACGCGCTTGCGGACTGGCTGGATCTGGAAATCTGGCGCGACGGAAAGGTGTGGGAGCAGAGCTACGAGCGCGGCAAGCCGACTTCGAAGCTCGAGGTGACCGGGAAAACCCGCAAAACGGGCACGAAGATCACCTTCCATCCAGATCCGGAAATTTTCGGGGAAACCCTTTACAGCTATGACGTGCTTGCGCAGCGGCTGCGCGAACTCGCCTTTCTGAACAAGGGGCTGAAAATCACGCTCGCCGACGAGCGCAACGACAAGACCACCGAGTTCCGCTTCACCGGCGGCATCGTGGAATTCGTGAAGTTCATGAACCGCGGCAAGCAGCCACTGCACGATTCGCCGATTTACATAGAAGGCAGGCGCGACACGGTGGATATGGAGATCGCGCTGCAGTACAACCAGGGCTATAACGAAACGATCTTTACTTTCGCCAACACGATCAACACCGTCGACGGCGGCACGCATCTTTCCGGCTTCCGTTCCGCGCTCACGCGCACGATCAATTCCTTCGCTTCCTCGACGGGTTTGCAGAAAGATCAGAAGAACGGCGTCACGATCACGGGCGACGACGTGCGCGAGGGGCTGGCGGCGGTGGTTTCGGTGAAGCTGCCGCAGCCGCAGTTCGAGGGGCAGACCAAGGGGAAGCTGAACAGCGACATCAAGGGGCTGGTCGAGCAACTGGTCAACGAAAAGCTGGGAGAATATTTCGAGAAGCATGCCACCGTGGGCCGGCGCATCGTCGCCAAGTGCATCGAGGCGGCGCGTGGCCGCGAGGCCGCGCGCAAGGCGCGCGAACTGACACGGCGCAAATCGGCGCTCGATTCCGGAGGACTGCCCGGCAAGCTGGCCGATTGCCAGGAGCGCGATCCGGCGCATTGCGAATTGTTCATCGTCGAAGGCGAATCGGCGGGCGGATCGGCCAAGCAGGGGCGGGACCGGAAGTATCAGGCTATCCTGCCGCTCAAGGGGAAGATCCTGAACGTCGAGAAGGCGCGCTACGACAAGATGCTGGGGCACGAGGAAATTCGCGCGATCATCACTGCTCTCGGCACCGGCATCGGCGCCGAGGAATTCGACGCGACCAAGCTCCGCTACCACAAGATCATCCTGATGACCGACGCCGACGTCGACGGCTCGCACATCCGCACGCTGCTGCTCACGTTCTTCTTCCGCCACATGCGCGAGCTGATCGAGCGCGAGCACGTCTACATCGCGCAGCCGCCGCTCTACCGGATCAAGCACGGCAAATCGGAGCGGTACATCCGGAACGAACGCGAATTCGCGCGCGAACTGCTGCGCCACGCCTCCGATGAAAGCTCGGTGAAGCCTTCGAAGGGCGAGAAGATCGAAGGCGGCCCGCTCACCCAGTTCCTGCTGAACGTGCAGGAATACGAGCAGGTGCGGCACAGGCTCGAGCGGAAGCTGCGCGACGGGAAGCTGCTGGATCTTCTGGCCGAGGCCGGGTTCGAGAAGAAAACCGATTTCGCCGACAAGAAGGCGGTGGAGAAACTGCTGAAGGCGATCGAGAAGGAAAAGCTCGATTTCAAGGCCAGCCTGGAATTCGACGAGGAGCACAGCCTCTACCAGATCGTGCTGGCGAACGGCCACGGCGAGCGGCGCATCGGCTGGGAACTCGCGGCAACGCCCGAGTACCGCCGTTGCCTCGCGCTCAGCCGCCAACTGGCCGGCCTGAACACGCCGCCCTTCACCATCAGCCACAACGGCGACCGCGTGGTGAAGGACAACGCACTCGATGTGCTGGCCTACATCCTCGAGGACGCCAAGCGCGGCTTCGCCATCACCCGATTCAAGGGGCTCGGCGAGATGAATCCCGAGCAACTGTGGGCGACGACGATGAACGCGGAAACGCGGACGCTGCTGAAGGTGCGGCTCGAGGACGCCGTCGCCGCCGACCAGATCTTCACGACGCTGATGGGCGAGGACGTGGAGGAGCGCCGCAAATTCATCCAGGAAAACGCGCTGGATGTGGTGAATCTGGACGTCTGACGCGCGAAGCTGCGGCACCGCCGGCGTCCCGCCGGCGGTTTTCACCGAACAGCGGACACAGGGAAAGTGAAGGAATGCAGTTTCAATTGAGTTGGGAGACTGTGCCGGGGCTGTCGGGATTGCGCTGCGAGGGGTTTAGCGCCATTGCGACCGAGCGACCGGATACGGCGCGTGGCGTCGCGGCAGCCTGCGCCGGCCAGGACGAGGCTGACGGGCTCGCGCGGGCGCTTGAAGAGCATTTTGCGAAGAAACGGTTTTCTAATGACGCCGCCGCGTTCGAGGCGGTGAAGGCGTTCGTGCTGGAATGGGGAGTCGAGCGCCGCGCATAGGGATTTGAACGGAGACTAGAGGATGGCTGACGAAAAACCACAGAGTTTGATGCTCCCGGTCGATATCGAAGCCGAAATGCGGCGTTCGTATCTGGATTACGCGATGAGCGTGATCATCGGGCGCGCGTTGCCCGACGTGCGCGACGGGCTGAAGCCCGTGCAGCGCCGCATTCTCTACGGCATGTACGAGCTGGGACTCACCTCGACGCGCGCCTACCGCAAGTGCGCGAAGATCGTGGGCGAGGTGATGGGCAAGTTCCACCCGCACGGCGACGCGCCGATTTACGACGCGCTGGTGCGGCTGGCGCAGGATTTCAACATGCGGTACACGCTGGTCGACGGGCAGGGCAATTTCGGCTCGATCGACGGCGATCCGCCGGCGGCGATGCGGTACACCGAGGCGCGCCTGGCGCACATCAGCGACGAAATTCTGGCCGACATCGAAAAGGAAACCGTCGATCATTCGCCGAACTTCGACGAGACCGCCGAGGAACCGGTCGTGATGCCGACGCGCGTGCCGAACCTGCTGGTGAACGGCGCGACGGGCATCGCGGTCGGCATGGCGACCAACATCCCGCCGCACAACCTGACGGAAGTGATTGAAGCGGCCATCATGCTGGTCGACAAGCCCACGGCCTCGCTCGGCGAAGTGATGAAGCTGGTTCCCGGACCCGATTTCCCGACGGGCGGATACCTGTGGGGCCGCGAAGGAATCGTGCAGGCCTACACCACGGGCCGCGGCACGTTCACGATGCGGGCGAAGGTGGCGATCGAGCAGGTTTCGAAAGACCGGCAGAACATCGTCGTCACCGAGATTCCCTACCAGGTGAACAAGGCGCGGCTGATCGAGCGAATCGCCGACCTGGTGCAGAACAAGAAGGTCGAAGGCATCTCCGACGTGCGCGACGAGAGCGACCGCGAGGGCATGCGGATCGTGATCGAGGTGAAGCGCGGGGAAGAGCCGGAAATCATCCTGAACAACCTCTACAAGTACACGCAGATGCAGGAATCGTTCGGGATGATCCTGCTCGCAATCGTCGGCGGCCAGCCGCGCGAGATGGGCCTGGTCGAAATCATCCGGCACTTCATCGACCACCGCGTCGACGTGGTGCGCCGGCGCACGCAGTACGACCTGCGCAAGGCCGAGGAGCGCGAGCACATTTTGCTCGGCTTCAAGAAGGCGCTCGATCACCTGGACGAGATCATCAAGCTGATCCGCCGGTCGAAGTCGCCCGCCGAAGCCAAGGCCGGCCTGATGGAGACGTGGGAGTTCAGCGACCGGCAGGCGCAGGCCATTCTCGATCTCCAGCTGCACCGACTGACGCAGATGGAGCGGCAGAAGATTCTCGACGAGCTGAAGGAAATCCAGGCAAAGATCGCCGAGCTGAAGGAGATCCTGGCGAGCGAGAAGAAACTGAAGCGGGTGATCGTCTCCGAATTGCGCGACGTGCAGAAGGAATACGGCGACGCGCGGCGCACGCAGATCGTCGATCGGGTGGAGGAGATCCAGCTCGAAGACCTGATTCCCGACGAGGACATGGCGATCACGGTGAGCCACAGCGGCTATATCAAGCGCACCTCGGTCGACGTCTACCGGCATCAGTCGCGCGGCGGCAAGGGGCGGATCGGGGCGAAGACGCGGGAAGAGGATTTCGTCGAGCACCTCTTCATCGCCTCGGCCCATAGCTACATCCTGCTCTTCACCAGCCTGGGCCGGATCTACTGGCTGAAGGTTTACGAAATTCCCGAGGCGGCGGCCGCCACGCGCGGAAAGGCCATTCACTCGCTCTTGAAATTCCAGGAAGGCGAGAAGCTGGCCGCCTTGGTTCCGGCGCGGAACCTCGAGGAAGAGGGGCGGTTTGTCTTCCTGGCCACGCGCCAGGGCACGGTGAAGAAGACGCGGCTCGCCGAATTCTCGAACCCGCGGCCTTCGGGGATCATCGCCATCAACCTCGAGAAGGACGACGAACTCATCGGGGCGCGCATCACTGACGGCCGCCAGCTCATCTTCCTCGCCAGCCACAACGGTCAGGCCATCCTCTTCCGCGAAACCGACGTTCGGCCGATGGGCCGTCCGGCGGCGGGAGTGAACGGCATGGACCTGGAGAAGGGCGATGTGGTGGTAAGCATGGACGCCGTCCAGCCGGATTTCGAAATCCTGAAGAAGGAATTCAAGGTTGAGACTGAGAACCTCGATGAGATCGACAGCGACGCCCTGCGCCAGTCGCTTACCTCGCTCATGCTCACCGTCAGCGAGAAGGGGTACGGCAAGCGGACCCCGGTCGCCGAATACCGGCTCGTCAACCGCGGCGGCATGGGCGTGATCAACCTGAAAACCACCGAGCGCAACGGCATGGTGGTTTCGACCCTGCAGGTCGAAGAGGACTCCGACGTCATCATCATCACCGAGCAGGGGAAAATCATCCGCGTCCACTCGGCGGAGATTCGAGAAGCGGGCCGCTCCACGCAAGGCGTGCGGCTGCTGCGGCTGGAGGAGGATGATCGCGTCGCCGCGGCGGCGAAGATCCTCGAGAACGGCGACGAAGAGCCGGAAGGGACTGGCGAGAAGCAGGCGTAGTGTGGCGGACCGGTTCTCGGCCGGGCGCGAAGTGATTCGGCGTTCGCGCCGGAGCCGGCCGGCAATATGCTTCTCTTTCGCCGACAGAAATACGCCGGCGAGACGCCGGCGCTACAGGAGCAACTCGCAGCCGTGGGCTTCGGGAATCGAATTCCGGGCGGCCATCACCAGAAGAGCGAAATTCAACGGTAATCCGGGCTAATATAGGGGCAGCGTCTGCGTTGTCCCGGGCGGGGCAAACACGAGGGAGGTGCTCATGGCGCCGAGCCTGCGTTACGTCATCGAATTCGTTGCCGACATGGACCGCGCCGTCGGCTTCTATCGCGATACGCTTGGATTTGCAGTTCGCTTCGAATCGTCGGAATGGAGTGAGATCGAGACCGGCGAAATCGTCCTCGCCCTGCATCCCGCTTCGAACGCCAATCCGGCGGGGAGCATCCAACTCGGCTTCACTGTGGCCGACCTTGCCGCGGCTCACCGCAATCTGACCGACCGAGGAGTGCGCTTCACCCGGCCGCCTGCTCGCGCCGAATTTGGTGGAATGTTGGCGGAATTCATCGACAGCGACGGTTCACGCTGCTCGCTTGCCGAGGAGTCCGGTTCATGAGATCCCTACTTACGATCACTCTACTGGTGTCGGGCCTCAGCGGCATGGCCGCGCAGAAGCCGGCCGCTTCCACCGAATCCGACCATCATCAGCAGGTGAACCGCCGGGGCGACGCGGTGATGGGCTTCTCTCATCTCACGACCACACCCCATATCCGCCTGTTCACGAACGGAGGAGAGATCGAAGTGTCGGCGAACGATCCCCGCGACACGCCCACGCGGGACAACATCCGCATGCACCTCGAGCACATCGCGAACATGTTTGCCGCCGGGAATTTCGATGCGCCCATGCTGATCCACGCCACGACGCCGCCTGGCGTCCCCATGATGAAGAAGCTGCGGGCCGACATCGTTTACACCTTCCAATCGACCGCGCGCGGCGGGCGTGTCGAAATCTCGACGCGCGATCCAAGCGCGCTGCACGCCGTACATGAGTTCCTGCGGTTCCAGATTGCCGACCACAAGACCGGCGATTCCACCAAGGTGATGGCCAGGCAGAGTTGAGAGGCCGGAGGAATCGTCTCAAGCAGAAAGAGACGGTGGACTGGAGCCCCCGCAATCTTCCCTCGCTCGCGAATTCTTGTGATAATTCCAGGTCAGTTGTTCGATGACGTGGTTGAACCGTTGGGTGGCGAGAGGAAGTAGCCTGGGCGGGTGCGAACCTTGAAGCCGGGGCGCATCACCTTGACGGTGATTTCGTGCCAGGTCCAGGGACCCTCGGGCGGCGCATCGTAGGCGAGCGTGTATTCGGCGTGGAGTTCCTCACCGATGCGGTACATGGCCTGCTGGATCGAATTGTCGTGATAAGTGTTGATGTGGTCACCGCCGGTGGCGGCGCTAGCGGCCTCGAGGGCCTGGGGAGTGATGAGGTTGATGCCCATCTTCACCAGGTCTTCGACTAGCGGGAGCAAGTCCACATTCGAGGAACTCTCCGCGCTTGTAATGGGCGTCTGCGGCGATCCGGGAATGCCCGGCCGCGAGAAGGTGCCTGGAGGGCCGAAGGTCGGGCCGGTCGCCTGGCTGGGAGCGGCCCGCAGTTGGGCCGCGGTGCTCGACAACCCGATAGAGTACATGGAGATGTTGGCCAGTTGAGCGTCCCGCAGCACGGTTTCGAGCTTGGTCTCGCTGCCTGTATCGACGGATTCTGAAACGGCGACGATCACGCGGCGGCGGTTGGGCGGCGCATTTTCGAGCATCCTGACCGCGCGGTAGAGCGCGTCGTAGAGGTGCGAGCCGTCGTCGCCCGGCTTGAGGTCTTCGACGACCTTCTGGATGCGGTTGTGGTCGAACGAGAAAGGAACCAGCAGTTTCGAGGTGCCGTCGAAGCTGATCACGGCGCCTTCGCCGTTCGCCCCCAGCACCGTTTCCGTGAACAGGATTCCCATCTTGCGAATGCCGGCCATCAGAGGCGTGACGCGCGCGCTTCCGTCGATCACCAGAACCACCGCCATCGGTTCGCCCCCGACGTCAAAATGCGCGATGTGCTGGAGGGCGCCGTCGTCGTACACCTGAAAATCCTCAGGTCCCAGGTCGAGCGCCAGATGGCCGTCCGGGGCGCGGACCGTGACGGGCACGCGGACCACGTTAACGCGAAACTGAAGGGGCTTCTGCTGCTGCTGTTGTTGCTTGGGCAGGGGCGCGGGGGCCGTCTGGCCGGGCTTCACGTGCACGGGACCGGTGGGGCGCTGCGATTGCCCGGCGAGCGGGGCCGCCAAGGCTAGCGCACCTGTAAGAAACAGGGCCAGGGACCAGGAAACTCTCATATAAAAACTGTACTCGATAACGGGCGGGAAATCCCGTGTTTTGTTTCCGCGCACAGACGACTGGCGTCGCCGCGGGCCGTTCTCTTACTCTTAGAGCCGGTGTTCGGGAACTTCCACCAGCAAGGGGAGCCATGAAAGGTCCAACCAAAACCAGTCTCGCCTTTCTCGACGGCACATTCATGCAGAGCACGTCGGCCCGGCCGCTGCGCATCCTCGCCGAATACATCGACCCGCTTACCCGGCTGCAGACGGAGGGCATAGCCGATACGATCGTGATGTTCGGCTCGGCGCGCATCCTGCCCCGCGCGCGAGCGCGGGCGCGGCTGGAGCGGACCCGGCGCCTGGTAGGCCGGCGCCGCGATCCCGCAGCGCGGCTGCGGTTGCGCACCGCACGCGACGTCTTCGAGATGTCCCGCTATTACGAAGAGGCACGGCAACTCGCCGCGCGCATCACCGCCTGGTCGCTCACACTGGGTGAGCATCCGCGACGGTTCGTCATCTGCTCGGGAGGTGGGCCGGGCATCATGGAAGCCGCCAATCGCGGCGCGGCGGAGGCGGGCGGGAAAACGGTGGGGCTGGGGATCGAGTTGCCGCACGAGCAGCGTTTGAACCCCTACATCACTTCCGGCCTGGGTTTCAATTTCCACTACTTTTTCATGCGCAAGCTCTGGTTCGCCCAGATCGCCAAGGCGCTGATCGTGTTCCCCGGCGGGTTCGGCACGATGGACGAACTCTGGGTGATGCTCACATTGATGCAGACCAAGAAGCTCGGGCGCCATCATTTGGTTCTCATTTACGGCCGCCGCTACTGGGATCGCGTGTTGCACTGGAGTGAGATGATCCGCTGGGGCACGATCGACAAGCACGAATATGCCGTCCTGCAGTTTGCCGATACCGTCGATGAGGCTTTCGAGCGCGTCAAGGCCGGGCTGGTGAAGCACCACCTGCGGCTCGACCCCGGCTGGCCTCTCTGAAGCGCCGTTCCCCGCCGGTCCGCGCTTCAGCGGCTCGCCACCAGCGCGTGCTCGGGCTCGGGAGAGAAAATCGCCTCAAACCGCCGATTCTCCTCCTTGTTGTGCACGAGCACTATCGGGGAGATGTGCACGCGTTGCCGGCACTGCCGGCAGACCGACATCTCGCCTTGCTGGTCCTGCAGGAAGCCGTCGGTGAAATGGTATTCGCTCCGCGGCCTTCGCGCGGGCTTTGAGCCTGCCGTGCCGCAGTGCGGGCAGTAAAACTCTACGCGGTCGTCCTGAGGGTCGCGGTCAAGCGCCGCCCATCCGGTTTTTCTGACGCCCACTGTTTCCAAGGAACGCTGAATCATTGGGAGATCCCTTCTCCCGCCACTGCCGTTTAGGATGCCGCAATTGGCGGGAACGATGCATTGCGCGCGAACTCGCTGCACTGCCGCTTTTCGTCTTTGGACGGAACCTGGAGCCTGGGCGTCAACCCCAGAGCCTAGAAGCGGATAACCAGACCTGTGCTTATCCGGAGATTGTTCTGCGTGCTGCCTCCGAATCGGGTCGCCAGATAATCCACCTGAAACAGCCGGTAACTCAGCAAAGGGGCGATATGTGCGTCGACACCCCCGCCAAAGGCAGCGGCGAAAACAGTGTCGGAGACATTGCCAGTGGCTTGCCTGGCCGCGCCGACCAGGGCATGCACATAGGGAGACACAAAGGGCACCGGCAAGGACACTTGCGGGCCGAACAGAAAGGTGTGGAGGCTGGTCGAAGTTCCTTGCGGAGAACCATAGTGGCCGCTGAAATCCGCGGTGAAACCCACCCAGGTGTTTTTTACGGTTGCCGACGCTTCCCAGCCGTTCAGGTTGAACTTGCCGGCGTTGGTATCCTGCCGGAGATAGGAGTAGCCGCCGAACAACTGAATTTTCTGTGCACGCGCGGCGCAGGGCATCAGGATGAAGATCGACAGCCCAAGCAACACTGCAAATTTTTTCATGGTGCGCCTCTCTCCCGTTACTCGTTCCCCTTCCCAAGGTGGATGCTTCTGCCCGCGCACAGGTTGCGCTTGGGAAAACGAGCGTTGACTGCCCGTGCTCAAACTGCAAGGATCGGTCTTTGGTCGGGTTCAGAGGCCTGCAAGGCGGATGAGTTCCTGGAAACGGGGTCCGAGCGAAGGGGATCGTACATTTCTCGATCCAGGCCAATGCCTTCTGCTTGTCGCCCAAAGCTATAGACCCGGCGTCCGATGCGTTCTTTCGTAGCGCCGGCGTCCAGCCGCGCTCCCCGTCTCCGCGTCCTCCGCCCCTCCGCGGTGAGGCACTTCAAGGAAACTATATTCGGTGCAGTGAGCTTCGCTTCCGGAGAGAAACCAGGACTAGAGCAAAGGTTCGCCGGAGGGGCCGGCGATGGCGTTGCGGACGGCGTCGCGCAGGCGCACGATCTGCTTCCAGTCGCTTCCCTCTGGCTTGATGGGAGGACAGAAGGTCAGGGTGACGCGGCCGGGATTCGGCAAGTAAGTATGATCGCGCCAGATTTCGCGCGCTCCGCGAATGGCCATCGGCACCACCGGCCGGCCGGCCGCCGCGGCGGCCTTGAACGCGCCCAACTGGAAGGGACGCACGCCGGGCGCCGGCGTGAACGTGCCTTCGGGGAAGACAACCGTCGAAAGACCCTGGCGCAGCGCTTCCTCGATTTGCTCGGCCTGGCGCACGCGCGCCCGGGGATCGCTGCGGTCGAAACCGAGTTGGCCCATCTTTCGCGTGATCATGCCGAGGAGCGGATAGCCGAGGATTTCCTGCTTGGCCGAATAGAGGCAATCGACCGGCAGATAGGCGATCATGACGATCACGTCGAGGTAGCTGGTGTGGTTAGACGCGATCACGCACGGCCACAGGCCGCCCTTGCGCATCTCGTCCAGAATCTCCCGCCCTTCGATCCGCACCGGGCAAAACGCCGCGCGAAGGAAATTGCGGCAGGCCCAGGCGGTGATGCGTCGCACCGCGGGGGCCGAAGGCACGAGCGCCACGACGATCGCCGTCGGCACCACCCACATTGCGAACATCAGCGTGGCGTAGATGCCGTAAAGCCGGTCGAGCGGTCGGCCGAGCAGGCGGCCGAAGCCTCCCTGAGGCGAGAAGATTCCGTGCGCAAAGAGACGCACCATCTGCCGCCATAACGGCGGCGGCGCGGTGCCAAGGCGCCCTTCCATGTAAATCCGCCGGGTTTCCGAGCGACGGAGTTTGCCGCTGGACGTTTTCGGGATGGAATGCGCGGGCACGACGCGCACGATATCCGGAGGCACGCCAGCCACCTCGCTGGTCTTCTCGACGACCGCCGATTCGATGCCGGGTCGCGGCGCGCGCCCACGCGTTTCGGCCACCACGACGAGGCGTTCGGTGCCGGTTTGCGGATCGGGCACGCCGAAGGCGACGACGCAGCCGGCGCGCACGCCGTCGACGTGGCCGACGGCTTCCTCGATTTCGTGCGGGTACAGGTTGCGGCCGCCCTTGATGATGATGTCCTTGGTGCGACCGGTGATGAAGAGTTCGCCACCGGCCCAGTAGGCGCGGTCGCCCGAATCCACCCAGGCGTCTTCGCGGCGGATTTCAGCCGTCGCTTCGGGATTGCGGAAATAGCCCGCGGTGGCCGAAGGGCCGCGGAACCAGAGCGCGCCCTCGATCCGCTCACCTACCTCCTTGCCGTCCGGGCCCGCTATACGCACCTCGCAGCCGATGGGCCGGCCCACGGAGACGAAGACGAGGGCGTGCGGGTCATTCCCGGCGGGAATCGCGTGGCCTTCGGTTTCGAAGCGCTCGCGGTCGATGCGGTCGACACGGACGGGGCGGCCGATGGGAGGGGCGCTGACGGCAAGTGTTGCCTCGGCGAGGCCGTAGACGGGAATCACGGAATGCGGGGGCAGGCCGCAGCGCGCGAAGCGTTCCGAGAAGCGTTCGAGCGTTTCCGCAAGTACCGGCTCAGCGCCGTTCATCGCGCCGCGCAACGAGGAAAGATCCAGGCCTTCCAGTTCGCTGTCGGGAATTTTCCGCAGGCAGAGTTCGTAGGCGAAATTCGGGCCGGCCGTCAGCGTGGCGCGGTGGCGCTGGATCATACGGAGCCAGCGCACGGGATGCGTGAGGAAGCTGACGGGCGAGAGCAGCGCCAGCGGAAAACCGAAATAGAGCGGGAGCAGCCAGGCGCCGATCAGGCCCATGTCGTGATAAAGCGGCAGCCAGCTGGCGGCGCGGTCGCCCGGACCGACGCCGATGGCTTCGCCCATCGCGCGGATGTTTGCGAAGAGGTTTGCGTGCGTCACCATCACGCCCTTCGGCGCGCCGGTGCTGCCGGATGTGTACTGGAGGAAGCAGATGTCGTCTCTTTTCGGGCGGTGTAGCAGTCCCGCCACCGGTTTCTCCCTCACTTCTTCAAACCGCTCCGCGTCCACGACGCGCTCGAGCGTTGGCACGTCCGGGCGCAGGAGGCGCGCGACTCGCTCGGCCGCGCGGAAGGTGATCAGGACGCGCGCGCCGGCGTTGCGCAGGATCATGGCCTGCCGCGCCGCGTATTCCTCGATGCGATCGGCGCGGAACGGCGGATAAATCGGGATGGGGATGCCGCCGGCGAGCATCACGCCGAGGAAGCTGGCGAAGAATTCGAGACAGGTAGGAAGCATCAGCGCGACGCGGTCGCCCGGCTCGAGTCCGCGGAATTCGAGCCAACGCGCGACGTTCATTGCGCGCTGGTGCAACTGGCCGTAGGTGAGGACCTGTTCGCCGCTCTCGGGCTGCTCGAAAAAGATGTGCGGCTCGTCGGGCGTGGCACCGGCGCGGAAACGCAGAAGATCGACGAACGTTTCAACCGATTCGGGAAGCGGGACCCAGCTCGTCTCCGGTCGCTCGCCTCGGGGCACCACGGCGGGCGATGGTGGCGTAGCCACGGCTGCGCCCTGCGTCGCCTCGACCACCGAGACGAGTTCGCCCACAGTTTCCGCTTCCGCGAGCGCCTGTTCGGGGAGTTGAATACCCATGGCTGCGTTCAGGCGCAAGAGCAGCTCGACGCGCTCAAGGCTGCCGAGCCCCAGATCGCGCTCGAGGTGCGCGCCCGGCTGCAGCGCGGCGCGCGTGGGATCGTGTCCCAGCTCCTCGAGCAACTCGGCGAGCAGGGAAAGCGTCGTGTTCCGGACGATGGAATCAGTTTGTGGGCGAGTGGAAGCCAAAATGAGGTTCTCGGATCGACGGTAGAATCAACAGAGTGCAGGCTACCATGGGGCCTCCGCCGCTTCAACTCGCAGGCGTGCCTGGGCTGTTCTCGGCCCAGGTCTGAAACTTCCTGCGACGGGGCCTCATCGAAAAGGAAAGGGGTTAGACATGTCCACTTCGGCACACATTCCGGCCAATGACTCATTGCGCAGGGACCTCTCTCGCCAGCAGCAGCGGCTGCGCACCGCGGTCGGCGCGCGGGAAGACGCGCGGCTCACGCAACTGCTCGCCGAAGTCGATCAGGCGCTCGCGCGGATCGACGAAGGCAGCTACGGCATCTGCGTAAACTGCCACGAATCGATCGGGGAAACCACGCTCGCTGCCTATCCGCTGATCGGCTACTGCATCGACCACCTGAGCGAGCCTGAACGGCGGCATCTCGAGGACGATCTCCAACTGGCTGCGCGCGTGCAGTCGCGCTTGCTGCCCGAGCCGGGCCTGCGCACCGCTGGCTGGGAAGTCGCTTACAGGTACGAGCCGATGGGCCCGGTGGGTGGCGATTACTGCGATCTGATCCGCGCGAATGGCGACGGCTTCTTCTTTTTTCTTGGCGACGTCTCGGGCAAGGGCGTGGCAGCTTCGCTGCTGGCGGCGCAACTGCACGGGCTATTTCGCACGCTGGTTGCGCTGGATTTGCCGCTCGAGACGATGGTGGAACGCGCGAACCAGATTTTCTGCGAGAGCGTCCTGACCGGACATTTCGCGACTCTCGTTTGCGGTCACGCATCCGCTTCGGGCGTGCTCGACTTCATCAACGCTGGACATCCTTCGCCGCTCCTTGTGAGCGAAGGGCGCGCCACGCCGCTCGAAGCGGGCGGGCATCCGCTCGGCATGTTTTGTGAAGGCGACTATCGCGCCGAACGGATCGACGTATCGCTGCGGCAGCAACTGCTGCTCTACACTGACGGCTTGTCGGAAGCGGCGGCGCCATCGAGCGAGGAGTACGGCTCGACGCGCGCTGCACGCGTCGCGGCGGGACGGCACACCGACGCCGAGGCGCTTGTGGCCGCGTGCCTGGCCGACGTCGCCGCTTTCCGCGCCTCCGCTCCGCGCACCGACGATCTGACCGTCATGGCGCTGCAGCGCACAGGATGAGCCACCTCAAGTAGCGCAGCCACTCCTGGCTGCGCCAAAGGAAATCTGCTCGAGCGCCGCAAACACACTTCCCGCTACATCGCCAAGCGGGGCGGCCACATTTGTTTCCGAGGCCGGCGGGAAAGAACGCAGCCAAGAGTGGCTGCGCTACCAAAAGCTTCCCGCGTGCAACCTCTGCAACGTTTGTGCGTTTTGCTTCTTTTTCATGTTGGTTCCGGTACGCGGGTAATCGCGAATTTGTAACTTTTCGACCATCGACGCGGCGCGCGGCTTCAGGCAAACTCGCTCCTGCGCTGGCGTCCAGCAGCGAAACTTCCTGGTCCGCTGCTGCTTCCGCCAGCGCTCCTCGTCGGCCCTCGGAGCGGCCGGCCACCCCCGGCCGCTCCCCTGTTACGCGAGTTTGCAGTCTGGCTTCCCTCGATCGGGGCGGGCGCGGCCCGCCCCGCTTTTTCTTTGTTGGCGTGGTTATGTTGAGCCGCGTTTCAAAGCGGCACCTTATCGAAGCACGGAGAAAACTTGTGTGCGAGAAATGAGGAGACGCCCTTGTGTCGAAGGGCGCTACTTCAGCTCGACGACGACTACGCGGCCGTCGGAATGGAACTCGTCGCCGGTTGCGGTCAATCCTTTTAGCAGCGGATCTTTCGGCGTGAAATAGAGAACATCTTTCACGACGCCGGCTTGTTTCAGCGAATCGACTATGTGCTCGCGCTCGTTGTCGACGTTGGGATCGATGGAATGCGTCATTTGGCCGGCGTCGTCGCGCTCGAAGCCCGTGTCGTGCGTTCCCGCTCCCACCCACACGGTCTGGCCGCCGGAAGTGAGCCACGGCGCCTGCCACAGGCGGAAATGGTCGCGGTTCTGCATGACTTCGAGCGGAATGCCCTGCGCGTAGCCCATGTCCTGCGGCCGGCCGAAGAGGTAGAGCTGGCTCATCGGCATCTGGGAATAGGCGCGGTGCTGGAGCACATCCTGCAGCGCATGGTTAATGGCGTCCTGGACGCTGGCATCAACCGGCTGCCAATCGGCGGCCTCGAGCGCCTTCTGGACCTGGGCACGCGAGCCGATGAGCAGAAAATTCACCATGTCGCCCGGCTTGCCGCTCTTCGACGTGACCCGCTGCGGAAGCTGCGCGACGATCTCGTCGATCTTGAGCTTCGCCTTCGCCTCCGGCTGCGCCTGGCTTTGTTCCTGGGAAGTGTTCTGGGCAGGAACGGAGGATTGAGCGAGCGCCGTGCCCGCGCACAGAACCGCTGCCACAAGCACAAACATTCCTGGCCATCGCGGCCTGCGTTGCCTGGGATGCGTCGCGTGCCCGGTGATGTTTCTTTCAAGCAAGGCAGCTCTTTCCGTTGCCGGAGTGACTGTTGTACTGAGGTTGCCCATGAACCAATTTTACCGGGTAATTGCATGCAAGAGCGCGGCACGTCGTCTGCCCGTGCCGCGCTCGATCGTTTGCATCGCTCCCACTGTATGCGTCGGGGTGGCTGAAGAAATCGCGAAAGCTAGTGGTGGCCCCAGTGTCCGTAACCGCCGCGCCCGTAGCCGCCGCGCCCGTAACCACCATAGCCGTAGCCGCAACGGCCGCATCCGTATCCGCCGAAACCGTAGTAGCCGATGAAAACCGCGGGTGGGTAAG
>JAGWOX010000020.1 GCA_028877145.1 Acidobacteriota bacterium | reverse complement strand
CTGCCGCAGCCTGGTCCGCGAACTCGACCCGCACAGCCAGCGGTCCACCGCGGTGGACCGCTGGCTGTGCCCCGACCCGGAAGTGTAAAGGATGTCCTGATAACACTCTGTAAAGCATGTCATGGAACTTGACACATTCTTGCCTGTGCTACTGAAAGGCGCCTTAGCAGTCCGGCCTTTTCTGTCGTGCTGAGCGAAGCATCCCGAAAGCCCTAAGGCAATGTAAGCTACGTACCGGACACAAACTCATGCTCAAACTGACGCACTACACCCGTAAAGGCGCCGTAAGAATGGTCGACGTCTCCTCCAAGCCCGCGACCGAGCGCACTGCCGTCGCCCACGCCTTCATCCGCATCGCCCCCGCCGCTCTCCGCGCCATCCGCCGACTCCGCAGCCCGAAAGGCAGCCCGCTGGAAATAGCGCGAATCGCCGGCATCGTCGCCGCCAAGCGCACATCCGAGCTGATCCCTCTCTGCCATCCGCTCCCCATCACCCATGCGGACGTCGAGGCCCTGCTGCGCAAAAATGGCGTGGAAATCACTTCCCGCGTCACCACCACCGCTCCGACCGGCGTCGAGATGGAGGCGCTGACCGCCGCTGCGGTAGCCGCGCTAACGGTTTACGATATGACCAAGGCGCTCGATCGCACGATGGAGATCACCGAGCTCTATTTGCTCGAAAAACGAGGCGGCAAGTCCGGCCCTTATCGCCGCGCGAAAAAGCGGCAGTCGCCCGATAAGCAAACGCGCTAAGCGCGATATCTGTCATGCTGAGCGACGCGAAGCATCCCGAATGCGGTGAGGCGGGTGAGTCTACGTAGGGACGGGATCCTTCGCTTCGCTCAGGAGGACAACGTTTTTCGCGGCGAGGCTCGGCCAAGGTTGAAACGCGGAACCCGTCGCTAAACGGAGGCAATTCCCATGCGCGTAGCCATTCTCACCATCAGCGATTCCGTCTCGCGTGGCCGGCGCGAAGACCGCTCCGGCCAGGCCATCGCCGACCACTGTGCGAAACGCGGCTGGACCGTTTCCTCGCGCGCCGTCCTCCCAGACGACGCCGGCCAGATCGCCGCCCGCCTCATCGATCTCGCCGATTCCGGCAACTTTGACCTGATCCTGACGACAGGCGGCACAGGCCTGGGCCCTCGCGACGTCACTCCCGAGGCCACTATGCGCGCAGCCGAACGCCTCGTTCCCGGCCTCGGCGAACGGATGCGCGCCGCCGGAGCGAGCGCGAATCCGCATGCAATCCTCTCGCGCAGCCAAGGCGCCTGCCGCGGCCGGACGCTCATCCTGAATCTGCCGGGCAGCCCGCGCGGCGCCGTTGAATCGTTCTCCGTTGTCGCCGATGTGCTGCCGCACGCGATCGAAATCCTTCACGGCGCCGGCCACGAACCCGGCGAGGACAGCGCGAAAACATGAGGACCCATGGCCGCTGAAAAGCCGGGCCGCAATCCCGCCGATTGGGTTCGCCAACTCGCCTTGGCGCTCGATCTGCCCTTTCTGCTGATCGGCTCGGTGATGGGCGGCGGCCTGGTCGGCTACATTCTCGACGAATATCTGCGCACCACCCCGTGGTTCATGCTCATCTGCGGCGGCCTTGGATTTGCAGCCGGCCTGCGTGGCGTGCTCCAATCGCTAGCCCGTCGCGGCGGCAGCGGCGGAACGAAAACTGGCGGTAACGACCAATCATGATGGATCCGGAATTTTTCGGTGAACGCGCACAACGTCGCGTCGAACGCCTGACGCTCGTCCTGGGCTTCGTCGGCGCCATCGCCGCCATCATGCTGCGCGGCTGGCCGGAGGCCGCCGCCGTCGTGCTGGGGGCAGTGGCCGGCTGGCTGAATTTCCGCTGGTTGCGGCAATTCGTCGGCTGGGTCGCGCGCATCTCCCTCGCTCAGGCCGGGGAAGAGAAGCCCAAAATGCCGCGCCGCATTTTCTGGCAGATGTTCGGCCGCTATGCTTTGCTGGGTCTTGTCCTGTATGTTATGCTTTTGCGCTTCTACTGGCCGGTCGTGGCCTTTTTGTTTGGTTTGTTTGCGCTGTTTGCGGCGGTACTCCTGGAAGTCATCGGCGAGTTGGTCTTCGGGACGCGCGGAGGCATGCCCGCCTGAGGTTCGGCGGCGAGGACAAGTTCGAACATGGTCGAAGAGATAAACTGGGTAACACGTCTGGTGAATCTGGTGGTGGGCAAGCCGGCCGCCGCCCTGCTCCTCGCGCTCGGCTTTCATCCGAATCCCGAGGCGCCCATTCCGACGCACATCGCGATGGAAATCTTTATCTTTCTGCTCGTCGCGATCTTCTTCCTCTGGCTTCGCGCGCGCCTCTCGGTCGACCGCCCGAGCGGCATCCAGCAGTTCATGGAGATTCTGCTCACCAACCCCTTCCGCCTGGGCGTGAAGGACATGATTGACGACTTCATCGGCCATGGCGGAGAGAAATACATCCCCATGCTCGGCTCGATCGGCATCTTCGTCCTGT
The DNA here is from genome assembly GCA_028877145.1 of Acidobacteriota bacterium. GTDB lineage: Bacteria > Acidobacteriota > Terriglobia > Acidiferrales > UBA7541 > JAKASX01. The sequence goes on along the minus strand of JAGWOX010000020.1, from coordinate 22,668 downwards.
TCTCGAACCTGATCAGCCTGATTCCCACGCTCGATTCGCCCACCGCGCAATACAGCGTCCCGCTCGGTTGCGCCTTGCTCGTCTTCCTCTATTACAACTATTGCGGCCTCGCCAAGAACGGCCCGCTCCGCTACAGCAAGCAGTTCCTCGGCCCGATCCCGGCGCTGGGCCCGCTGATGGTGCCCATCGAGATTTTCAGCCATATCGCCCGCATGATCTCCCTCACCGCCCGGCTTTGGGCCAACATGCTGGCCAGCGAAACGATCTACGGCCTCATCCTCGGCTTGACGGTCGGACTATCGATCTTCATTGAGAAGATGAATCCTGTGGGTTACGTTTCCGTCGTCATTCCTTTCTTCGGCCCTGTCATTTTCATGGCCTTGCACATTTTCGTGGCGTTCGTTCAGGCGTTCGTCTTCACGATTCTGCCCGTCATTTACGTCGCGGGAGCCGTCGCCGAAAGCCACTGATCGAACTTGGAAACAGCGTTACCGGCATCGCCGCCGGCGCCCCGCAACGCGGGGTGAAGAGCGTCCGGCGGCCACTTTACGATGGAGGAAACGGATGAGGAAGTTCGCAGGTTTCTTTGGAATCATGATGGCGCTGCTCGTGCTGGCCCCGGCGGCCTTTGCCGCGCAGGCCCCCGGAGCAGCCGGTGGCGCGTCCACCGCGACGTGGGTTGTCATCACTTCCGGCTTCGCGATGGCCATCGCCTCGGGCCTTTGCGGCATCGGGCAGGGCATCGCCAGCGCGGGCGCGTCGCAGGGCTTCGCGCGCAATCCCGCGGCCAGCACCGTCATCCAGAACATGCTGATTCTGGCGCTCGTGCTGATCGAATCTCTCGCGCTCTACACGTTCGTCATCATCTTCGTAAAGGTCAAGTAGGGCTCGCGGCGGCCTTCGCGCTGCCGCTCCCTTGCCGTCATGGCGTCCCTCGCCGCCGTTTCCCCAGGGACGCCCGCACGAATTGGCGGCCGCTGCCGCATCCCCGGAGATCCCCGGCAGCGGCCGGCCGCCCTTTTCCCATTGAGACTTCGGCACCTCCCACGCCCATGACTGTCACCATCAACGGCGAACCCCGCGAAATTCCCGGCAGCCTCACCGTCGCCGCTTTGCTCGACCACCTCGGCTTGGCCGCAGGCCGCGTAGCAGTTGAACGCAACCGCGAAATCCTACCCCGCGACCGCTGGCCCACCACCGAAGTCACGCCGGGCGACGTCTACGAAATAGTCCATTTCGTAGGCGGCGGCTAGGGCGCCTCTACATCCGATTCCCGCGCGCCTTTCTGGGTGCCCCACTCTTCGGGCGCATTCCGCCCGAAGGGTGGGCCGGTCGGTCCGCGAAGCCCGGAGGCCCAATCATCCACCGCATCTCCCGCGCCCCTCGTTCACGCAACTTTCAGGGAACTCTCCTCCGGCTCACCGCGTATCTCCTTTCGCCAACGGTAAATCTTCACTCTCACGGGAGACTTGCGGCATAAAATCATCCCAAGGGCGGCGGAGGCACAATGGGAACTCTTTGGCAAGACGTGAAATTCGGGCTCCGCACCCTCTCCCGCGCCCCCGGATTCGCCCTCGTCGCTGTCCTCACCCTCGCCCTCGGCATCGGTGCCAACACCGCCATCTTCAGCGTCGTCAACGGCGTCCTGCTCCGCCCGCTCGCCTACGAGCAGCCGGGCCGCCTCTACCTGATCCGCGAAGTCATCCCGCAGATGCAGAAGTTCTATCCGTCCCTGGCGGCCGATCTCCCCGATTTTCAAATCTGGCAAAAACGAGTCCACTCCTTCGAAGGCATCGCTCTCGCCGAACCAACCAGCGCCGATCTCACCGGAGGAACCGAACCGGAGGAAATCCACGGCGTCCGCTCCTCCGCCAATCTTTTCGACGTTCTCGGCGTCCGCCCCGCCCTGGGCCGCAGTTTTCTCCCTGAAGAAGACGAAACGGGCCACGGCCATGTCGTCATCCTGTCGAATGAATTCTGGCGCAGCCGTTTTCATGCCGATTCCGCCATCCTTGGAAAGACGATGACGCTCGACGGCGCCCCGTACACCATCGTCGGCGTCATGCCGCCGACCTTTCATTTCCCGCAACAAGTCGGTCAGATGGTAATTTTCCCGGAGAACATTTCCTTCTTCGAACCTCTCAATGGCCCCAAGGAATACGAAACGGATCTGATCGGCGAATTCGATTTCGCGGCCATCGGCCGCCTCGCTCCCGGCGTCACGCCGAAGCAGGCGCTGGCCGAATTGAATGTTGTCCAGGCCCAGATCGCCAAGCAGGCCAACGAGGGCGTCGATCTGCTGGCGGAAATTACGCCGCTTGAAAACGAGATCGTAGGCTCGGCGCGCCGCGGCCTGCTGTTCCTGCTGCTCGCCGTGGGCGCCGTGCTCCTCATCGCCTGCGTCAATCTGGCCAACCTGCTGCTCGCGCGCGTCCCTGGCCGCATGCGTGAAGCCGCCATCCGCACCGCGCTCGGCGCCACGCGAACCCAGCTCGCGCGGCGCATGCTCGTCGAAAGTCTTCTGCTCGGCCTTGCCGGAGGTGTGCTCGGCGTCGGACTCGCCTGGATCGGCGTGCATTGGCTCGTACAAGCCGCCCCGCCAGGCATCCCGAGGATCAACGAAGTCACGATCGACGCCCGCGTCCTGGGCTTCGCCGCCGCGCTCGGCATTCTCACCGGAGCCCTTTTCGGCCTTCTGCCCGCATGGCGCATCGCTCACGCCGAACCAATGGACGCCCTGAAATCCGGGTCGACCGCCACCACCGAATCCCGCCGCACGCGCCGCGTGCGCGACAGCCTCGTCGGCGTCGAAGTCGGTCTCAGCACCGTTCTCCTGATTCTCGCCGGCCTGCTGACCGCCAGCCTGTTCCACGTCCTCCACGTAAACACCGGCTTCTCGCCCGAGAACGTTCTCGCGGCTGGCGTCGATCTCCCGCCCCAAAGCTACGACAAGCCCGAAACGCGCTTGCAGTTCTATCGTGACGTATTGGCCCGGCTTCGCACCGTGCCCGGCGTCCGCCAGGCCGGATGGGTCAGCCTCTTACCCCTCACGGGCCAGGGAAGTGTGACGGGAATCTCGGTGCCGGGCAGCGTGACGACGGAGGTGCAGGCTCCCCCGGCCAATTACCGGGCCGTGAGTCCCGGCTATTTCCCGGCTATGGGCATTCGGCTGCTCGAAGGCCGCATTTTCACCGAAAGCGATCGCGGGAGGAACGTGGTCGTCGTTTCGCAAAGCGTCGCCGAGCGTTTCTGGCCCGGCCAAAATCCCATCGGCAAGACCTGCCTGGCGCACTGGGGCCCGCAGCAGGCGGAGCAGGTGATCGGCGTCGTCAGCGATATCCGCACGGTAAAGCTCGACAGACCGCCCGTGATGATGGTTTACGTCCCGGATTGGTTTGGCTGGATCCGGCCCGCCAACACGTATCTCGGCGTGCCGCCTTCGGCGTCGTTCGTCGTGCGAACCGCGATGAACCCCGCCGGCGCCGCGCAAGCCGTCCGCGAAGCCATCCATGCCGCCGATCCCGAAGTCCCGATCGTCTCCCTCCGCCCGATGACGGAAATCGTCTCGTCATCGGTCGACACGCGGCGCTTCGAGATGTTCCTCGCGGGAGTCTTCGGAGTGTTCGCGCTGTTTCTTGCCGCGCTAGGGATCGCCGGCGTGGTCGCCTATTCCGTCGAGCAGCGCCGTCAGGAACTCGCCATCCGCATGGCGCTCGGCGCGCGCCTCTCCGACTTGCGACGAATGGTTTTGCGCCAGGGCATGGCGCCTGTTGTCGCGGGCCTGGCCGCGGGTGTGGTTGTCGCGATCTTCGCCGGGCGCCTGATCGAAAGCCTGCTGTTCGGTGTAAGAGCCTTCGATCCGCTAACCACGGCAGCCGTGGCGTCGGCGGTGATCGTGATTGGCCTTGCCGCCTGCATCATCCCCGCCCGGCGAGCTACGCGAGTCGACCCTATCGTTTCGCTCCGCCAGGAATGATTAGCTCCTGATCAAGGGACGTCCTTCCTGGTCAAAGCCTCATATCTCGGAAGGGGCGGCCTGCGGTCGCCCGCCACTCTGCCGGCAAAGTCATTTCCATTGACAGGAATGAACGGCGCAAGGGCAGGCAAGTGAGTTTGCTCGATATCTTACGACTGTGACCTCTCGACGCGTCGGCCCCCAAAACAATGAATCGTGCGCGTACCGGCGACCGCCTCGCCTCCGTGCCAGGTCCCCTTCGGAATGAAATACTCATCTCCCGCCCTGACTGGAATGCGGCCACCATCGATTATCAACGTGTAGCAGCCCCGCACGACAACGAAGTACTCGTCGTAGTCATGTACATGTGGGGTCGATGCCGCCGATTCATGGCAGGTCCAGAAAGCCATTTGATTGCCACCGGCTGCGTCAAAGACGTAGCCCTCAGCACCAGAAGTGGCCTGACTGCTGGTGGAGATTCTGTCTGCAGGATGCTTCATGAAGGGTGGGAAATCATCCATGGTTCTTCCCCCTGCGGACAGCTCACCGCTCAGCTGCCGCGCCGCTACTAAATCCCCGCCAGCAAATGTCCCAGTTTGTCGCGCTTCGTGCGCAGGTACCGCCGTGAATGCCGCGTAGATCCCGGCTGGCACGGCACGCGCTTCACCACTTCGATCCCGCCCTCTTCGAGCTGTGCCACCTTGTCCGGATTGTTCGAGAGCAGGCGAATCCGCCGCGCCCCCAGCTTCCGCAGCACCCGCGCCGGAAATCCGTAGTCGCGCAAGTCGGCGTCGAAACCGAGTTGCCGGTTCGCCTCCACCGTATCGAGCCCGCGATCCTGCAACTCGTAGGCGCGCAATTTATTCAGCAGCCCGATCCCGCGCCCTTCCTGCGGCAAATACAGCAGCAAACCCGACCGCGCCCGGCCGATCTGTTCGAGCGCCATTTCGAGCTGCGCGCGGCAATCGCAGCGTTTCGATCCCAGCACGTCTCCGGTGAGGCATTGCGAGTGGATGCGCACCAGCGGCACGTGCCCGTTGTGCGTCGCGCCGCGCTCGAGCACGAGCGCGCTGTCGCCCGTCTTCGCGTCCTCGACGCCCAGCACGGTGAATCGCCCGTAGCGCGTCGGCAGCGCCGCCCGGGCCACCACCCGCACTCCCGAGGCTTCGGTTTTCTTTCGCGGCTTCATCGGAAAATCGTTATTATAGCAGCGACCGGAAGAGCGCTGCTGCGAAGGCGCGCCGGCCCCGATGAGCCTTCAGGCCTCCACGCAAGATCTCGTCTTCACGCAGATGATGCGCGTCGCGGCCGCGGCGTCGCTCGCCGCGCTGCTGGCCCGCTTTGCCGTCTTCCGCCGAGCCGTTTTCGCCGCCCGGCGCACCCCGCGCCAGAATCTCGAACTCATGGCGATGCTCGCGCTCCCATTCGCCCTGGGCGTCACGCTCCGCCTGTTCCACTACAACTTCGCCGACATGACGCTCGAAGGCGCGCTTCTGATCGGCCTCGTAGGCGGTCGTTTGGCGGGGCCAATTGGCGGAGTGATTATCTCCTTGCCGGCCTACGCGCATCACGAATGGCTCGCGATGCCGGTCGCCGTGGTCGCCGGGCTGCTGGGCGGCCTGATCCGCGAAGCCGTGCCGTCGAATGAAGCGATCTGGGATTTCGGCCCGTTTACTTTCCTGAGCGTGCCGCGGCGACTCTGGCGTCTCGCCGTCGATCGCGAGTCCGCCTGGCCCCTTCTGCCGCTCGCCGCGTGCGTCGGCCTCGAACTGGCGCGCCTGGCGCTCGGCCGGGCCGTCCCTTCGCGCTGGCTTTTTTATTTCCCTGCGTCCAGTGCCTGGCTCGTGGCGCTCGATGTGTTCGCTGCGATTTTCGCCGTCTCGCTCCCGATCAAGATCTGGAACAGCATCCGCCTCGAATTGAATCTCGAGGAAAATCAGCGCCTCCTGTTGCGCGCCCGCATGGACGCCCTCGCCAGCCAGATCAATCCGCACTTTCTCTTCAACACGCTGAACACCGTCTCCTCGCTCGTGCGCTTCGATCCTGACAAGGCCCGCGAAGTCGTCCTGAAACTCTCGAGCATCCTCCGCCGCCTGCTCCGCCAGCACGAGACGTTCGTCCCCCTGCGCGAGGAACTCTCCTTCATCGACGATTATCTCGATATCGAAGTCGCTCGCTTCGGCCCCGACAAACTCCAGTTCTTCCACGAGGTAGAGGACGAGACGCTCGACGCCTTCGTGCCGAGCATGCTCCTTCAACCCATCGTCGAAAACGCGGTCAAGCACGGCCTGGGACCCAAGCTCGAAGGCGGCGAAATCCGCCTCCGCAGCCACCGCACCGAGGGCCGGCTCCTCATCGAGGTCGAGGACAACGGCACTGGTATTCCCGAACACCGTCATCCGGATATTTCCGGCAGCGGCATCGGCCTGCGCAACGTCCGCGAGCGCCTCCAGATCATCTACGGGAACGATTTCCATCTCGACATCGATTCCCGTCCAGGCGAAGGCACGCGCATCCGCATCGACATTCCGGAACTGGTCCCGACCATCTCGCAAACCATCAAGACCGTCGCGAGCAACTAGCCCTGCTCTTCATGGCAGAAAGGCATGTCACGGGACCGAATCTAAGGGTTCCGCGGACGCCGAGACGCGACTGCGGATGTCCGCAAGGTGTCATTGCGCACTCGGAATGGAACACAGGCGCGCGGGCAGGAGTGCCCGCGCCACGCCAGCGCTTGCGACTCACTCACTACCAATGCTAGATTCCGCCTTCGCCATGGGGCGCCTCGAGAACAAAATCGCACTGATCACCGGAGCCAGCGCGGGCATAGGCCGCGCCTGCGCCCTTGCCTTCGCCCGCGAAGGCGCCAAAATTGCCGCGCTGGCCCGACGGCGCGATCCGCTCGAATCGCTCGTAGCCGAAATCACCAGGCAGGGCGGGGAAGCGCTGGCCGTAACCGCTGATGTCACGAGCGCCGAAGAAATCGACCGCGCAGTCAAAGCCGCCGTCGATCGTTTCGGCCCCTTCCACATCCTCGTCAACAGCGCCGGCATCCCCTTCATCGGCACAGCCGAGACCACCAGCGAAGCGGACTGGAACCGTGTCCTGTCCGTGAATCTCACCGGAACGTTCCTCGTGTCGCGCGCGGCGATCCCGGTGTTGCGGCAGGCGGGTGGCGGATCGATCGTGAATCTCGGCTCGGTCTATGGCCTCATCGCCCGCCGCGAACGCGCCGCTTACGCCGCGTCGAAAGGCGGCATCACTCTTCTCACCCAGGCTATGGCGCTCGACCACGCCGCCGAAAACATTCGCGTCAACTGTATCTGCCCCGCGCTCGTTGAAACCGAACTCATGCACCGCATCTTCGAGCACGCCCCCGATCCCGCCGCCGCGCGCCGTGCGCGCGAAGCCGAATTGCCGCTGGGCCGGCTCGGCAAACCCGAAGATGTAGCCGCGCTGGCCCTCTACCTGGCTTCCGACGAATCGAGTTGGATGACCGGAACCGCAATCCCGCTGGACGGAGGACTTGCCGCAGGTTGAGCAACGAGCCATGAATTCAGTGAAGGAAAGGAAGTGAAGAAAACAAGGAACCGCGCCGCGAAATCGGCGACCGAATCGGCGATCCGCCGTGAAATGCTTCGCCGCTTTCGCGACTCGACCAGCTCGCGCACTTTCGGCCTCCGTCTGCGCGAGGTCCGTCGCGGACGCGTAACCTTGGAAATGCGCGCCGAACGCCGCTTCCTTCAAGCGCATGGCCGCGTGCACGGCGGCGTCATCGCCCTGCTCGCCGACACCGCCGCGGCCCTGGCGGTCTATTCCGCCGTGCCCGCGCGGAGCCGCGTCCTGACGCTCGAAATGAAGATCAATTTTCTCGCGGGAGTCGAGAGCGGCGCGATCGCCGCCCGTGGAAAGGTGCTTCGGGTGGGAAGGAATACCGGCGTAAGCGAGTGCGAGGTGCGCGATTCCCGCGGCCGGTTGGCCGCCAAGGCACTCGTCACCGTCGCAATCTCTCCGCCACCGGAACCCTCCCCACGAAGCCAAAAGCGGAAACGTCGTGCTTAGCGGCCGCTCGGTTCGCCGTTGCCGTCTCCATTGAATGGGCCGCTCGAACCACCACTGGCGGCTTCTTCCGAAGACTTGTAGAGGTATTTGATGCAGTGCTTATAAATGAGCAAATTGGGGCTACCGTAACGGGTCAGCTTGATGCAATCACGGTCGTACCATTCCACGGTCCCGCTCAGCGTTTCACCGTCCGTCAACACCACCGTAACCGGCGTGCGGGCCTGCATTTGTTTGACGTAATAGAAATTCTCCGCATGAGTCTGTTCGGGAGGCGCTGGTTTCTTCCGGGGTGCCGGGGTTGCCGTGGAGGATGAATGGCTGTTGAAGCTTCCGCCTTCCTTCGGGTTATTAAACGGTGGTCGGATCAATTTGCGATTCCCAGTTCCTGTACCTCTAGGGTAATCGCCCCTCTGTTCAAAGCGAGACACAAGTCCCCCTTCTTATCACCTGTCGCCTTGCCTCCGGCCGGCGTAGCCGCCCAAGCTATCCGGCCTGATGTTGACCCAAGAGAGCACGGCTGCATCCAGGCTCAACTGACGATTGATATTGCGCCGCAAACCGGCGGAGAGCCGGTCCAGTGATTCCATCATCTTCCGCACTTGCTCAGGCCCTAGTTTTCGGCCCAGTCTTTCCAGGCGGCCCTGCAGATCTGGGTTGCGAGGAATGCGACCTTTGAAACCACAAGAGAACTCCAGCAGGTCGGTAAGCGCACTATAGAACAATTCAAGAACGTTTTCAAACCGGTCGCTCTCCGATTTCCACAATTGTTCAACAGCTTCCAGAACGCCGCTCCACGACTTGCCTTCGACCCCCAATTCCAGCAGCCGAACCACCTCTCCGCGCACCCTGGCCGACTCCTCCAGATTGATGCGCAAAGCCGCTCCAGGACTGCCTGAAGTCAATTGCGCCGCCAGTTGGCGCTCGGGAGCTTTCAATTCCGTGCGTTCCTTCAGGAACTCATCCATCAACTGCGACTCAACCGGTCCGAAACGGAACGTCACGGCCCGCGAACGGATCGTCGGTAGCAAATCCTCTGGCCGCGGCGCCACTAGGATGAACGTGGCCGTCTCCGGCGGCTCCTCGAGAATTTTCAGGAAGATATTCGAGTAATCCCGGCGCATCGTCTCCGCCGAATCCAGGATGAAGATGCGCCGCTTGGCCACAGGCTGGAAATACGCCGCGCGCTGCGCCGCGCGCAACTGCCCCATCCGCAACATCGGGCGCGCCACCGGCCGGTTTCGTCTTACCGGATCGGGTACCAGCGCCCAAACGTCAGGATGCGTTTCGAGAATCAGCGGCACTCTCTCTACTGTTGCCGTGTCGGGGCTTTCACCGCGCTCCGCCAGTCCCTGCTCGATGAGCGGTTCCGGTTGGCGCAGCTTGCCGATCGCCAGGCACGTGGCGCACTCACCGCAGAAATCGTCTTCCATCCGTTCGCAATTGGCGGCCTGGGCAAACATCACCGCCAGCGTGTACCGGCCGATCCCGCGCGGTCCGCAAAAAAGCATCGCGTGCGGCACACGTCCGCGCTGAAGCATGCGCCGCAACGCGGCAACAACACGCTCATTCCCAAGGAATTGGTCGAATGCCAAGGTCACCCTTCCGTCTTACTTATTGTGATGCGCCCAGGCCGCCAAACGTCTACATCTGTTCGGGCCCGGCACCGGGCTTGCGCCGGCCGCCGCACCCAACGATTGCGCGCGTAACACTCTGGCAGGGGCAACCTGCGGTCGCCCGCCGTTGGCGGCCCGGAATCCTCTCAACTCTTCAACAACCGCCTCTCCACCAATCCCAGAATTTCCAGATGAATATCCTCCGCCGCTCGCGGCGTTCCTGAACGCAAATCGAATCCTTCAACCACAGCCCATTCCGGCCCCCGCGCCAGGATCTCGTAAACCGCCGCCGCTTCCCGGAGGTGTCCCGGGTCGCCTTCCTGGATGTCGCGTTCCAGCCGCTTCTCGCGTGCCGCGGTTCGCCGTGCGGATTCTTCCACCGGCACTCGGAGGTAAACAACCAAATCCTCGTGAGGCAGGCCGAACACCTCATATTCGAGCCTTCGCACCCACGCTAGAAATTCTTCCCGCCGTTCGGCCGGCACGCGCGATCCCTGATGCGCCAGATTCGATCCGACGTAGCGGTCCGCCAGCACCAATCGCCCCGCTCCGAGCGCCTCGTCGAGTTCCCGCTTCGCCTCGAGCCGGTCGCCCGCATACAGCAGCGCCGAAAAATGCGGGTCCACCTGTTCGAGCCTGCCGAATTCACCGGTCAGATAACGTGTCACAGCCTGCCCGAAAAAAGATTGGTAGCGCGGGAAACTCAGATCGAAACGCGCGATGCCGCGAGCATCGAGAGCGCGATCGAGAAGGTCCACTTGGGTGCGTTTGCCGGCTCCGTCAATGCCTTCGACGGCCAGCAATTTTCCGCGAGTTGGCATGAACGGCACAGTGTATCCCTCCCGCTCCGCACCGGCAACCGCTCTCCTACCGTACACATTATTCTCCCGTGCTAAAATCCGGCCGATGCCGAATGACGTTTCGACCATCGCCGAAGCCGTAGCGCGCGTCCGCGACCGCATTGCTAGAGCCGCCGCCCGCGCCGGCCGCCGCCGCGAGGAGATTCGCCTCGTCGCCGTCACCAAAATGCTTGGTCCCGAAGCGATCCGCGCCGCCTACGAAGCCGGCGTCCGTCACTTCGGCGAAAATCGCGTCCAGGAGTGGGAATCCAAGCGCTCGCAGGTAAACCATCTCGTAAACGCCTCCTTCCACATGATCGGCCACCTCCAGCGCAACAAGGCCCGTAACGCTGTCGCCATCTTCGACCGCATCGATTCCATCGACAGTCTCGCCCTGGCCCGCAAGCTCGAGCAGGCCGCCGTCGAAGAGCGGCGCCGGATTCCCGTCCTCATCGAGGTTCGCCTTTCGCAGGAACCGGCCAAAAGCGGCATCGAGCCCGAATCGCTCGACGGGCTCGCGATCTCCCTGATGGCCCTCGGCCATCTCGATCTCCAGGGTCTGATGACTGTTCCGCCCTGGTCCGAGGATCCCGAGCCAGCCCGCCCCTATTTCCGCGCTCTCCGCGATCTGCGCGACCATCTCGCCTCCCGCCTCGCGCGCCCGCTTCCAATTCTCTCTATGGGCATGACCAACGATTTTGAAGTAGCGATCGAGGAAGGCGCCACCGAAGTCCGCATAGGCACAGCCATTTTCGGGCGCCGTTCCAAACCCGCTCCCGAAGAGGTCTAGGCGGCCCATATCCGCCTGGGGAGCGAAGCTGCTTTTATAGCGCCGGCGTCTCGTCGGCGGTGTTGACTTCCCTCATTCGGGAAGGCACCTTAGACAAAAGGTTGTTCGCCGCTGCGGGGGCAGCCTGCGGTCGCCCGCTCCGCATCGCCGCTATTCCATGATGATCGAAGCACGAACAACACGCGATGGCGCAATCACGTTCCCCGTCCACGTCTCCCCCCGCGCCAAGCGCAACGCCATCGAAGGCGTATCCGAAGGCGCCCTTCGCGTCCGCCTTGCCGCGCCTCCGATCGAAGGCCGCGCCAACGATGTCCTCTGCCGCTTTCTGGCCGAATGTTTGAACATCCCCCGGTCCACTGTTAGAATCGTCGCTGGCGAGCGCAGCCGGCGAAAACGCGTGGAAGTACGCGGCATATCGCTCAGCCATGTTCTCGCGCTCGTCCCAGACGTCTCGCAAGAGACGGCCGGCAAACAAGAATTGACCGGCGACCGCCCGGCGGCCCGCCGTGGCGGAGAATCATCGTGACCGATATTCAAGCGATACAAAAAGAACTGCGCGCGGGTGGCATCGAGGCCTGGCTCTTCTACGACATACTCCACCGCGATCCCATCGCCTACCGCGTCCTCGGCCTCGACCACGCGCTCGCCAAGCGGCGCTGGTTCTACCTGATTCCCGCCCGCGGCACTCCGCGCAAGCTCGTGCATCGCATCGAAGCCGGCATGCTCGACAGCCTGCCCGGCCGCAAGATCGCCTATTCGTCCCGCAAGGAGTTGGTCGAAGGACTCGGCCGACTTCTCCACGGCACCGGCACCGTCGCGATGCAATATTCCCCGCGCAATGAAAACCCCTACGTCGGCACCGTCGACGCCGGCACGATCGAGCTCGTTCGCAGCAAGCGCGCCAAGGTCGTCAGCTCAGCCGATCTCGTCCAGAAATTTGAAGCCCGCTGGAGCCCCGCGCAGCTTCGCAGCCATCTTGGCGCCGGCGACGCCATCGATCGCGTAGTCGCGGGTGCGTTCCGCCGCGCCGCCGATTTCCTCCGCCGCGGCCGCCGCCTCACCGAGTACGATCTCCAGCAGTGGATGTGGGAAAAGTTCGCCGAAGCCGGCATCACCGCCGACGGCCCGGCCATCGTCGCCACCGGCCCGAACAGCGGCAATCCGCACTACGAGCCCACGGCCCGCAACTGCGCGGTGATCCGCCCCGGCTCCGTGCTGCTGCTCGACGTTTGGGGGAAAACGAAGGATCCCGGCGCGGTCTACTACGACATCACCTGGACCGCCTTTGCCGGCGACAAAATCCCGGCCGACGTCGCGAAGATCTTCCGCATCGTCCGCGACGCCCGCGACGCCGCCGTCGCTTTCGCTCAGCAGGCCGTCGCCGAGGGTCGCCATCTCGAGGGCTGGGAAGTGGACCGCGCCTGCCGCTCCGTCATCGAGCGCGCCGGCTACGGCCGCTGGTTCACCCATCGCACCGGCCACAACATCGGCCAGGAAGTACACGGCAACGGTGCCAACATGGACGATCTCGAAATGCACGACACGAGGCGTGTGATCCCGCAGACCTGCTTCTCCATCGAGCCGGGAATTTACCTGAACCGCTACGGCATTCGCAGCGAGGTGGACGTCTACGTCGACGAGCGCCGCGCCCGCGTCACGGGCGCCGTGCAAAACGAAATGATCCCCCTGCTCGCCCCCGCGGCGGCTAAAGGTCGCGCGAAATGAACATGGCCGGCACGCCAAAAATCGCCTCCCTCACCGAGCCGGAAGCTCAAAAGCGGACTCCCGGCGTTGCCGCCGGCTTCGCCATCGCCGGCTGGCTGGTTCCCGGCCTCGGACACGTTCTTGCCGGTCGCCCGGGCCGCGGCGTGATCTATTTCCTGACGGTCGCCGCGCTGGCGATCACGGGTTTCCTGCAGCGCGGCTTCGTCTTCTCGCATCATTTCGTGGACGCCTTCAGCCTTCTCGGATTCCTGGCCGATGCGGGAACCGGCATCTTCTATTTCGCCGCGAAAATCTTCGAGCTTGGCGGACCGGACATCGCGCGTGCCGCCGGCGATTACGGCACCCGCTTCATCGCCACCGCCGGCGTTCTGAACGTGCTGATCGCGCTCGACGCCTATTCGACCGCGATCGGTGAAAAGGACTGACCATGGCCAACGCGATTTCCTTCAGGAGTGGGCATCCCCGATGAGCCATTTCGCCGATATGACCTGGTTCGCGCTCGTCATCTCCGTTGCGCTCGCCGTCATGAGCCGCCGCACAACGATCGATCGCGTCAAGTACGCCTTCATGTCCTTCTTCGCCTTCCTGCTAATCTCCATCGCCATCGGCTGGCTGATGTTCCCCTTTTCCCACTGACGCGCTTCAAAGAATCGTATAGCGCCGGGCTTCGGCCCGCCATGGAATGCTTTGCAGGAATGAAACGGCGCCACTTGTGGAGAGATTCCCGCGCCCGCCCGTGGCCCTGCGCCGCCCGCCGAGCAGTCATGTCGCAAAAAGAAAACGGGGCAGAACGTTTGATTCCGTCCTGCCCCGGTTTCACGCTTCCCTCTCGGGTTTGAGTGGGATCCGATGAATCAAAAATCAAATTCAGGAGGCGCGAATTCCTCCATGTGACAGCGCGCTGAGGTGCGCACATTAAATCCGTTGTTCGAAAAGCCGTCAATTCCACGAAAGTGGGGGGTATGGAAAACCGGTCTCACGCTCCCCCCAGAAGGAAGCTGCTTCGGATGAACGATTTAAGTGAGTTAGGCCCGCCGTGGCTCCCGACGGGCCCCCCTCAACTCAATTGGTTGTGTAGGTCAGCGTCGACGTAGCCGGATTGCTCGGCCCGACTATGCTGGACCCCAGCGGCGTACCCGTGCACCCTGAACCGGCCGGGTACATCGTTGCCGAGAAATCGAAATCGCTGTCACCCGGCAGGCTTGAAGTGCTGATTCCGCTTATGATGTCGGCGTGGACGGTCGTCAGAAACGATTCGTTCCCCGGGAGCGTGACATTGGTCATACACAGCGCCTCGCCCTGTCCGGTGCCCGCACCGAATGCGGCCAGATTGAACGTGCTCGGGTCCACTTCTCCCGTCGTGAAATAGGTGAACGTCGCATTCCCTGGATTATTGTGAGGATTGGTCTCCCATTCGGGATCGAGGCCGACGGCTATATCGAACGATTGCGAAGCCGGGCAGGTGTTGACCACGAGTGCGTCAAGGGAGGCTTCGCCGGGATTCATCGCTTTGACGGTGCCCTGATGGACTTGCAATGCTACGCCGGTCAACAAGGTGCTGCTGTCTTGATCGGTTTCGAACGAATAGAGTTTCAAGCACTGCGTCGGGAAGACGAGCTTTATGTGTACCTGGATCGTCGAAATCGTATCTAGATGCGCGCCCTGGGGATTGGTCTGCTCGTTCAGGTTCCCGTCGATGCTCTCACCATCCGTCGGCGAATCGAGTTTCGAGCAATCGATGGAAACGGTGACCAACGATGTGTTCGACCAGCCGGACCCACTCACGCTGAAAACGTTTGGCGACGGCGGGGGAGAGAACTGCACCGGCGTGCCGCTGCCGCTCTGCACGAGGTTAAGCCCGACAGGATATGTGGGCGATGCGCCTGTCGTCCCTGCCTGGTCCGATAGGTTCAGATTGAAGGTCGCAAACTGCCCGCAGGGAAATGCAGTGCCTGTGTAGGTGTACCACAGTTGAATGGTCCCACTGGGCACGCCGTTGTTCACGACCACGGGCGCTGGCCCGGACACCGGTGTCACGGTCGAAAGAATTCTGTCATTGGCCCGAGCTGCACTGGTGACGCCGAACATCAGCCCCAGCAGCATCACCACCACGGTAATTGTCCTGCTCTTTGTCATGCGATTTTTCTCCTCGAGCCTTCTTGTCGGCTCGCAACTCGCATCGCTTTCTCCCCTGAAGCGATGGTTTCTCCTCACCTAGCGCCATTGAATCGTTGGTCGCGAACGTCGTCAATTACACGGAGGTGGAGGGCTTAAACACGGAAGTGGCTTAATCAGATTTACAATGAGAAAGGTTATTCCGCCTCACTAAGCTGCCGGTTTTCGACGGCTATCGCACGGCGCCCCTGCGGTTTGCAAACGAATTGTCCATGTACTCTTCTGATAACGCGGACCACAGAGAGCTACTCGCAATCCTCTGTACCGATTGGACAATCTGCAAGTGGCCGCAACGTGTCGGCGTGTACCGACCCCTGCGTTCGCGGGAATGTGCCCCCCCCCGGGCCAGCGCCTCGGTCGGCCAACAAACTCCTGCCCCTGAAAAGCGAACGGGACAGAACGGCCTTGCCGCTCTGTCCCGTTGCTCACTACACGATTTTTCGCACCACGAAAGCCGGGTCGCGGACCCTGTCTACCGGCCGGCGCGACCAATACATCCCTGTTTGCCATTGAAACAGTACTCGGGAGGGATGTCGAGACCACGCAAGTGCTCCCTGATGGCACGAAGGTGCCACTCCGGACAGAGTCCGCTTCCAAGATAAGCCGCAGGTCCCTCTCTTTGTGCCCATAAAACCATTGTCGTGAAGACATTCAATCCAAACGCCGGGCTTGTAGCTCGGTCCTTGGACTGCTAGCATTTGGCCCTGCGATTGGACTGTCCTTTGAGTGGCTCACGTCCCAAACGGCCCAGGCATTTTCCCGACGTCTCGGATGCTCCCGAGCGCCGCGAGCAAGTCATTGCCACCGGGCGTGTCTTTCTTGCCGCCTGCGCGATGCTGTCCCTTAATTTCGGGCCCATCCGTCCTCTTCAAAACTCAACCATCATCGCCGCCTTGCTGTCCGGCTACCTGGTTCTGAGCATCGTGCTGTGGGTGGTGCTCCGGTGGAAGCCCACGGCCGAGCGTTCCGTTCAGATCAGCGCCCATGCCGCCGATCTGCTCTGCACCACGGCGCTCACCGTTTTCAGCCGTGGTCCCGATAGTCCATTTTTCCTGTTCTTCGTCTTCGTGCTCCTTGCGGCGGCGTATCGCTGGGGATTTCGGGGAACGATGCTCACTGCCGGCGCGGGCGTCGCGCTTCTCTGCATCGAGGCCTACGAGCTTGTGCCGCAGAGCATTCCCTCGCGCGTCCTGAACGGCGCCGGTTTTCGCATGGCTCCTCCGTTCCAGTTCAACATTTTGCTGCTGCGCTGCGCCTACCTTTTGATGGTTGGGCTCCTCTTGGGTTATCTCGCGGAAGGCGAAAAGGCCTTGCAGTCGGAAGCGGCCGCCACCGCGCAAATCATCGGCAAAGGCCAGGTAGGCGGAGGATTGAAGGCCACGATCTACGGCATTCTCGACCAGATCCTCTCCACTTTTGGCGTCAGCCGGGCCATGGTGCTTGTCGAGGAAATCGAGAGCGGCCGCATGTTCGTCTGGGAAGCCGTGCGTCCCACCCGCGGCGGCCACACGGAACTCGAAGTCCGCGAAGTGCAGCGAAGCCAGCAAGCGGCCTACCGCTCCCCGGACGAAACCCGAGGCTGGCTCGCGTGGAAAACGCGCCAGGGAGGCTACCGCCTCGCTGCGCTCGCATCCGACGCGCCCGAATCGCGCCCGGAGGCGGAATCGCCGACTCTACCCTCCGTGCTTCTCGGCTGCCGCACCGCTCTGGCGGCGCCATTCCGGCTGGGGCACGAATGGCAGGGCTGGGTCTATCTCCTCGAACTTCGCCGGCGAATCAACTGGCGCAAGGAACTCCGCCTCCTTCGCCGCGTAATCGACTCGGCCGCTCCCGCCGTCTACAACGCCTATTTGCTCAGCCGGATGCGCTCCCAAATCGGCGCTCAGGAACGCGGCAGGGTCGCCCGCGAACTGCACGACGGCGCGATCCAGTCCCTCCTCGCCGCCGAGCTCCAGATGCACGTTCTCCGCAAACGGCCCGGCGATGCCGCCTCTCCGGCCGGCCCACTCGACGAGGTGCAGGCCCTCATACACGAACAGGTGGTCAATCTTCGCGAACTCATGGAGAAGATACGCCCGATCGATCCGGACCCTCGCCACTTGCGCGAATTCCTCGCCGAGCAGGTGGAAAAATTTCAACGGGAAACGGGGATCGAGGCCGCGTTTTCGGGCGACGGCGCCCCCGTCCGCCTCACCGGGCGCGCCTGCCGCGAGGTCATCCGCATTCTCCAGGAACTCCTGTTCAACGTTCGCCGTCACAGCGGCGCTGAACGCGTCGATGTCCGCCTGACTTCGGACAACGGAACTTGCCGGCTCCAGGTCGCCGATAACGGGCGCGGCTTCGATTTCGCCGGCCGGCTCGACCTTCCCGCGCTCCAGGCCATGCGGAAAGGCCCGCGCATCGTTCAGGAGCGCGTGCGCACACTTGGCGGCCACTTGGAGATAGAATCTCAACCCGGTACCGGAGCGCGGATCGAAATCACGCTCCCACAGAGAGAGGAATGAACAAAACACCCGACCCCGTCCATCTTTTGATTGCCGACGATCACCCGATCTTCCGCCACGGACTCCGCCAGTTGCTCGAGGCCGAGCCCGATTTCCGCGTCGTCGCCGAAGCCGGCGACGGAGCCGAAGTCATCGAAATGGTTCCGCGGCTCCATCCCGATATCGTCCTGCTCGATCTCGCGATGCCGCGCGTCGCCGGAATGGAAGCGCTGCGCGAGCTCTCCGCCTCTCCCTCTTCCGGTGCGCCGGCGCCGAAAATCGTTCTCCTCACCGTCGCCATCGAGAAGAAGCAGATCGTCGAAGCGCTCCAGCTCGGCGCCCACGGAATCGTTCTGAAAGACGCCGCCGCCCAATTGCTGATCAAGGCCCTGCGCGCAGTGATTGCCGGCCAATATTGGGTTGGCCGGGAACTCGTCGGCGACCTCGTCCAGTATCTGCGGCGCATCGCCCCCGCCGCCCCGGAGAAAGGCGCCGAGACGCCGCTGCTCACCAAACGAGAACACCAAATCCTCTCGGCCATCGTCGGCGGCATGACCAACCGCGAGATCGCCGAGCGCTTCGCCATCAGCGAGGACACCGTCAAGCATCACCTCAGCCGCATCTTCGACAAGGTCGGCGTCTCCAATCGCCTGGAGCTCGCCATGTTCGCCGTCAACAACGGCCTGATCGAGAAAGAATAGCGATCGGAAATGCCCCGGCTTCAGGGACTCCGATTCGCGTGCGTTTGCTGCAGAAGGGTATATCTTTTCAGGCAGATTTGGAGTTTCCCGTGCCTTTGCTCGATGTCCCGTTTACCCTTCTTTCATTAACATCGATTGGACCTTATCTCCTTTAATTTCTTACTGTTTGACATGTCCCCCCTTCGGGCATATAAATGCTAAACATTCCGTCCTCCCGGCGTTGATGCGGAGGATGCAGGCTGGATTCGCACAGGGAAAGTCGATGGGGGACGGTCGGACTCTGAAGGAGCCACCTGAATGAACTTTGTGAAACGCTTCAGCTTTGCTCTAGCATTTTGCCTCGCCGCTGCCATTCCGTCGTGGGCGCAATCAGCGAAGATCGTCTACGTGGCCACCGGGGGTACGCAAGTTTACGCCGTCACAACGAGCGGCGGCGCCACGGCCCTGATTTCGTCCACTGCCTATCCCAATGCCACGTTCACCAGTTTGACCGTCGGACCGGACAACACCGCCGACAACGCCAACGCAACAGACGCGTCGCAGACGTACTTCTTCCTCTACGCATGCGACACAACCGGCAATAACATTGTTCGTTTCCAAATGAGCACAAGCTCTCCCGGCTCAGCTCCCACCCACTTCGAAACTGTCACCACTGCCGTCTCGCAGCCCGTATGCGGCAGAGTTGGCTCGAATGTGGAGGTGACCACCGCCTCACTGAGTGACACGACGACAACCTCCGGCAATCTTTACGTGTCCGGCTCGACCGCCTTGAATGGCCCCGGCGTCTACGTCATCACGGACGTATCGAGTGCACCGATTGGCGGTCCCTTCAACAGCCCAACGGTGCTTTACGGCAGCGGAGTGGTCGGTAACTCTTTCATCGGCGGCGGCATCACGCAGAAAAACAGCGGCGATCTCCTCGTAGTCGACAATCACGGAGGCGATATTCTTCGCGCTCCCTTCGATGGCGCCATCCCGGCCAGTGCGACGTCGCCGTTCGATCCGTCGCCCTCAACTTACGTCTCGAACCTCAGTTCGCCCGTTGGCATCGCGCGCATCAGTACCGGCGACTTTTTCGTAGCCAATCAGGGAACGGACAGCATTCTGAAGTACCACCCGGTCCTCAACGGGGGTGCGCCCACACAGACCACCTGCAGCCTATCCATCCCCAACGGGAATGTGACACTCTCGTCCATCGCCGCCTCCGGGGACAATTTCCTCTATGTGGGCATCGCCAGCACGAGCCAGAGCAAACGCGTCATTCAGGTTTTGGACGGCACAGCCGCCAAGTGCGGCAGCGTCGGTTCCATCTCGCTCTCGAGCCTCTCCTCCGCCAGCACCGTCGCGGCTGTTGCGGTGCCGCCCGTCCCGGTGACCATGTCAACGCCGACCACGTTGACGAAGGATTCCTCAGGGAATTTTGTGAATCTGTACAATTTCGGTTCGAGCGTTTTCCAGGACACGCTCACGAATTGCTCGCCGGCGATAACGGAAACTCAGGTGCCTCTTTCTTTCCTGCAAAATCTTGTGAATGGAGCTACTCTGCCGACCTTTGGCAGTTGGTCTGGCGGTCAAGCGATAGCGTATAAAGGCGAGGGAGGTTTCGGCACCCTCTATTCAGGAGCTTCGCTGCCCGCCGACTGTATGCAGCCCACCGTGCAGACGGCTGAACTGATCGGGGCACTTGTGGACTCTACGCAGTTCTCCAACCCTCGTATTATTCACTGCTTCGACGGTTTCACGGGTTGTGCCGTCGTAGAAACTACGGGAAACTGGCCCATGGGCGGATACATTCCCGACGACGGGACCACTGGTGGTAGCGCGCATGGCTGGTCGCAGTTCTTCCTGGTGAATGGAAACCCGCCCTCGAACCCCGAGATAGGGACGTTCTGCGGTTTCGGGTCTCCGCTAACACAGACAACGGATCCCACGCAGGCGCCGGGGCCCTTCAATTCCACTCTCAGCGTGAAATTCAAGCTGGCCGCGGCTACCTCCCTGGGCACAGACGGGATTTGCGGAGGGAACAACTTCATCACCGACGCGGTTGCCCTGCTTTCCGTCGTGCAGGTCCTCAACGCGAAAGGCACGCCAACCTTCGTGCCGCAGACGGTCGCGGCCTCGGGCAATGGCGCCAACGTCATGGATCCGCTCTTCAGCCTCAACTCGAGTAATCAGTATGAGTTCAGCCTCAGCTTGAGCGGATACAAGACGGGCACCTACCAACTGATCGTTACATTCCTGTCCGACAACCCGCTCACCGGCACAACGAACCATGTGCCCTACGTCATCACCTATTTCACGGTGAAGTAGTTTCGCGTAAGAACCCTGAAAACGAAAGAGCCGGGCCTTCAACGGCCCGGCTCTTCTCTTTTCCCGAATTCCGCATGGTGGGAAATTCAGTTCAAAATCCGCGGAATCCGCGGCCAGTGTTTCAGCGCCCCTGCGGCAAATCGCTTTTCGTCTTATCCCGCCTTGATCCCCACGCCATCCGCAATCGTCTTCAGGTCCGCCCGCTTCAGAAGCGTATCGCTCTTGGCTTCCTGCTGCATCTGCTGAAGCAACTGCGCCGCTTTCTTGAAATGAATCTGCGCCATGCCGGCCTGCCCCGCGCCGCGCAATGCTTCGCCCATTAAAAACTCCGCCTCCGGCAGCAGCGACTGCATTCCGGCATCCTGCGCCGTGCGCGCCACCTGCGATAGAGTTTCCTGCGCCTGGGCATATTGGTGCGCCGCAACCAGCGCGTCGCCGAGATACAGCGTGCACTGGGCCGAAAGATATTTTTCGCCCAGGGAATCGGCCTCGTGCGCGAGCGTCCGAAGCGAATTCTCCGCCGCGGCCGCGCGTCCGGTGCGAATCGCCACTCGCGCCGCCCCGATCCCGGCGAAGAGGCTCTGCTCCGGAGCGCCGGCTTTCTGGGCGTCGCTGCGCGCCTGGCCAAGCAGCGTTCCCGCCGCCTGATAATCTCCCGCGTAAAACGCGCGCATGCCTTGCTGCGAGAGCACCAACCCGATCAGCCCGTTGTTCCCCAGCGACCGCGCCAGCTCCAGCGCCTCCGCCAGTGGCTTCTGCGCATCGTCAAACCGCCCCACCAGCGCCAGCGCCAATCCGTAATCGGCTCCGACCGACGCCGTATTTTCATCCTTCAGGCCCAGTTGCTGCATGTTCTGGTAACTTTCCTGCGACGCTCTCAGGGCCGCGCCATACCGTCCCTGAATCTCGAACAGGCTTGCCATGCTGTCCGACGTATTCGCGATCCGAAGCTTGTCGCCCGCTTTGCGCGAAGTGTCGAGCGCTTTCAGGTAGTTCGAAAGCGCCTTCTCGTATTGCCCCATCTTCTGGTAGGTCTGGCCCATATTGTTCAGGACCAGGGCCAGGCGATCCGGGTTGCTCAGCTTCTCCTGCAGCGTCAGGGCCTGCTGGAAATTCGTCAGGGCGTCCGTGTACTCCCCTTTTTTGAAATAAATGTTGCCGATATTGTTCAGCGCCAGCGCCTGGAGCGACTGGTCGGAAAGGTTCATGTATATCTGCAACGCCTTCTTGGTGGCGTCGAGCGCCTGGTCGTATCGGCCTTGCGTCTGCTGTAGGAAGTTGTAATTGAGCAGCGCGCGGGCCATCCCCTCCTGGTCGCCCAGGTCCTGCTCGATCTTCAATTCCTGCTGGAAATGCTGCGCCGCCTCGTCCGGCTTGCCGAGCGCCTGCTCGATCTGCGCGATCTGGTCCAGGCTGGAGGCCATGCCGCGCTTGTCGCCGATCTTCTGCTTGATCTCGAGCGACTGCTGGAAATTGCCGAGCGCGTCCTGCGGGCGGTTCATATCCTGATAAGCGTTGCCGATCGCCTGCAGCACGTTCGCCTTGCCCTGCTGGTTGTTCAATTCCACCGCCAGGCTCAACGCTCGGTTCAACGGATCGAGCGACGCCTGCGGATTCCCGCCCTTGATCTGTACGCGGCCCACCGCCAGCAAACCTGCGAGGTCCTTCGGATCGGCCGCGAGCACCTGTTGATAATGCTTCAGCGCTTCGTCCAGATTGCCATGGTCTTCGTACAGCTCGCCCAGGTTGAACTGCACCTGGGAATCGTCCGGCAGGAGTTTCGAGAGCTGCGCGTAGGCCGAAACCGCGCGATCGTAGTTGTTTAGGATCTGCGCGTCCGCCGCGGCGATCAGGTATTTTTCGGTGGCCGGCAGATTGGAACTGAGGTCGACGGCCTGGCCCGAATACTGCTGCGCTTTCTGGTCCTGTCCGAGCTGCTGGTACGTCTGCGCCATTTGCGAATACGCGAGGGCGAAATTCGGGTCGGCGGTGGTCGCGGACTGGAACTGCTTCAG
>JAGWOX010000280.1 GCA_028877145.1 Acidobacteriota bacterium | reverse complement strand
GATATCCGGATCGGCGTTGTGCCACAGGCCGAGGAAATCCTGGTAAGCGGTGCGGGCCGCGCTGGTGTTTCCGGCAAGCACTTCCGCCCGCGCGAGTCCCAGATGCGCCAGCGCCCCAATCGGCTCGTTGATCACGACGCCGCGGTGATCAATGATCTTCTGAAATTCTGCGGCCGCCTGCTGCCCCTGATGCAATTGCAGATAAGCCTCGCCGCGCAGGTAAACCGGGTAGAGCAGGCCCAGAATTCCAAAGGGTGGGGCGGTGCTGAGATCATAGGGTTGCGCTGCATTGAGCGCATCCACGGCTTTCGCCGGATTCTTCTGGTTGATGGCGACCGCGGCGTTGATCGAAGAAAGCCAATAGGAGTTCAGCAGTGTGTCCGCAGGGTATGTCTTCGCCAGTGAAGCAGCCATTTTCGATGCTCGCGCCGCATCGCCCGAGCGCGCGAAGACCGCTGCCGCCAAGGCTTGCTCGTAACGTCCGGAGGCAAGTGCGAGCGCCGCTTCAGCATCGTGCTGCGCCTCTGCGGAATTTCCGAATTCCACCTCTCGTAGCGCAGCATCGAGTTGCCAGACGGCCGCCGTCTCCTTGTTCCCGCTAGCCACGGCCGAGGCGACGGCTCGCTGCGAAAGCTCCCGGGCCTTCTTAAGCTCACCGCCATAGGCGTCGGTATTTGCCTGCGCATCGAACACCCAGTCTTCCTCGCCGGCCTTTCCCACTAGGGCATTGAATTGCTTCTGCATCTCCGCGGCATTGCCCTGAAGGAAAGCGAGTTGGTAGGCCTGTACGGGAAACAGGAAGAACCCCAGGTTACGCTTGCCCACTTCGTTAAACTGGGCTTTCGCCTCGTCCAACCGGCCGAGACCCATGTAGAACTGCACTAGATTCGACCGGGAAGTCGCGTCATTCGGTTCGATGGCCAGCGCGGCGCGGGTCACCGTTGCGCCCTTTTCGTACTCGCCACGGAGACCATAGAGCTGTCCCAGGTCGACGTCTGGAATGTAGTCCCGCGGGTAGGTTTGCGCCCAGAGTTCGAGTGCTTGCTCGGCCTTGGGCAGGTCTCCGGTCGCTGCCAGGTAGTACAGGGATTCAATATGGAACTTTTCGAGGTCGCTTACGCGATTACGCAGATCGAACGCCTTGCTTAGATATTTCTGGGCAAGATCGTTTTCGTTGAGGTCGGCGTAGCCCGTTCCCAGCGCCTGGTATGCCAGCGCGAAATTGGGATCGAGAGCGATCGCCTGCTGATAGAGGGGAATCGCGGCCACATTGCCCTGTTCGGTCGATTTCTGATCCGCTTGCGTGTAAATCTTCAGTGCTTCGAGCGATGATGTCGTCGCTGCCTCGACCGGCACATCGAATTTCTGGATGGAGGCGAGCGACTCGCCGAGCTTGCCGCGAATCTGCGAAGCAAGCGAATTGAGCGTGTCGAGAACGTGGTTCTTGTCCGGCGCCACCGCTTCGACTGTCGCCAGCCGGTCGTCTGTAGCGCAGTTCCTGGCCGTCAGGATCATGTCGTATTGGCTGCCGATCTGCGCGATCGAGCCTTCGAGCACGGCCACGCTCGATGTCCGCTGGCAGATCTGCTCGGCCACGCTCTGCGTCACTCGCGCCGTGGGCGCCAGGGCCATGTAGCGCAGCGTCTCCTGCATTTTCCTGTCGGAAAGAATATTCAGGAACGGCGATTGCGCGAGTTCAGCCGAAAGCGCCTGCCGCAAGGTTCCGTCAAACACCGCATCGCCGGTAGTGTTCGTGAAGTCGGCGAGCACGATCGTATCTTTCGAAGTCAGTTTCGGCCCGCGGTGCAGGTAGAACCAACCCCCCGCTGCAATCGCCGCAACCGCCACCACCGCTGCGATGGCCATCCACGGCCCGCGCCGTTTGCCGCTCGCGGTTGCAACCACCGATGCCGGCGCCGTGCCCGATGCCGGTGTTGTGCCCGAAACTGGCGTTGTGCCCGCCGAAGGCGTCACTCCCGCCGCGTAAGCCGTCGCCCCGCTGGAGGCATCGGCGGCCGCCGCAAACTCTCGCGCGCTCGTGCGCCCGGTCTCGGCATCGCGCTTCAGCCGCTGCAAATCCGTCCGCAGCTCCGAGGCGTGCTGGTAACGCAGATCGCGATCCTTTTCGAGCGCCTTGTCGATGATCTCTTCGAGCTTCGTGGGAACTTCGGAATTCAGCCGCGCCGGCGGAATCGGCTGCTTTTCCAGAATCCCGTTGAAAATCACCGCGTTCGTCTCGCCGGGGAAGGGCAACACACGCGCCGCCATCTCGTAGAGCACCGCGCCAAAACTGAATAGATCGCTCCGCGCATCGAGCGTCTCTCCGCGCGCCTGCTCGGGAGACATGTACGCCACCGTACCCAGGGTCGTCCCGGCGCTCGTCAGATGCGCGGTTTCGAGTGTAGCCTCGGCGCCCTGCGTGACGCCGGCCGTCCGGTCCACATTCCGTTCGATCTGCTTCGCCAGGCCGAAATCCAGAATCTTGGCGTGCCCGCGCGTCGTAACGAAAATGTTCGCCGGCTTGATGTCGCGATGGATGATGCCTTTCTCATGCGCCGCGTCGAGCGCGTCCGCGATTTCGACGCCCAGGGAAAGCAGCAGCGCAAGCGACAGCGGCTTCTCCGCAATGCGATGCTTGAGTGTCTGTCCCTCCAGATACTCCATCGCAATGAAGTACCGCCCATCGTGCTGCGCAATGTCGTGGATCGTGCAGATATTTGGATGGTTCAGCGCGGAAACCGCCCGCGCTTCGCGCCGAAACCGCTCGAGCGCGTGGGGATCGCGTTCCAGTTCCGGAGGCAGGAATTTCAGCGCCACGCGCCGCCCCAGATTCAAATCCTCGGCCGCGTAGACGACACCTATCCCTCCGCCACCCACCCGCTCGATAACGCGGTAGTGCGAGACGGTTTGGCCGATCAGCGGATCAGTCTCAGGCATGAGCGCCCAATCTTAATCGCCCTCCTACCAGGAATCAATCCACCTAAGGAAGCTTTCGCCCCCCCCGCAGCAAAGGCATTCCTACCTGTGCGCCTTAGCCATCCGCCTTGCCGCCGCAGCCATGCCTCATCCCCCAACCGCGACCCCCGCGCGCCGTTGCGGGTGCCCCACTCTTCGGGCGTCGTAAGCCCGAAGGGTGGTCCGGTCCTTCCCCAGGCCGAACGATAGCCTGTAATGGTAGGGGCGGGTTTCAAACCTGCCCCCGCCTCCACGCAATCCCAGCGCCTCCATGTGATTCCCCTTGACGCCCAAGCCTGCGAATTGGAAAATCCGCGCCCGAGGAGCGTGAAATGTTGAACCGACGCAATTTTCTGGCTGTATGTTCCAGCTTTGGCATGGCCGGCACGTTGTTCCCCGGCGCGCTGTGGTCTCTCGCGCAGGAAAAGGAAAAGATCACCCCGCAGATGATCGACGAAGCCGCCAAAATCGCCGACGTCCCCATTCCGCCCGAAGACCGCCAGATGATGCTCCGCACCCTGAACGAACAGGTGGGGGATTACGACAAGATCTACGCTCTGCACCTCGCCAATGGAGTCCAGCCCGCCTTCAATTTCGATCCCTACGTCGGCGCCGCCCCGTACGAAACGATCCGCCGCGAATCGCGCATCTCCGCCGCACCCTCCATTGCGGCCCGCGCCGTCCCCAAAAATCTGGAAGAAATTGCGTTTTATTCGGTGCGCGAACTCGCCGAACTGGTTCGCAGCCGCGAAGTCTCCTCGACGGCGCTCACCGAAATGTATCTCGAGCGCCTCAAGCGTTACGATCCCACCCTGCATTTCGTCATCACGCTCACCGAATCCCGCGCGCTCGCCCAGGCCAAGGAAG
Organism: Acidobacteriota bacterium; assembly: GCA_028877145.1. Taxonomy (GTDB): domain Bacteria; phylum Acidobacteriota; class Terriglobia; order Acidiferrales; family UBA7541; genus JAKASX01. Next base: position 743 of record JAGWOX010000280.1, on the reverse strand, counting down.
CCGATCGCGACATCGCCGCCGGCAAATATCGCGGCCCGCTCCACGGCCTCCCGTGGGGCGCCAAAGACCTCCTCGCCGCCAAAGGCTATCGCACCACCTGGGGCGCGATGCCCTACAAGGATCAGGTGATCGACGAAGACGCCACTGTCGTAAAGCGCCTCGACGCCGCCGGCGCCGTCCTCGTCGCCAAGCTCACCCTCGGCGCGCTCGCCGAAGGCGACGTCTGGTTCGGCGGCATCACGCGCAATCCATGGAATCCCGCCCAAGGCTCGAGCGGCTCCTCCGCCGGTCCCGCCTCGGCCACGGCCGCTGGCTGCGTCGCGTTCAGCATCGGCTCGGAAACGCTCGGCTCGATCTCTTCGCCCAGCACCCGCTGCGGCTGCACAGGCCTGCGGCCCACCTTCGGCCACGTCCCGCGCACCGGCGCCATGGCTCTGTCCTGGTCGATGGATAAATTGGGTCCGATCTGCCGCGCCGTCGAGGATTGCGCCCTCGTCCTCGAAGCGATCTACGGCCCCGATGGCGAGGACCGCAGCGTTCAGCACGCCGCATTCAATTGGGACGCCGATCTCAATTGGCGCAGGCTCCGCGTCGGCTACCTGAAATCGGATTTCGAATTCGATCCCGAAAAACTGGCCGCGCGCGTCAGCCGCTTCGGCTCCATGACCGGGGAGAGCAAGCAGGCCTTCATCGCGCAGGCGAAATACGATCACCAATTCGACGCCGCCGCGCTCAAGAAACTT
>JAGWOX010000279.1 GCA_028877145.1 Acidobacteriota bacterium | reverse complement strand
GCACCTCGATCGGCGACAACGCCTTCCTCAGCCTGCTCCAGGAATTTTTTCAGAAGTATTCCGGGAAAACGGCCACTGTCGGCGATTTCGAAAATCTCGTGCAGGCCAAGGTCGCTTCCCTTCCCGCGCCGTCCCCCACCGCCGATTCCGAAACGCCGCGCCTGAACACCGTCGCTTTCTTCTCCCAGTGGGTCAGTTCCACCGGCATCCCCGATTTCAAGCTCGACTACATCGTCTACCGCACCGAAAAAGGCTTCAAGGTGGTCGGCAAGGTCGAACAGAACCTCACTACGCTGAACATGCCAATCCAGATCAAGGTTGAAACCGAAGGCAATCCGGTGACCGAAACCGTGCAGGTGGTCGGCGCTTCCAGCGAATTCTCGATCGACACATTCGGCGAACCCAAGCCGAACGGTATCCAGCTCGACCCGAATAACGACGTCCTGAAGGACACGCCCAGCCTCCGCGTCCGCGCCATGATCGCGCAGGGCGAGGCGCTCGCCGAGCAGGGCCAGTTCTTCCAGGCCATCCAGCAATACCAGAAAGCGCTCGACGTCCAGCGCCAGAACGGCCTCGCGCTCTTCCGCATGGGCGAGGCGATGTTCTACGAGAAGAATTACCAGGCCGCCGCGAATTCCTTCCGCGACGCGATCGACGGCATCATCGATCTCAGCAACAAGTGGATCATCGTCTGGTCGCACATCTACCTTGGAAAGATTTACGACATGATCGGCCAGCGCGAGCGCGCCATGAACGAATACCAAAAGGCCATCGACACCAAGGACGATACCAGCGGCGCCATCGAACAAGCCCAGCAATACATGAAAAAGCCGTACGCAGGCGGACCCGCCGCCCACCCCGGCACGTAGGCGCCGCGCAATCGTAGCCGCTCCCAAGGAAGGGTAGATAGGGGTTCGTAGGGGCACTTTGCACGTGCCCCGCTCCATCATCTCCGCGTCCAGCCACGCCCCCCAGTAGCGCAACCACTCGTGGCTGCGGCCTTTCCGTATTTGGGCCCCGCCCTGGTCTATCGACACCGAATGAAGCTATCAGCGATGCCCTAAACCGCACCCAAAACGAGCAAAACCCGCAGCCAGGAGTGGCTGCGCTACCAAATCCGCATCCAACCCGTGCGCACCGATTGTCATCTTGAGCGAAGCGAAGGACCCCGAAAGCGCCAAGGCAATGTCCGCCACGAAGAAGCAGTCGCGACCGGCAAAGTAGACGCAGCAACGGGATCTTCCGCCCTGCCCATCCCGCTCACGAGACGACTGTAGCGGCGACCTGCGGTCGCCCGTCGCCCACCAAGGTTGACATCCCCCCAACCCCCGAAACAGAATGCCCTTGGAACGCCCGTTAGAAATTGCGGGCACCACCGCAGGCATTTCCCGAATTTCGCGCGCGAAGAGGAGATTCCCATGTCGCCCAGCCCGGCGGCCGAGCCGAAGCCCCTGATCCACTACCGCGTCGACGGCGCGATCGCCATTCTCGAAATGGACGATCCCCCGGCCAACACGTACACGTACCAGATGATGCGCCAGCTCGACGACGCCATCCTCCGCGCCCGCATGGACGACAACGTCCACGTCATCGTCCTGCGCGGCGCCGGCGACAAATTCTTCTCCGCCGGCGCGAACATCCAGATGCTCACGGAGGCCGATCCCACCTTCAAATACTATTTCTGCCTCCACGCCAACGAAACGCTGAATCGCCTCGAGGAAACGCCGAAACTCGTCATCGCCGCGCTCAACGGTCACGCCGTCGGCGGCGGATTCGAGATCGCTCTCGCCTGCGACATCCGCATCGCCAGGAAAGCCGGCGGCAAGATCGGCTTGCCCGAAGTCAACCTGGGCGTGCTGCCCGGCACGGGCGGCACGCAGCGCCTCAGCCGCCTCGTCGGCCCTTCGCGCGCCATCGAACTGATCGCCACCGGCCACACCTGCGGCTTCGAGGAGGCCGTCGAGCTAGGCCTGGTTCACCACGTCTACGCCGCCGACACGTTCTGGGAGGACGTGCTGCCTTACGCGCGCCAGTTCTGCCCTCCGAACAAGGCATCGCGCGCCGTCGGTCGCATCAAGCGTTCCTGCATCGCCGGCTGCGAAATGGGATTCAAGGAAGCGCTGGGCCTCGAACGCGAGCTCCAGCAGCAGCTTTTCACGAGCGACGACGCGAAGGAAGGTCTCGCCGCCTACCTCGAAAAACGCAAACCGGAATTTCGCGGCCGGTGACGCCTTGAGCGCGGAAACACAATCCGGCGTCGCGCCGGGCACGAGTCCCGGCTATTCGCTCGGCGAATTGATGGTCGCCGCCGCCGCGCGTGAAATACGCGACGGCGAATGGGCCTTCGTCGGCATGCGCCTGCCGCTTCTCGCCTTTCTCGTCGCCAAGCGCCTGCACGCGCCGCGTGCCGTCGGCCTCTACGAAAACGGCCTGATCCGCGAGCAGCCCGCGCCCGAAATGCTCTACACCATGGCCGATCCTCCAAATCAGCGCGGCGCCACCTTCTGCGGCCAGATGATCGACGTAATGAGCCTCTTGCAGCAGGGCCGCGTCCACGTAGGCTTCCTCGGCGCCGCCGAGGTTGATCGCCACGGCAACCTGAATTCCACCTGGGGCAGTCGAGACGGCCACGCCGTGCGCCTGCCCGGCTCGGGCGGCGCGGGCGATATCGCCTGCATGTCGCGCCGCACCGTCGTGCTGATGGCGCATCAGCCGCATCGCCTGGTCGAGCGCGTCGGCTACATCACCTCGCCCGGCTACGGCGCCGGCGGCACGTGGCGCCGCGACGTAGGCCTGCGCCCCGGCACCGGCCCCTCCGCGATCCTCACTACGCGCGCCGTCCTCCGCTTCGACGACGAAGGCGAAGCCTTCCTCGCCACGGTCCATCCCGGCGTAGCAGTCGAAGATGTGGTCGCCAATACTGGCTGGAAACTCCGCGTAGCGCACGACGTCGGCGTGACGCCCGCGCCCAGCGAGGCCGAGTTGGCCGTCATTCGCGAATTCGACCCCACCGGTTTCTGGACGAGGCAAACATGAGTGCCTGTATGATCTTCCGCTCATGCCGCCCTGAAGGGCCGCGCTACACAGTCACTCCCGACTGCCCAGCGAACGCCTGTGTAGCGCCGGGCTTCAGCCCGGCACCCCGGCACAGCGGCCAAGCGACGCAGTGCGTGGATCTTTGTGGGTCGCGGCATCAGCCGCGACATCAGGTCTGCAAAGCCAAAAGGGCTTTAGCCCCTGAAGCACCCAGACTGATGAGAGAGCAACCATGAGCGAACCAACAGTCCGTATCGAAAGCAAAGGCCGCGCCGTGTGGATCTGGCTCGCGCGCGCTCCGCTCAATATCCTGAACATCGCGATGATGCGCGAACTCGGCGAAGCCATCGACGCCGCCGCGCCGAATCATGATGTGCTCGTCTTCCAGGGCTCCGGCCCCAAGGGATTCTCCGCCGGCGCCGACGTCGGCGACCACACGCCCGATCGCGTCGGCGACATGCTGAACGCCTTCCACGGCGTCTTTCGCCGCCTCTGGCGCGCCAATTGCCTCACCGTCGCCGCCGTGCACGGCTGGTGCCTCGGCGGCGGCTGCGAGCTGGCGATGTTCTGCGATTTCGTCATCGCCACCGGTTCCGCCGTCTTCGGCCAGCCCGAAATCAAGCTCGGCGCGATGCCGCCGGTAGCCACGGTGCTTCTCCCGCGCCTGGTCGGCCCGCGCGCCGCGGCCGATATCATCCTCACCGGCCGCAACGTCCCCGCGCCCGAAGCGGCAAAACTCGGCCTCGTCACGCGGCTCGCTCTCGACGAAGGCCTCGACGCCGACGTCCAGGCCCTGGTTCACGAACTCGGCGCGCTCAGCCCGCTCGTCCTCAGCATGACGCGCAACGAATTGCGCCGTCACCTCGCCATGAATTTCGAGCGCGAACTGAGCGATGTGGAAGCCTTCTATCTCGAGCACCTGATCCGCACCAACGACGCCACCGAAGGCCTCCGGGCATTTATGGAAAAACGTGCCCCCGTCTGGACCGGCCGGTAGCGCTTTGTGGCACGGGCACTCTTGCCCGTGCGCTTGGGGAATTGCATCGAGTAAGGGTGAAACAGCGCGGACAGGAGTGTCCGCGCCACTGGTGGCCAGCGCGGCGACGGCAGCCACTGCTGTCATGCTGAGCGCAGCGAAGCATCCCGAACGCGTCGAGGGAATGTATGAGCGGGAGTAGAAGTAGTATCTGGATCCTTCGCTCCGCTCAGGACGACAAACATTCCGGTGGCGTGGCCGGAGCACCAGTAGCACAGGCATTCCTGCCTGTGCGCATGTGTGACCGCATCGCGCAAAGAGCGAAAAGCGCGCGGACAAGAATGTCCGCGCCACTGGTGGCCAGTGCAGGGGCGGGTTTCAAACCCGCCCCTACACCGCCAGACACGCGTCGAGGTGAAGTAACACCCGGGCACCGGTGGCACAGGCTTCAGCCTGTGCGCAGTCCGATCGAAGTCCTCGACAGGAAATACCGGCACAGCCTGAAGGCTGTGCTACCCCAGCGCGAACGGAATTGGAAACCGATATGACCGAAACCTCGAAACTAACCACAATGTCCGAAGCCATCGCG
>JAGWOX010000278.1 GCA_028877145.1 Acidobacteriota bacterium | reverse complement strand
CCGCTCCTGGCTCACCCGCTAACCCGCATTCTCCAAAACCCTGTCATCCTGAGCGAAGACCCGTGCGACGAACGAAGTGAGTCCCGACGCAGTGCATCGGGAAGGGCCCCGAAAGCCCCAAGACAAAGTTCCCCACGAGGATTCCCAGCATCACGGCTGCCGTGTGTCGGCGCTGATTTGGAGGGCGCAATGTGATAGCCACGGTTGGCGCCTTCCCAACCGTGGGCAGGTGTGCATGGGGAAACAGAGGGCTAGATTCGAAGACAGCGACATGAAAGAAAAGGTTCCCGATCTGATGTAAGGAGGAACTGGGCGCTCCTCAAACCCCGGCCGCGCCCCCGCTCAAAAGCCCCGCAAGATCCCTCTCGCCGAAAACCTCAGCCGTGAACGCCTCGATCCGCGTATCCGCCTGCTTCCACGCGTAAGGATCGAGCCCCGCCTTGATGCACGTCTCCTCGAGGAACCGTTCCACCGGCCAATTGCGCTCGTCGGCCACCTGCGGCAAGAGCAGCCCGCGCCGGTTCCCCCGCGTCGCGATCAATCCGTGGCGCCCGATCTCGATCTGCTCAAAACGCACCGGCGAGGGCGGGGAGAGGATTGAAAGCTCGATCTCCAGCTCGGGAATCTCCGGTGCGAGAACCGGATGGAATCGCGGGTCTTCCGTGGCCGCCGCCACCGCGCAATACGCCACCACGCGCACCAGCGGATCGGTTGGCTCGATTTTTCCGATGCAGCCGCGCAGATTCCCCTGCCGCGTCAGCGTCACGAACGCGCCTTGGGGCTTTGCGATTTCGGGCCGTTCGGGAAGGGAATCGAGAGGCCGGCGAGTGACGGCGGATTCGATGGCCTGGCGGGCGACCCGCAGCAGAATCGCGCGCGATTCAGGAGCGAGCTGCAACATCTTCCGCCTTCTTCTCCTGTTCCATCAGCGTCATGTTCCGCTGCCGCTGCTTGATCCGTCCGTCCACCTGGCTCCAAAAAACCATGAAGTAGTGCGCCGCCGATACCACCGCGCTGATCACCACCAGCCACAGCAGCAGCGTCCCCATCAGCCGGAACTCGTGATGTTTCGCCGCCAGAATCAGCAGGCAGACGGTCACCACTTCCAGCACCATCTTCGTCTTGCCCAGCGCCGAGGCCGGAATCACCAGTCCCTCCGACGCCGCAATGTTCCGCAATCCCATCACCGTGAAATCGCGCCCGATCACGATCACCACCATCCACGCCGGCGCCAGACCCATCTCCACCAGCGAAATGAACGCGGCCGATATCAGCAGCTTGTCAGCGATCGGATCGAGCAGGATCCCCAGCGTCGTCACCTCCCGCCGCTTCCGCGCCAGGTACCCGTCCGCCACGTCCGTGCTCGCCGCCATCAGCAGGATCAGCACGCCCCACATCTCGAAATGGAAGGGAAAACCGAATAGCGTCAGGTTCGGCTCGCGAGTCAGCAGCACTACGACCAGCAGAGGCACAAAGAAGATGCGCAGAATCGTCAGCCCGTTCGGAAGGTTTAGTTCAGCCAAGTCGCGCCCGCAGTACCCACAAATTCAAGGTAAACTCACTATAGTCCGGCACCAAAATCGAGTCAACTTCACCGGCCCGTAATGCGCAAAGCGGCAAGCCCTTTGCAGTACAAACCGGGTCCTGCCTTGCAACCATTGTTTGCCGGTCGGCCCCCCCGAACGCCGCCCCCAGTAGCACAGGCATTCCTGCGTGTGCGCCTCTCGTTCGTGAACGGCAACCAGCCTTCGGACCGGCAGCACCGCCTGATCCCGTAACCCTATTGCAAGGTCCGATGAAAAAACGCAATCATCCGCGCCCACGCGTCCGCCGACGCCTTCGGCCGATAGCGGTCCTTGTCCGTCGACGTTTCAAATGCATGCCCCGCGCCCGCATAAATCTTCACGTCGATCGGTTTTCCCGCCTTCTTCATCGCCGCTTCGAACGCCCTCACCTTTGCCGGCGAGATCACCTGATCCTCGGCCCCGAAAATCCCCAGCACCGGGCACCGGATCGCGTCGATGGCCGCCGGATCGGTCGTCAATTCGCCGTAATTGACCGCGCAGGCCGCCAGCCGCGGCTCATGAATCGCCAACCGCAACGCCCAGCCGCCGCCAAAGCACCATCCGACCGTGCCGATCTTACTCGTTTCCACGTCGTTCCGCGACGCTAGATAATCGAACGCCGCCTCCAGGTCCCGCATCGCGCGATCGGGCGGGAGCGTGGTGGCCATCTGCCGAGCCACTTTCGGATCCTCGGTCGTCTTGCCTCGGTAAAGGTCCACGGCCAGCGCCACATATCCCGCCGCGGCGAATTTCCTCGCCTGTTCCTTCACCCATGGCATCAGTCCCCACCATTCATGGATCAGGATGAGCGCGGGATGCTTGCCCGGCGTCGACGGCGCCGCAAGATAACTGCTGACGGTATCTTCGCCGCTTTTGTAAGTGACCGTTTGCGTTTTGACGGCAGCGTCGAGGCGCGCACCGCCCAGCAGCGCCGCCGCCACGAGCCCGAGAACCACCCATCTCGCTCGCATGCTCAGTCCTCCCCAGCGCAAATTGCCGGCGTCATTTTACTCAGGAATGGTTCGCAGGGAACCCATAACCCTGTGCAAAACTGTCGGTTAAGGGCGTGGCGAGGAGTTTTGCCATATTCAGGCGCGAAATTCGGGCGAAAGTTTATTAAGTCTTTTATAACTATAATGTTGCGAGCCTGTCGCCATCTCCCCTGCCTGTTCCTCCGCTGACAAATGGCCGCGTTTTTGCCGCGCGGAATTATGTTTTCCACAAATTTTGCACATGCCCGGGGGCAGGGCAATCAGGCCGAAACTGACGCCGATTTCAGGATTTAGCGGCCGCCCCGTTCCGGTTCCCGTCGCTCGCCCCGATCCTCCTAGCGACCGATTCCGGCAGCTCCGCGTCGATCCAAATCTCCGAATCGTGAACCTCGCTTCCGATCACTCGTCCGCCTGCCCGAATCGCCGCCAGACGTCGCCCGTCGGAAATCGGAACGCGCAAATGCAGTCGCAGCACAGGATCGAAAGGAAGCCGGCGATCGATTGCCTCGAGCAATTCATCGAGCCCGATGCCTTTGAGTGCGGAGACCATCACGCCGCCGTTACCGGCGCGAATTGCCGCCTGCTCTTCTTCGCTCAGCCGGTCGATCTTGTTCAGAACTCGCAACCGGGGCCGGTCATCGAGTCCAAGTTCTTTGAGCACCTTGTCCACTTCAGCTTCCTGTTCCGCGGAATGCGGACTCGATACGTCGACGACGTGCAAAATCAGCGCCGCCTCTTCCAACTCTTCGAGCGTCGCGCGAAACGCGGCAACCAGATCCGTAGGCAAATCCCGGATGAATCCCACTGTGTCGGAGAGCAGCACGCGCCGTTTCGACGCGAGCCGCAGCGCGCGCACGGTCGGGTCCAGCGTGGCAAACATGCGCGACGAAGCAACCACGTCCGAGCGCGTCAGCGCGTTGAACAGCGTCGATTTCCCCGCGTTCGTGTAGCCCACCAGCGCCACCGTGCCCATCGGCAGGCCGCTGCGCGCGCTCCTCCGCAGTTTTCGCTCCCGCCGCACCGCTTCGAGCGCCCGTTCGAGCCGCGCGATCCGCTGTCGAATGCGCCGCCGGTCCGTTTCGAGTTTCTGCTCGCCGGGACCGCGCGTGCCGATGCCGCCGCCGAGCCGCGAAAGTTCCGTCCCTTTTCCGCCAAGCCGAGGGAGCAGGTAATTCAATTGCGCCAGCTCCACCTGCAACTGTCCTTCACGGCTGCGCGCCTGCCTCGCGAAAATATCCAGAATCAGCTGCACGCGATCCACCACGCCCAGCCCCGTCTCCCGCTCGATGTTTCGGTGCTGGCCCGGGCTCAGGCTGGCGTCGACGATCACAAGGGAAACGCCGAGCGCCTCCGCTTCACGCTTGATCTCCTCGATTTTTCCTTCGCCAAAGAGCGTCGCGGGATCGGCCGTGTCGCGAATCTGCATCAGGCTCCCCGCCACATCCGCCCCGGCGCCGCGCGCCAGCTCCGCGAGTTCCTCGAGCGACTCGCGAACGATGAAATCCGTATCGATGCCGGGCAACGGCGTTCGCCGCCGTCGCAGCCCGAAACCGACCAGCAGAACTTTTTCCCGATGTATCGTGGTTTGGGTAGTTTTCATGCGTTCAGGCGGAATTGTCCTCTCGCGGGAGTTGGAGCGAAGCATATCTCGGGAAGGAAGATCGTCGACAATCCGTCGATCCAAAGAATACTCATCTAGGAGAGATTGTACCGCAATTACCGCGCACAAGAAGGGACGTCTGCGGGGGAGCTCACCAGCCTGCTCCGTCTTTTTGAATCACGGCATCGGTCAGAGGATTCCACCAAGCCGTGTTGCTCTTCTCTCCTTTGTCGCCGTAATAGGCAACTTTTAGACTATCCATCAGTTCTCCGCAGTGATGGCAGGCTGTCGCATTCGCGCAAATCAGCGCTCCGCCGGCTTCTGCGAGTTTTCCTCCGATATTCGCGATCTTTTTCGGATCCCAGGCATTCGCGCACAGCATGGCGCTCAGGACGATCATTTCCGCGTGGTATCCCGTCCACTGGCTCAGTTTTCGGCCCGTCGTGGCCAGATAGCGGCTCTCAATAATTTTGTCCGCGTCCGCAAAGTCTT
>JAGWOX010000277.1 GCA_028877145.1 Acidobacteriota bacterium | reverse complement strand
AACTTCATGAAATCACGGGAAACTGCGAAAAGAGAGAGAAATCGGTTGGAGAGAACACCAATTCGGAAACGAGAGCAGCAGCGCAATTCACGCCCACGCCACGGCCCCACTCGAATGAGTGCTCGAAAACGGCCCTCGGTCGCTCGCCAGTACCACGGGAGGTCCGCCCCCACCCTCTTGCCTCAGACCCGTGAGTCCGCCCTACGGTGAACGAATCAGCACCCGGCCTGCTGCCCCATCTAAGGCCAAGGTCCTTATAAAGCGGCTTAATAAATAGACCGCGGGAGGGATTGTGTCAAGGTCTATTTTAGGCGGAGATGTGGAAATCCTGCCGTTCGTAGGGGTTACGATGGGGTAACTAGCGGCGATTCAACGGAAATCGAAGTACTTGCCCAGGTCGACGTTGCCGCCGGAAAGGATTACTCCCACGTGCCGTCCGGCTATATCGATTTTGCCCAAAAGGGCCGCGGCTACCGTTACCGCGGAGGACGGCTCGATGATCAGTTTCATTCTTTCCCACACCAGCCGCATGGCATCCAGGATTTCGTCTTCGCGAATCAGGACGATCTGGTCGATGCGTTCGCGCAGGATGGCGAAAGTACGCTCGGAAAGCGACGCGCGCAGGCCATCGGCGATCGTGTCCACTTTCACGTTTTTTTCGATCTGGCCGGACCGCAGCGACCGCCAGGCGTCATCGGCGCCTGCCGGCTCGCAGCCGACCACGTGAATGCCGGGCAGGAGAGACTGGGCGGCGATCGCGGTGCCCGAGAGCAATCCGCCACCCGAGACCGGAGCGAGCACGATGTCCATCGGGCCGGCGTCCTCGATCAATTCGACCGTTGCGGTCCCTTGCGCCGCGATGACACCGTCGTTGTCGTACGGATGGACCATCGTGGCGCCCGTGCGCTCCAGAATCTCGCGCGCGGCGGCGTCCCGTGCCTCCATCGTCGGCTCGCAGGTGACCACTTCGCCGCCGAAGTCCGCGATTGCCTGCCGCTTCACTTCCGGCGAGTTCCGCGGCACCACGATCCAAGCCGGAATGCCGCGCCGGCGGGCCGCGTAGGCGATCGCCGCGCCGTGATTGCCGGAAGAATGGGTCACTACGCCGCGCGGGGCCGCATCCTCGGGGAGCGAGAAAATCACGTTCGTTGCGCCGCGGAGCTTGAACGAGCCGGTCCTTTGCAGATTCTCGCACTTGAAGAAAAGCTGCGCGCCGGCCCGCTCGTCGAGCGAGCGGCAGCGGAAGACGGGCGTGCGGTGGATGTGCGGCGCGATCCTGGCGTGCGCTTCCCGGATCGCCTCGAAACTGGGGCCTGCGGGCATGTTCCGCTTTTCTCCTTGTCCTGTGCGGGCGGCGCTGTCAGCGGCGCGCCGGCTTGGACGTGGCGACGTTGAAGGTGATCTTGGCGATACCTGAATTCTCGTAGAGATCGAAGACCCGCACGCTGATCGTGTGTTCGCCGGGACCCAGGTTCTTGAGCTGGATGTTGTAGCTTTCGCTCGGAGCGTCGGTCAACTGGCCGACGGGCCGCACGAGCGTCCAGGGGCCGGCGTCGAAGCTGTATTCGGCGCGCGCGAGCGGGCTCGAAGGATCCTTCGCCGAAAACTCGATCACCGCGTCGTCGGTCGCGGTTCGCGCGACCAAGCCGCTGATGGCCGGCGGCGTGTTGTCCACCACGAACCGCGGCCCGATGCGCGAGTCTTCCAGGGCCTGCGCCGGCGGGTTCGAGGGCGCGTCGGAAGCGACGATCTTCAGATAGTAGGCGCCGTCGGGCATCGTCGTCGTGTCCCAGGAGAAGTAGGGTTCGCGCAGATCCTTCTTCAGCAGCTTCCAGGTTTGCTCTTTCTCTCCCCGGTAATACACCGAGTATTCGAGCTGGTCGCCGTTCTCGTCATGCGCGCTCCACAGCACGCTCTGCCAGCCCCTCTCCCGGAATCCTTGCGGCGGCGGGATGAATTGCGCGGCAGTGGCCGGCGTACTTTCCGGCGCCACGCCGCGGTTCGGACCGATCTGCCCGGCGTGCGGCATTTGCAACTGGACCGGGCGCATGATTTCGGCGCCGGCGGGTTGCGGGATCTGGATCATGCGCACACGGATGCCGGGATCTTCCATCACCACGTCGTCGATGGCCGGCGCCGCGTTTTTCGGCAGGTAGGCGAGGCTCACCCACGAAAGGCTGGGCACGTCGCCCGCCTTCGGGTGAAACTCCACCTTCCATTGCACGAATCGGGCCGGGGGACAGCCGACAGGCTCGGCCTGCGGCGTCGCGTAGGGGCCATACCAGTGGCTCCAGTTCTTGTCGGGGTTGGAGGTGTTGCCGGAACGAGCGTAAAAAGTCACCTGGCCCTGCGACGCTCCTTCGCCCCACCAGTTCAGCCTTCCCCAGCGCGAAAAGATTCCGGCGTCGAAGGCGGCCGAGGTGAACGTTCCCTCCTGCGCGATCCCGGGCCCGAGCGTGAACACCTTGCCTGGATTCGCCGTGCAAAGAAATACGCGGCCGTCCGGCCCGCTGGCGAAACCGGTCACCTGGCCGGAGGCAGTTTCCGCGATCTTCGAAAAAATTTCGTCCCCTTCGAGTTCGATCACTTCGCCGCTGTTTCCCGTGCCGAGCAGCAGTCTTCCGGCGGGCGAAAAACCGAGCGAATAGACGAGGTCGCTGCGCGACGCCCACAGCAGTTTCGGTGAACCATCCGGCGCAATGCTGTATACGTGGCTGCCGCCGGGTGTCGAGGAAAGCGGAGTGAGAGCGGGTGGAGGAGTAGTGGCGCCCTGCTGCTGTGTGCTGGCCGCCTGCTCCGTGGTTCCCGTTCCCGCCGGCCCTGCCGAGAAGACAAAGGTCGTTCCAGTCGTTTCCGAGACCGTGCCCGATTCCTGGCCATGTTTGGACCCGATCGACGCGACGTACAAATCGCCGCGTGGTCCCAAGGAGAGAGCGGTGATTTCCTGTCCGGCGGTTTCGTAAATGACGAAGGCCTCGCCGGCCGTGGGCGGCTCGCCCGCCGCGCCGCGATGGATTGCGATGCGAATCACCAGTCCGCTCGGGTCGGTGCCGGCGATCAGGTCGCCCTTGCCGTCGAGCGCCAGCGCGCGGATGTGTCGCTCGTCGCTCTTGTAGAAGAGCGCGCTCTTGCCCGATGGCGTAACGGCGTAGATTTCTCCCTTGTCGCCGGTGCCCACGTAGACCGTTCCCTGATGATCGATGGCGAGCGACCAGATGTATTTCGTCTTGGGATCGAAGAAGACGCTCGAATGGCCATCCGGCGTCACTTTGTACACCTTGCCGTCGGGCGAGGTGCCCACATAGAGGTTGTCGTGAGCGTCGAAGACGATGGCCTGCGCGGTGAGTTCGGTGGACTGGAACACCGTGGTCGGGTGTCCTTCGTTATCGAAGCGGAAGACGCGGGCGTTCGACCCGCCACTGGCGTAGAGCTGGCCTTTGGAATTGGTCCGGAGCGCCCAGAGGTAGGCGACGTTGGGATCGGCGAAATGACCGAACGCGGCGGCGGGGACGAGTTTCCCGTCGCTCCATAGGGCCACGCCTTTGGGCGTGCCGCGCTCGAAATCCGAATAGTTCGTCGTTCGCCAGAAGCGCGTGTGTTCGGCCAGCGCCGGCAGGGTTGCCAGAGCCGCAATCAGACACACCGCTGAAATCCGCCAGGAACGTCGCATCCCGGTTTTCTCCTCGGGGGAACTATTTCACGGTGATCGTCAGGAACTGATTACCCGTGATGACCTCGTGCATCGGCAACGATCGCTCCCCCAGTTCCGATTGCCAAAGCACCGTTGTGCCGCCGGGGTTGCGTTGCCCAAGCACATTGATTTCCGAAAGAGGAACGTTTGGCAGCCGCTTGTCCTCGACCAGCAGCGTCGGGCTCGATTGCAGCAGCGCCACGTAGAGCCGGTCGTTGCGGCGTTCCTGATTCAACAAACGGATGAGTTCCTCGAGCCCTCCCAGCCGGCCGCGGGGGCCGAAGGGGAAGTATTGCTCGATGCGGTCGAGCGTGCCCGCGTCGCTCACCAGCAGATGGAGCGTGCCCGGCGAGGCCTGCGCGGGAATCGTGATCGGCAACTCGCGCAGGAAGGGAGTGCCGCGATAGGGCCGCAACGCCACCTTCACCGTGACGGTTTCGCCGGGATGCACTTCCTTCTTGTCGCTCCAGGCGCTGTCGATCGTCGCCCAGCGTGCGTCGGGCAGGCTGCGCACTTTCAACTGGATTCCCGTGATGTGCGGCTGCTCGTAGGGATTGTGAAAGATCTGGTCGAAGATGCCCTGCACCTGCGCCGCGATGGGAAAGGCGTCCGGCACCGGCTGGTCGCTCGGCACGAACATATTTTCCAGATGAACGGTGCTGTGGCCGGCGATGTCGATCGAGCCCTCGAGCTGGAAGGTGGCGCCTTCGTTGTAGCTCAGGCTGGAGTGGACGCCGTTGAGCGTGGCCATGGAAACCAGCAGCGGGGTCAGTTTGGAATTTTCCATCACGTCGAAGTGGAACTCTTTGGTGTCTCCGTTGGTTTCCACCGAGAGGGCGACCGGAATCATCTGCGGGGCCGGTCCCATGCGGCCCATCACGCCGGTTACCCGGTCTTCAGTGATCGAGCCGATCAGGCCGCCGGTATTCATAATTTTCGTGGAACTCATCGAGGAGGCCAGCGTGGCCACGAC
>JAGWOX010000276.1 GCA_028877145.1 Acidobacteriota bacterium | reverse complement strand
AGACCTTCGGTTGCTTCGAAGCTGACCAAGCGTACTTTCAGCAATGCGGGGTAGGCTGTAGCGATTTTTATCTGAACTACTTCCTCATAGGCCAGGGATACAAGGCCTTCTATACTAACAACTACCTGTGCTGCTTTTTCGAAGCGACCCGATGGGTATCTAACGGGACTTGCAAACTCGCCAGCCCCCAGGCGAATTCCTCGTTTCAACCTGCCGGCGGCTCCGCCACCCCGGCCGGAAAGGGTGCGCCGGTTCGGGCCGACCGGGCGTCCTACCCAGCGCCGCCCCTTCGACGCTGGCAATTCATGTATGTGAGGAATTGCAAGGGTAGGTACCAATTGTTCAAGGTTTCCGGCTAAGACGGCTGCGCCACGCTGAGGAGGTGCGACCGATGCGAAGTTCAAGCGAGCTTGCGATTCGGCTCGCGGTGCTCCTCTGCTTTTGCGCCCTCGGACAAGGCTTTCCCGGGACAGCAGGGCCCGTTAGTCAGGCCCGGACGACGTCGAGCAAAGGCGCACAAGGGGTCCCTCCTCCGCGCGAGTTGCGGAGGGCCGAAGCGATTCGTTTCCCGGGGCCTGCCGCGACCGGAGTCATAGCCAAGGTTCCATGCTCACAGCAGGGCGACATCTACGCCGCCTATAACACCACGCCACCCTACCCCGGACTGAGCGCTCCCCCTGCCTCCGCGTCTCTGCCCGTCCGGAAGTTGTCGCTTGACTCCCGAACTATTACGGAGTACGCGGCAAAGTCGTTGGACGGCTATCAATCGTTCTACCGTATCGCGTTCAACGTGGGACCTTGGGGCAACCTGTACGCGTTGTACCAGGCCTACCGCCAAGTACACCAATTGAGCGCCTTTGTGCCCTCCGATGTTTTGATCGTGAAGTTCGACGACGACGGGAGCGTGGACTCTCGCGTCAAGTTGAGTGGTCTGCCATCCGGCCGGCTGCTTCCAACGGATTTCGACGCGTTCGCGGATGGCAGTTTCCTTGTAACTGGAGATCTCTACACTTCAACGCTCCCCGTGCAGGAACCGGGCGATGCCCGCGTTCCCAAGGTGGTTATCCAGCACCACACGCCCGCGGGGATGGGCTCATTCACGGGGATCTTTGATGCGCAGGGCCGCTTCGTCCAGGAGCTTCACCTGCCCGGAGACGTGAAGCCGAGCGTACGCGGGGAGGGCAGTCCAGAGGAGGGACCCCCGGCAGACCATGCCGCCTCGGCCGAGCGCAAGGAGCAGACCGGGGAGCGGGCGTCATCCTCCGATTGGTCCATGGCCATAGATCTCAGCCTCTCGGCTAGCGACCGCGAGAACAACATCTACCTTCTCCGGGCCTCCAACCCCGCCATTCTCTATCAAGTCTCCTCCAGCGGCCAGGTCATACACCAAGCGCACGTGAAAATCCCGGTGAAGGGCGTCAGCCCCGTCCAGATGAACTTGGCTGGAACTTCCCAGTTGTTCATCACTTTTGCCGGCACAACGGTAGACGAGCAGCGGCACGTCCACATCGTCATGCTTTTTGCCCGCGTCGATGCTGCCACGGGCAAGATTGATGCGACCTATCGCCTTCCGCCGAAGACCAATCTCATGCCGGCGTGCGCCGACGGGCCAAATGAACTGCTGTTCTTGGGCTCCACGAAGGATGGAAATCTGGAAGTCGTCAGATACTCGGCCAACTGAACAGCCGCGGCAAGCAGGGACCTGGCGCAGCGGACCGCAGCGGGCACGAGGACTCCACACTTGCGCCACTGCGTGGCAGAGGAGATTGGGGGCATGGGGTCAAGGCTCCAGGCAGGAGTAGGCGAGATTGGGGACGAGCGCGCGGGCAAGAGTGCCCGCGCCACTCGAACCGAAACGTGTCATCCTGAGCGAAGCGAAGGATCCCGCCGCTACGTTTCCGAAGCCAGGTCGCAGTGGCAGCACACCGTTCCGGCTGTGCATTGCGAGACGGGGGACACTTGCTCCCTGTCGCGCTCGGCTGCGTAGCG
This sequence comes from Acidobacteriota bacterium, assembly GCA_028877145.1. GTDB lineage: Bacteria > Acidobacteriota > Terriglobia > Acidiferrales > UBA7541 > JAKASX01. The sequence continues at coordinate 2,751 of JAGWOX010000276.1, read as the reverse complement.
GTCTTTAACTCTGGCACAGGCTGAAGCCTGTGCTACGAAAACCTTTGCGCGTACCTTCATCTCTCATTCATTTCCTGGTTTGGGGCGATACCCAGGTCCGTAGAGGACCTTGCCCGGCAGGGCGCCGGTCATTTTGCCTTGGCTGATGACCGGGACACCATTGACCAGGACGTATTCCATTCCTACAGAGAGTTGGTTGGGATCATCGTAGGTGGCTACGTCGTGGATCGTTGCCGGGTTGAAGACATCGACGTCCGCCCACATTCCCTTTTTCAGCACGCCGCGATCGGTTAGGTGCTCGCGCGCGGCGGGCAGAGCGGTGAATTTCCGAATGGCCTCGGGCAGGCTGAAGAGATTTTGCTGTCGCACGTACTTGCGCAGGATGCGGGGGAAAGTGCCGTAGGCGCGCGGGTGAGGATGTTCCTGGCCGAGGATGCCATAGGGCGAGGTGCCGGAGGCGTCGTTGTCGATCGAGACCCAGGGCTGGCGGAGGGCCAGCTCGACGTCGGGCTCGCTCATGCCGAAGACGGCAACGTAGGTGTAGGCGTCGTCCTTGATGAGCAGGTCGAAGAGGGCATCCATCGGGTCTTCGTTCCACTTCTTGGCGATTTCAGAGAGGCGCATGCCCTGGAGCGGACGCAGCGCAGGATTCTGGACGGCGGTGACGAGGACCGCGTCCGGGCCGGGAATTTCCTGCCATTCGTTGTCCCAGGCAGTCGAGGGCGTGAGCATGTCCTTGCGGATGCGGGCGCGCGTCGAGGGATCTTTCAGGCGGGCGAGCATTTTGTCTTCGCCGCCGACGTGGGCCCAGGGCGGAACGAAGGCCGAAAGATTGTTTTCCCAAGCCGTATAGGCGTAGGTGTCTGCCGCGAGATCGACGCCGGCTTTGCGAGCGGCGTCGATGCTGGCGACGAGTTTCGGCATCTCGCCCCATTGGTGAACGCCGGCGACCTTGAGATGGAAGATTTCGACGGAAACATGCGCTTCGCGGGCGATGCGGATGGTTTCGTCGAGCGCGGTGAAAACACCCGAGCCTTCGTTGCGCATGTGTGTGGCGTAGATGCCGCCGTACTGGCCGGCGACGCGGGCGAGGGCGATCAGTTCGTTGGTCGAGGCGTAGGGTGCGGGAGCGTATTCGAGCGCCGTGGAGAGGCCGAGCGTTCCTTGCTGCATTCCTTGCGCGACGAGCGCTTTCATGCGATCGAGCTCGGCCGGGGTGGGCGCGCGGTCGGCTTCGCCGAGCACCATGCGGCGAACGCTGGTGGCGCCAATGTACGTGCCGAGATTGATGCCCATGCCCTGTTTCTGGAGGCGGGCGAAGTAGCCACGGAAATTGCGCCAGGTGGGTTGGATTTTCAGATGCGCGTACTCGTCGCGGTTCTCGGCAATGATGTGAGCGTCGAGCGGGGCTACGGAATCGCCCTCACCGGTGATTTCGGTGGTAATGCCCTGATAGATTTTCGACGGCAAGCGGGGATCGACCAGGATGGTCAATTCGGATTGACCGAGCATGTCGATGAAGCCGGGCGTGACGACCATGCCGGTGGCGTCGATGGTGCGCTTGGCGGGCGCGCTGGCGAGGTCGCCGATCGCGGCAATGCGGCCGTTACGAATGCCGACGTCGGCGGCGTACCAGGGCGAGCCGGTGCCGTCAATGATGTGGCCGTGAAGAATAACGATGTCGAAAGGCCGGCCGGCGGGCTTTTGCGCTCGAGCACCGGGCAGCACGGCGAGCAGGAAAATGGCGGCGGCGAACGCACCGATGATGAGAAGATTGCGGGAAATGGATTTGCTCATGCGCCTCCTTTTGAAAAACTGGCCGCGGTTGAAGTGGTTTAAGCCCCTGTTCTTCCGCGAGCTTATGGTCAAAGCTGAAGCCCTGACCCCCAAGTGACTTCGCCGAGCAAGCGCGCGGACGTCGCATCATAGGCCAATTGCCAGCCGTGTCCAAGAGCTTGTGCGGCCACTGGATGTGGCAGGCGGAACACATGCGTAGCGGAGTGGTTTGGGCGGGGAGGTGCGGCATTGGGTAAAATGGGTGGAATTCGATGGCTGAAGGCCTCCTGTTTACCGGCATCCGACAACTTGTGACCATGGGCGGGCCTGTGCCCCGGCGCGGGGCGGCGCTCGCCGATCCGGGCGTGGTGCGCGACGGGGCGGTGCTGGTGCGCGACGGGCTCATCGAAGCGGCGGGATCGAGGCCGGGCATCGAGCGGACGGCGGCAGCGCGCAAGGCGCGCAAGATCGATCTGGGCGGGCGGGTGATGCTGCCGGGCCTCGTCGATTCACATACGCATCTGGTGTTCGCGGAAAGCCGCGTGGAGGAATACGAGCTGCGGCTGGGCGGCGCGACCTACGAGGAGATCGCGCGGGCCGGCGGTGGCATTCGGTCGAGTGTGCGGAAAGTGCGGGAGGCGCGGGCGGCAGTGCTCGAGCGCGCGGCGCTTGGGCGATTGCGGCAATTCGCCGCGCACGGCACGACAACGGTCGAAGCCAAGAGCGGCTACGGGCTCGGTCTTGAGAGCGAATTGAAAATTTTGCGCGTGCAGAACTCGCTTAAGAGCAAGCAGGCAGTGGGGATCGTTTCCACTTTTTTGGGGGCGCACGTGGTGCCGCCGGAATTCGGGCGGCGGCGTGGCGCGTACGTGGATCTGGTGGAACGGAAAATGATTCCGGCGGTGGCGCGAGAGGGGCTGGCGGAGTTTTGCGACGTGTTCTGCGACCGCGGCGCGTTCACGGTGGAGGAGACGC
>JAGWOX010000275.1 GCA_028877145.1 Acidobacteriota bacterium | reverse complement strand
CCAGAAATACGAAGAAGCGCGCGCGATCTTCGCCCGTTTCATCGGTGCCGAACCCGACGAGGTCGCGGTCGTCCCGAGCGCCTCGGCCGGAATCAGCGCCGTGGCGAGCGCGCTCGATTTCAACAGTCGAAATAACGTAGTTCTCGGCGAATTCGAGTTCCCTACAATGGGCCATGTCTGGCAGGCGCAGCAGCGCCGCGGCGCGGAAGTGCGTTTCGTCCCGGCCGAAAACGGCGCCCTGCCCGTCGACTCCTACGAGCGCCTCGTCGACGCGCGCACGCTCATCGTTCCACTCACCCACGTCAGTTTTCGGAACGGCTTCCGTTCCGACGTCGCCGGAATCACGCGCCTCGCGCATCAGCGCGGTGCGCTCGTCCTTCTCGACGGTTACCAGGATTGCGGAACCCGCCCGCTGGACGTGAAAGATCTCGGCGTCGACTTCTACGTCAGCGGAACGCTCAAATATCTGCTCGGCCCCGCCGGCGTCGCGTTTCTCTACGTGCGCCGCGATTTGCTCGATTCGCTCGTGCCCACCATAACCGGCTGGTTCGGCCAGGCAAATCCATTCGCTTTCGACGTGAAGCACTTCGATCCCGCGCCCTCGGCGCGCCGGTTCGAGGCGGGCACCCCTCCAATCATCAATTTGTATGGAGCGATGCGCGGCGTGCAACTGCTTACAGGCCTCGGTCTCGAAGCGGTGTCGAAACACATCGCCATGCTCGCCCGAATGATGGTGGAGGGCGCCCGCCGCCTCGGCATCCGCATCAAGACGCCGGCCGATACCGTCGGCCCGCTCGTCGTACTCGAATCGCTGAACCTGGAGACGCTGCTGGCCCGCCTCGATGCCCGCAGCATCGTCGCCTCCGGCCGCTACAACGGCCTCCGAATCTCTTTTCATCTCTACAACACCCCCGGCGACGTCGAGCAATTGCTGACGGTTCTCGAAGACAACCTGGATTTGCTCGCCCGGGAAGAGTAGGGAAGCTGTGCCGCACTCCAATTCTCGTAAGGGCACGGCAGCACAGCGCACGGAAAGTTGCTGGAACATGTCTGATCTTTGTGGGTCGCGGCGGAACTTGTCCCGACTCAGTCGGGAGCCGCGACATAAAGCCGCTGGAGTGAAAAGGGGCTTTAGCCCCTGAAGGTTAGGGGCCGGCTTTCTCAGTTGCCGCGCCGAATTGGAAACTGTTTCATGATCCGGCGGCTTCGGGGGTCAGGGCTTCAGCCCTGACAAAAGCCGCTATGAACCCGGGGCATTAGCCCCTGAAGCCAGGCTCGATCAAGTTCGACTGAGGAGCGCACAATTTCCTCCGAACCCGATCTTTCAAAATCCGCCGCAACGGCCCGCGAGCAAGCCCGCAAAACGCTGGGCCGCGAAGCCGGCCTCGCCCGCCAACTGACTACGCGCCAGATGGCCATGATCGCCATCGGCGGCGCGATCGGCACCGGCCTTTTCCTCGGCAGCGCGCTCGCCGTCCACACCGCCGGCCCCGCCGTAATTCTCAGTTACCTCCTCGGCGCCGTGATCGCGCTCCTCATGATGGGCGCGCTCTCCGAAATGGCCGTCGCGCATCCCACTGCCGGCTCTTTCGGCGTCTACGCCGAACTCTACCTCTCACGCTGGTCCGGTTTCGTCGTGCGCTACACCTACTGGGCCGCGCAATCCATCGCGATCGGCGGCGAGGCGACCGCGGCGGCGATCTACTGCCGCTGGTGGTTCCCCGGCCTGCCCGCCTGGTTCTGGATCGTGCTGTTTTCGCTGATCATCGTAGGCGCGAATGCCATGGGCGTCGGCAGCTTCGGCGAATTCGAATACTGGTTCGCGATGATCAAGGTTGCCGCGATCGTCGTGTTCATCGCGTTCGGAGCCCTGCTGCTCACGCACATCGTTCACGAGCCCGGCGTCGGCTTCGCGAATTTCACCGCCCACGGCGGTTTCCTCCCGCACGGCCTCGCCGGCATGTGGCTCGCGATGGGTTTCGTCATCTTCAGCTACATCGGCACGGAGGTCGTCGCGGTGACGGCCGGCGAAGCCCACGATCCCGTCCGCGCCGTCCCGCAAGCGCTGCGCTCGATGGTTGTGCGCTTGATCCTCTTCTACGTTGGAGCGATGGTCGTGCTGATCGCCGTCGTGCCCTGGGAGCAGGTCCAGTCCGGTTCCGACGTCCGCGCCAGCCCCTTCGTCCGCGTCTTCCAGTTGCTTCACATCCCCGGCGCCACGCACATCATGAATTTCGTCGTGCTCACTGCCGCTCTTTCGAGCATGAACTGCGACTTGTATCTCTGCACCCGCATGATCTTCTCGCTCGCGCGCGGCGGCTACGCCCCACAGACTCTGGGCAAGGTGAGCACGCGAGGAACGCCAATCCGCGCGCTACTGGTTTCAACGGTGGGTCTTGCGGTAGCAACGGTGGTCGCGGCGCTTTCGCCCAACACCGCTTTCGTCTATCTCCTCGGCATAGCCCTCTTCGGCGGAATCTTCGTCTGGATCATGGTCTTCGTCACCCATCTCGCCTTCCGCCGCGCCTGGATTCGTCAGGGCCATGAACCCCTCCCGGTCCGCATGCCCGCCTATCCCTGGTTCACCCTCCTGGGCCTCGCGCTACTTGTGGGAATTCTCATCTCCACCTGGTGGGTAGAAGGCATGCGCCCCACGCTGCTCGCCGGACTCCCCTGGCTAGGCCTCCTGTCGCTAGGCTACCTCTATTGGTCGCGCCGCCATCGCGCCGGCGAAGAGTAGCCGCACGGATAGCCACGGTCAGTGCCCTCCTGACCGTGGGCCTGTGCCGTTGAAATCACGCCGTAACCGCATCCAGCACCTCGCGCACTTTCTGCGCGATCGTTTTCGGCGCGCAAGGCTTTTGCAGAATGACGGCGCCACGCGGCGCAAGCGCCGAACTCTCGTCCGTGTGCCCGGAAGTAAAAATCACCGGCACGCCGGGCTTCACCCGGCAAATCTTCTCGTACGCCTCCGGCCCGTAGAGCTTGGGCATCGCGATATCGAACAGCAGCAGCGCGATGTCGTCGCGGTTCTCCGCGAACACCCGCACCGCCTCTTCTCCGTCCCGAGCGAACAGCACTTGATAACCGAGCGAACCCAGCAACCGGCATTCCATCTCGAGCACGCCCGCATGGTCCTCGGCCACCAGGATCATCTCCTTCCCGCCCTGCATCGCAATCTCCACCGGTTCACGATGCGGCTCGGCGGGCGCGGCGCTGGCCGGCAGGAAAATGTGAAACGTGCTGCCCTGGCCCGGCCGGCTCGATACCTCGATCCAGCCATCGTGCTGCTTGACGATTCCGAGCGCCGTGGCGAGTCCGAGTCCCGTGCCCTTGCCGAGCTCCTTCGTCGTGAAGAACGGCTCGAAGATGTGTTCCATCGTCGCCGCGTCCATGCCGCATCCCGTGTCCGAAACCGACAGCGAAACATAAGGACCGGGCCGCGCATCCTGATGTCGCGAGCTGTGCGCCCGGCTCAGAAACACATTGCGAGTCTCGATGCGCAACAACCCGCCTCGCGCCATCGCATCCCGCGCGTTCAGGCACAGATTCATCAGCACCCGTTCGACTTGCGAAGGATCGGCGCGCGTCGTTTCGATTTCCGGATCGAGCGACAGGTTGATCTCGATCTGCTCGCCGATCAGCTTCTGCAACAGCGAAACGGTCTCGCCGACCAGCAGATTCAAGTCGATGTAACACGGCTCGAGCGATTGCCTGCGTGTGAACGCCAGAAGCTGATGCGTGAGCCCCGCCGCGCGCTCGGCCTGCTGGCGAATCTGCTCGAACGCCTCGATGGCCTGGTTGCCCGGCTCCAGATCGCGCGTCCCGAGTTCGGCCCAGCCCATCATCGCGCTGATCACGTTATTGAAATCGTGCGCGATGCCCCCGGCCAGCTTGCCCAGCGCCTCGAATTTTTCGAGTTGCAACAAGCGCTGCTCCATCTGCCGATGGCTGCGCCGAATCGCCGCCTGCTGCAATTCCCGTTCGACCGCCGGCACGAGCCGCGCCAGGTCGTCCCGGCGCACGAATTCCTGCGCGCCCATCCGCATGGCGTTGATCGCCGCTTCCTCATCTCGCTCGCCGGTGACAAGGAAGAAAGGAAGATCCAGCCCCTTGCCCCGGATCATCGACAGCGCCGCCGTTCCGCTGAAATTCCCAAGCGAGCCGCCCGAAATCACGAGGTCCCACTCCTGCGACTCGATGCTCGCCGAAAGCGCCGCTGCGGAATCGACCCGCCGGGAATCGATTTCATAGCCGCCGCGGCGCAACGTACGCAAGAGCAAGTCCGCGGCCGGCTCGGAATCCTCAATGATGAGAACGCGAAGCGCCGCGGACATCTATATGTTCCCCGCCGCCGTCCCCTGCGCGTTCAGCATGAGCCCGCACACCACTAGAACGAAATTCGCTGCCATCGCATCCTCGAACACACCCCAGGCCGCCGGGACGAAGGAAGGGGTTGAAACTGCCGTCCAAGCAGTTTTCTGGAAGGGGCCACCAGTTTGAATCACCCCGCCAAATTGTCAATAGAGCCGCAAAAAATGAAGTGACGAACAGGTAAGCCGCCAGCAAATCGCCGCGTGCCCGCGCCCCTCTTGATGGTCATCCTGAGAGGCTGTGACTTTTTCGTGCGTTCGGTTTGGTTTATCGGTATAAGAGGTTCATGAGCCAACCAGAGGAAGTGGCAGTGGGCGAAGCGAGGGGTGCAGTGCGGTTGCGGAAGCCGGAGCGGGGGCAGATGGGCTGGGTG
>JAGWOX010000274.1 GCA_028877145.1 Acidobacteriota bacterium | reverse complement strand
CAGTCGCTTGCTGGCAGCGCCACACGCGTGGTCCCCAGCAACACTCTGCGCGACGGGATTATCGAATACAAGTGCGCCGCCTCCAGCGCCTCCGGCTGCTCCGGCGGCCCGGTACAGGGCGCCAGCGGCAATACCTATACCGTGCAGCCCGGCTATTACGCGCTGAGTCCGTCGCAGCTCGGGGGGTTGGATCCGCTCGGCATCGGTCCGAGTTCAGTCGCTCTCAAGTATTTCCAGAGCTATCCCACGCCCAACAACCTCGGCGCCAACTACGCGCCCAACTACGCCAGCTACACCTTCGCCGCCCCGACGAAGCAATCCTACAATTGGTACATCTTCCGTCTCGATTACAAACTGACCCAGAACGGAAACCACACGCTCTTCTTCCGTGGAACGGGCGTGGACGACCGCTCGATCAACGCTCCTTTCCTCCCCGGCACCGCGCCGGAAACCTCCCTTGTCGATCTGAGCAAGGGCTTCGTCGCGGGCTATACCGGCGTGTTCGGCCTGCATTGGGTGAACAGCTTCCGCTACGGGCTCACGCGGGCAAGCTATGGCACCATCGGCGATTCCAACCAGACATGGATCTTCATGCGCGGGCTCGACCAGGGCATCACGCGCTCGAGCACCTGGGTCTCGCCGGTTCACAATCTGATCGACACGATGAGCTATCTCCACGGCTCGCATGATTTCCAGTTCGGCGCCAACATTCTCTTGGTTCGGTCGCTTGGCACGAGCGACGGAAATTCCTACAGCGACGCCCTGACGAACTCCGACTGGGTGGACACCTCCGGCTTTGCCAACTCCGGCTCTCCTCTTGACCCGGCTTCTGGCGGTTACCCGGCCGTCGATTCCCATTTCGATCTCGCCTACGATTTCCCGTTGGCCGCGATGATGGGAATGGCCACCGAACTCGACGCCCGCTACAACTACCGCGTCGTCAGCGCCACGCAGGGCGCCCCTCTCGCGAATGGTGCGCCGGTTGTGCGCCACTGGGCCACCGACACCTACAACCTCTTCTTCGAGGACACCTGGCAGGCACGGCGCAATCTCTCCATCACCTATGGCCTCAACTACCAGTTGATGACCCCGGTCACCGAAACCGCCGGTCAGCAGGTGACGCCAAACGTGAATATGGGGACGTGGTTCAACCAGCGCAGCCTCAATATGATGCAGGGCATTCCTTCGAACCAGGATGCCGTGATCTCGTTCACCCCTGGCGGTTCGGTCTATGGAAAGCCGGGCCTCTACACCTCGCAAGACAGGAACTTCGCCCCGCGCGTCGGCATCGCTTGGACGCCGCGGCCGACTTGGGGTTTGCTTAAGCGAATCGTCGGTGACAACAAGACCGCCATTCGCGCCGGCTTTGGCATGTATTACGACAACTTCGGGCCGGAACTGGCGATGACCTACAACGCGGTCGGTGAGTTTGGCCTCGCCACCCAGCTTTCGAATCCGGCTGGCGTCCTTACTGTCTCCGATGCCCCGCGCATCACCAGCATGAACTCGATCCCGACAACCGATAACAGCGGCAATACGATCATGCCCGCCGCGCCTCCCGCCGCGTTCCCTGTCACCTACTCCGGCGTCGAGGCCATTTCCCGCGGAATCGATCCATCGCTCAAATCACCGTACTCGTACGCCCTGGATCTTTCCATCCAGCGCGAACTGCCCGGCCACATGACTTTGGACCTGGCTTATGTGGGCCACATCGCGCACCGGCTGCTGGTGTACGACGACATTGCCACGCCGCTCAATCTGGTCGACCCGAAGTCGGGAATCGACTACTTCACCGCGGCCAGCCGGATGTCAGAATTGGCGCGCCAGCACACGCCAAAGAGCGCCATCACGGATTCTCTGGTTGGGCCCACCGCTCAATTCTGGGAAGACATGTTCGTGGCGCCCGCCAGCAACTCCCAATACAATTCTTGCGCCACGGGTTCGACAAGCGTCTTGCAGGCCATCTATGCCTGGGTCGGCTGCAAACTGTACAACGAGACCTCGGCGCTCTATAACATGGACCATCTCAAGCGCTATCCCCTGCCCGTAGGCGGCCAAAACAGTTACTACAACCATCAGTATTCGTCGCTCTACGTCTGGCGCTCGATCGGCTACTCCAACTACAACGCGTTCCAGTTGGGTCTGCACAAGAACATGTCTCACGGCGTCTTGTTCGGCCTCAACTACACGTACTCGAAAGCCCTGGACATCGAATCCATGGCGGAACGCGGCCCGCGCCACAACTCCGCCGTGATCATCAATCCTTGGTCGCCCTATCAACTCTACGGCCCAAGCGATTTCGATTTGCGCCATCAGGTCAACGGCTACTGGGTCGCCCAGTTGCCCTTCGGTCGCGGAAAGCTCCTTGGCGCGAATGTCGCCAATTGGGCCAACGCGATCATCGGCGGTTGGCAGCTCTCCGGAACCACTCGCTGGACCTCCGGCTTCCCGGCTAGCGTCTTCATGGGCTTCAAGTGGCCCACGAACTGGGAAGAGATGGGCCAGGCGAACTTGACTGGGCAACCCATCGTCACAGGAACTACCGTCGTCGACAACCCGGTCTCTGGTGCGGCTCCCAACGTGTTCCAGAACCCGAGCCAGGCATCGAATGGCTTCACCTACGCCTTCCCCGGTCAGAGCGGCGCGCGTAACGTCGTCCGCGGCGACGGCTTTTTCGGCTGGGATATGAGCTTGGCGAAGTCATGGGCCCTGCCTCGCCTCGAGAACCAGTCGGTCCAGTTGCGCTGGAACGTCTACAACGTCACCAACACGAATCGCTTCGACGTTCAGGGGGCCAACCTGGAGTGGGACACCAGCACTTTCGGAAACTACACCAGCACTCTCACCTCGCCGCGCGTGATGGAATTTTCATTGACCTATAGCTTCTGATCCGCGGCTCCAACCTTCAACCAGCGGCCCGGCGGAACATCGCCGGGCCGCTCTTTTTTCCCTTCCCCATCGCGCTTCTGTTTCGAGGCCTTACCGGGTTTAGTTTTGTAGGGGCGACCTGCGGTCGCCCTCCACTTAAAACGCCAAGGTCTTGCGGCAATTTCTGCTTTCCCCGGTTAAGCCCGATTCGCTTTCCTGCGAAGGGACGTCGACACAGATCCTCCGGATGGCTGGGAATCTCACGAAGATCAGCTTAAGAAGAAAATCCTTAGCGTAGGCCGGGAACTTCGAGTCGGCTCGTCACGGCGTCGACCCCGCAATCGCGCTCTCGTCCACCACCGAAACACCCTTCGGCGGCTCGAAAACGAATAGCGACTTCGGCAACGCAATATTTTCCTGCCAGTTGCCGAATCGCACTTCGGTGGAAATATCGCCCGGCTGCTTCACGACCACACTCACCACGCGCGCCTCGCGATCCACCTCGATTTGCGCGTCGAGGAATCCTGCCCGGTCCTTCGGCTGGCAGTCGAGCACCGTGTGACCCGCCGGCGGCGCGCCCGGCCCGCCTTCATTCGGCACGATGCTCACCTTGCTGCAAATCTCGCCGAGCTTCGCCTTCCCTGTGAGCAGCGCGAACGGCGTACGCCAATCGGCGCTCTTGCGCATCGACGTGCGGCTCGCCGTATGGTTCGCCGGAATGTAGAACCAGGCCTGATGGCCGTCGGTCAGGAACAGCTTTTTTTGCGGCGATTCGTAATCCCACCGCATCCGCCCCGGCCGTTGGAAATAAACCGTTCCCGATTCCAAGCGAATATCGCCTCCGCCCGCGCGGTAGGTCTCGAGGAAGATCGCCTTCAGCGTTCGCGCGTCGTGGTAATGCTGCTCAATCGCCTTCGACACAGCCTTCGCGCTCCGCCGCTCCGCCGGCCGATTGCCCGCCGCAGCGGCCCCAGCCGCCGCCAACGCTGCCACCAGAACCATCAAGCGTTTCCGCATATTCCCCAGTGTAGCAACACCCCGCCCCGGAACCAGAATTAGCAGCACGCGTCCACGAAAAAGCTTGTCATCCTGAGCGAAGCGAAGGACCCCGAAAGCCCCAAGGAAAGGTAAGCCACAACTACGAATCGTGCCGGCAAGGCCCGCATCCAAATCGAGAGCCGCCCGCGATCGCAAGCCATCCACTTCTTCTGTCGTGTCAATCGGAAACGCTTCGCCGGCTGGACGCCGACTCCGCAATCACCCGCCAATCGGCGGATCCGTTGCCGTTGCCGGTTGCGTGGTGTTGTAGCGAACCGTTCCGGAAGGATCGGTGAAGAAACTGCGCTGGCCCGTTTGCCCGCGCGTAATCGGGTCGGCGTTGATCGTGTAGCTGTTGAAGCCGGGATTCGAACAACCTTGCGCCGCGGCCGAGACCGGGTTCGAGCCGGTGTAGGTGTATTTGTATCCGGTCTTTTGCCCGCTCGCCAGAACGCTGTCGATCAGGTTCGAGTTGTCGCAGGTCGCGTTGTTGCCTCCGCCAGGCGGCGGTCCCATCGCGGCCAGGCTCGGCGGAAACCCGTTGCTGTACGTGGCCGAGTACGTCGTTATAGCCGTGTTCAACGTGCGCAACGTGCCGATCGCCGCGGCCTCATCCGCGAGCATTCGCGAACGCATCAGGTTCGGAATGGCGATCGCCGCAATAATCAGGATGATGGCGATAACGATCAGGAGCTCCAGCAGGGTGAACCCGCGATTTCCACGCCGTGCCTTCATCTCTACTCCCTCAAAGAAGTCGTTCCAACCCCAATCCAAAGCACATGATAACTCATTTCCTCAACCGATGTTTCAGCACAACACACCCCCCGCCCTCCGATGTATAA
>JAGWOX010000273.1 GCA_028877145.1 Acidobacteriota bacterium | reverse complement strand
GGGATGCTGCCGCGAAGCGTGTCGGCCGATCTGACACTAACCAGTCGCGATGGATGAGGGAATGGCAGCGGACGCAGCAGCACGGCGTCGATCACGCTGAAAATCGCGGTATTGGCGCCGATGCCGAGCGCCAGAGTGAGCACGGCGACGATTGTGAATCCGGGTGAATGCGCCAAACGCCGGATTCCGTAGCGGACGTCCTGCCAGAACGTTCCCATCGATTCTCCTTCCCCGTCCTATTCCTGCCGCAACGCCACCACGGGATCGACGCGCGTGGCCCGCAGCGCGGGAATCAAGCAGGCCGCGAGCGCAACGACCACCAGCAAAAACGCCCCGGCGGCGAACGTTGCCCCGTCAACCGGTTTCACTTCGTAGAGCAGGCTTTCCAGAAAGCGTGTGAGCCCGAGCGCTCCGCCGACGCCCAATCCTGTCCCAGCAAACGCAAGTGCCACGCCGCGCGCGAGAACCATCCGCAGCACCGCCCCGCGATCGGCTCCGAGCGCCATGCGGACACCGATTTCGTGCGTGCGCTCGGTGACGGCATAGGCCATCACGCTGTAGATGCCCACGGCCGCCAGCCCCATCGCGATAAGCGCAAACACCCCGAGCAGCACCGCCGCGAATCGCGCCCGACCGAGGGAATCGCTCATCGATTGCGCCATCGATCCCACCTCAGCCATCGGCTCGGCGGGATCGAGCGAGGCGACCTGCGCACGGATCGCCGCGGTGAGCGCGAGCGGATTGCCGCGACTGCGTACGGCGAATGTCATCGACGAATAAGCCAATTCGGGATACGGCCAGTAGACGCTCGGCTGCGTCGCGCGATCGAGGCCGTGGAGATGAACGTCCCCGACCACGCCGACGATTGTCGAAGGCACGTTCTGGTCTTTCATATCGATGATGAGCTGCTGGCCGAGCGGGTCCTGCCCGGGAAAGTATTGCCGTGCGAGCGCCTCATTGATGATCACCACGTGGCGCTCCTGGCCTTCTTCCGCGGCGCTGAACTCGCGGCCGTGGAGAAGAGGAATTCGCATGGCGCGGAAATAGTCCGGGAACACGACGCTCACCGTCGTGTTGTAGTCCTGGCCGCGCGGCGGCGCGGGCCGGCCGACGATGGTGAAATCGGTGGCCGATCCGATGCCCGCGAATGGAAGAAAGCTATCCCCTGTCGCCGCCTCGACGCCGGGCAGCGCCCCGATCTTCGCGAGCAAATCGTGAAAGAAACGCTGGCGCGCCGCGTCGTTACCGTATTTCGCGCGCGGCAACGCCAACTGGAACGTCAGCAGGTTGTGAGGATCGAAGCCCGGATCGACTCGATCGAGGAGCGTGAGGCTGCGGATCAACAATCCCGCTCCGGCGGCCAGCACGAGCGCCATGGCCATTTCCGCCACCACGAAGGCGTTGCGCGCGCGGTGCCCTGCCCGGCCGGCCGTGGCGGCAAGGCCGCGTTCTTTCAACGCCGCATGCAAATCGATTTTCGAAGCGCCGCGCGCCGGCAACAGTCCAAAAACGATTCCCGTCAGAAGCGAGAGGCCCGCCGTGAAAGCGAGCACCGGCCCGTTCAACGGCACCTTCGTCAGGTCAAGCAGCCCCTTGGGGCTGAGCGCCACGAGCCCCGTCGTGCCCCAGGACGCGAACAGAACGCCGAGCGCTCCGCCCGTCGCTGCCAGCAGAATGCTTTCGGTGAGGAATTGCCGGATCAGCCGGGACCGCGCGGCGCCGAGCGCGGTGCGAACAGCGATTTCGCGCTCCCGCGAAGCTGCCCGCACGAGCAGGAGATTCGCCACGTTGGCGCAGGCGATCAGCAGCACAAAGCCGACCGCGGCGAAGAGCACGAGCAGCGCCGGCTGCACTTCACCGGTCATCTCCTGCCGCATCGAAACCAGCGTCACGCCCCAGCCGGTATCGAAATCGGGAAACCGCTTCGCCAGGCCGCTCGCGACCCGGTCCATCTGCGCCTGGGCGGTTTCGAGCGTCACCCCCGGCTTCAACCGGGCGACAGCCATCATGAAGCGCCCGCCCGGCTGGCGCCAGGAGGCAGGAAACGCGAGCGGCAGCCAGAGTTCGGGCGCCTGCTCGACGAAGGTTTCGTGCTTCACGAAGAGTTGGAAATCCCGCGGCATCACGCCGACGATGGTGTAAGGAACCTCGTTGAGGCGAATCGTCTTGCCGGCCACATCTTCGCGCCCGCCGAATCGCCGTTGCCAAAGCCCGTAGCTGAGAATCGCCACGTGGTCGCTGCCTTGCTGTCCTTCCCGCACCGTGAAGGGGCGGCCGAGAATCGGATTCACATCGAGCAGGGGAAATAGATTGGGCGTTGCGTACTGCACGGCGATGCGCTCCGGCGCGGCCTCTCCGGTAAGATTCGCCGGCTGCTCAACGAAGGCCGCCATCTGGTCGAAAACGGTGTTCTGCTCCTGCCAGACGAGGAAATTGGCGGGTGAAACTACATTGCGGGCGGCGAACTTCGTAAGCTCACGGCGCTGCTCGAGTCTGGGATTGCTCTCCCACACCATCACCAGGCCATTCGCATGACCGTAAGGCAGCGGACTGAGAAGAATTGCGTTCACCACGCTGAAGATGGCCGTGTTGGCCCCGATGCCAAGCGCAAGCGTGAGAACGGCCACGAACGCAAAACCGGGCGAGCGGCCGAGGATTCGCACCGCATAGCGCAAGTCTCCCCGGAGTTGAAACACCGCCAGCCTCCCTTTCGCTTGCCACGCGAGCGGCCCCAACCAACCGCGCTGCATTCAAGGTACGGCGTGGATGTGCCGTTCGCTTTGTTCTACAAGGACACCCGCCCGTACGGGAGTGCACGTCGCGTGCCGTGCGTCGAGGCGCGAACCCTTTACCGCTCAATGGTTTCGCTTTCCCCGCTCGGGGGGCAAGGGCGAGCAGCGTCCACTTGCGGGACGGGCCGTTCGGCAGCGGACAGGCCTGTTCGAAGAGCCCACTCTTTGGCCAAAGTTCGTCTGAAGATTGCTGCACCCGGCCGGGTGCGGGATGGATTGGGAGTGTAACACCGCCTTCAGGGTCCATAGGGCAACTGGAAGATACGGCCTTCAGGGGCTAAAGCCTCAATCATTCCATGGGCTTTCCGCCGCGGCTGAAGTCGCGACGCACAGGGACTGAGGCATTCCTGCGCGGCCCAAACGCGCTTAATCTTTTGGCTGGAAGGACGCGCCGGCGAGGATGGCGTCCAGTGCGGGGAGGATTTCTTCGAGGTCCTTTTCGAGCGTGGTGAGGGTGAGCACGCCTACGCGCTGTGCCTGGCGGGCGAAGATGCGGCGCAGGACGATTACCTGGTCGTCTTTCGTGGCGTAGCGGATGTCGAGCGCGACCGTTTCCTCGGCGCCGTGGATGGCGGGCGGGAGCGAAGCTTCGATTTGCGGCTCGCGCAAGTATTTGCGGAGCATCGAAACCTGCGCTTCGACGAATCGCTGGAGCGTGGCGAGACCGAGCATCTCCTCGCCGGGAACAACGTTGCTGGGAAACGCGTCCTTCTCCGCGCGCTGGATGCCGAATTCCCCCTGCGCATCCCAGCCCTTGGGCACTCTGGTGAAACTCCAACTCCCGATCGTGAAAAGTGGCCGGCCCGGTGGCGGAGGGGCTGCGGGACGCGCCGGGGCCGGCTTTGCGGAGACGGCCGGTTTCTCGGGCACGGGCGGAGCGGGAGGTTCGACGGGAGGAGCGGCAACGACCGGCTCGGGTGGCGGCAGAGGAGCGGGAGCCGGTTCAGATTCCATTGCCGGTTCGGGTTCTTTGGGAGCCGGCGGAGGAGCGACTACGACTGGCGGCTCGGGAGGCGCGGCCGGAACCGGTTCTGGCGCCGGTGGCGCAGGCGGGGGCGGCGGAGGCGCGGCAGCCGGTTTGGCCGGAGCGTGCTCGGGGACTTCGGCGATGATGCGCACGGCGAAGGCCGTTCGGCCGGAGCGAATTTCGTCGCCATCGGAAAGCGCGGCTTCGGTGATGCGGGCACCGTTGAGAAAAGTGCCGTTGCTGCTCTTGCGGTCCCTCACGCGGCAGCCCTCGCGTCCGCACTCGACGGCGAAATGCACGCTCGACATGAAGTTATCGTGCGGGACGCCGAAATCGGCGCGATCGGGTGCGCGGCCGATCGTTACCTCGCGGCCTTCCAGCACGGCAATTTGCTTGCCCGCCAGACGGCCTGCTTTCACCTCGAGGATCAACGACACAGCTTCGCTCTCCAGATTCTTTTCGCGCCGCCGAGCGGCGGGCTGCCTATTTTAGTCCGAATTCTCAAGGAACGCCGTCGGCTGTTGGCTGCGTGCGCGCTGAATATGAAAGGCGCCCTTTCTGGCCCTGCGCGAGACATCAACGCCCGCCGGTCCTCGACGAATCGGAGCGCAGCTGGCGAAAGTGAGCAGCGCTCAGTCGGCGATCATGTCTGTGAAGCAGCCTGGGGAATCATTCGAGTTTCGTCCCCTTGCTGCCGTCGTCGGCCGTATCGGGCGCCTCGGGGCTTTCCGGGTTCGCGCCGGGCCCGGATCCCGCCGATCCGCCGCTATTGATCATGACCATGGGCGCCTGGATTGAAATCATGCCCGGATTCATGCTGATGAACGAACTGCCGACTTTCAGGGTCAACATGGCTGCGGCCTCGATCACCAACTCCGCGCCAGATTTCAGGTGAATCATCATTCCGGCCTGATGCGCATAGGTCGTCCCCGTTTTTTGGTTCAGCTCCTGTCCGACCTGCAGCGACATGCTCATGCCCACTTTCTGATTGAAAGACTTG
>JAGWOX010000272.1 GCA_028877145.1 Acidobacteriota bacterium | reverse complement strand
TCCGACATCGAGACGCTGAACCAGGAAGCGAAGCGTGAGACCTACGACATCACCGCCATCAGCCTCTCGGCCTATCCGTCGGTGATGGACAAGTACGTGCTCATGGATTGCGGCGCGAGTTTTGGCGATGGGTACGGCCCGCTCGTGGTTGCCGCGCGTCCGATGCAGCCGAAGGACCTTCTCGGCTACCGGGTGGCCGTTCCCGGCCCGATGACTACATCTTATCTCGTGCTGAAACTCTTTGCGCCCGAGGTACAAACGGTTACCATGCCGTTCGACAAGATTCTGGGCGCGGTGAAGGAAGGCGCGGCCGACGCCGGCCTGATCATTCACGAGGGCCAGTTGACCTACGGGCAGCTGGGTCTGCACCGGGTGATCGATCTGGGCGTCTGGTGGCAGCAGCAGACGCGCTTGCCCCTGCCGCTCGGCGGCAACGTGATTCGCCGCAGCCTGCCGCACAAGGTCGCCTTGGAATCGACGCGCGCGATTCGTCGCAGCATCGAATACGCGCTCGAGCACCGGGAAGAGGCGCTCAATTACGCGCTCCAGTTCGCGCACGATATGGAGCCGGAACTCGCCGACCGCTTCGTCGGCATGTACGTCAACAAATGGACGCTCAGCTACGGCGAAGCCGGCCGCCGTGCCGTTCGAGAGTTGCTGAGCCGCGGCGCCGCCGCGGGCCTGATTCCCGGCCCCGTCGAGCCCGAATTTCTGCTTGAGGAAGAGGCCGCATGACTCTGACGCTCGCCCATTCCGGAAGCTACCCGCGCATCGGTGATTCCCCCGATTTGCAAGTGCTGCGCCGCGCGATCGCTGGATTTGACCGCGGCGAACGCACTCTCGCCGATCTGGCCGAAGCCGAAAACCAGATGACCCGCCGCGCGATCGAAGAGCAATCCGCGGCCGGCGTCGAAGTCCTGACCGACGGCTTGATTCGCTGGAACGATCCCGTCTCCTACCTCGCCGGGAAGCTCAACGGCGTGAAAGTGAACGGCCTCCTGCGCCTGTTCGACACGAATTTCTATTTCCGGCAGCCGGTGATCGAAGCGCACCCCGAGCGAAAGGGTGCTATGACGGTCGACGATTTCCGCTTCGCCCGCGAAGCGCTCGCGGCAACAGCAAACGGGAACGCCGGCGCGCGGAAAGTGAAACCGGTTCTCACCGGTCCTTACACGCTGGCCCGGCACTCGCTCGTCGAAGCCGCCGCTATGACGGCGCTGGAGCCGCGCGCAGTGGCCTACGCCGAAGCGCTCGCCGCCGAAATCGGTGCGCTGGCCGACGCCGGCGCTGAAATCGTGCAGGTCGACGAGCCTTCGATCCTGCTGAACCCCGGCGACTGGAATATCTTCACGCAAGCGCTTGGCCGGCTCGTCGCCGCGCGCGACGAAGCCCGAAAGCGCGGACGCAAGATCGATCTGGTCCTTCATGTCTATTTCCACGATTGCGCCCCGCTCTACGGTAAGCTCATCACGCTGCCCGTCGACGGCCTGGGTCTCGATTTCAGCTACAATCCGCGCCTGGCCGACCTCGTGGCGGAGGCCGGCTCGCCCATTCCGCTGGCGCTAGGCCTCGTCGACGGCCGAAATACGAAACTCGAACGGCCCGCGGAAGTCGCCGCGGTGGTCTCTCGCCTGCTCCCCTGTATCTCGGGCGAGCGGGCGTGGCTCGGTCCTTCCTGCGGCCTCGAATATTTGCCGCGCGACCGCGCGCAGGCAAAGCTGGCGTTGCTCAAGGAGATTCGCAAGGCGGTCGAAGGCCGCTAGAAAATTCCGGGGAAGCGAGAAGACAATGCGCGAAAAACTCGAAAAACTGGGCCTGAAATTGCCGCTGTTCCCGGTCACCTCGGTGGGCAGCTTTCCGAAAACCGATGCCGTCGTCGCGGCGCGCGGCGAATTCCGCCGCGGCAAAATCTCCGAGGCGGAACTGAACGAAATCGAGCGCCAGGCCACCGCCTTCTGGATCGCGAAGCAGGAAGAGCTGGGCATCGACGTTCTCGTCGACGGGGAGCAGTACCGCGGCGACATGGTGGCCTATTTCGCCGAGCAGCTGCCTGGTTTCACGCAGGGCGGACTCGTCCGCAGCTACGGCAACCGCTACTACCACAAGCCAATCGTCACCGGCGAAGTGAAATGGACCCGCCCGCTCACCGTCGAATGGTGGCGCTACGCGCAGAGCCTGACGAAAAAGCCGGTCAAGGGCATGCTCACCGGCCCCTACACGATCATGGACTGGAGCTTCAACGAATATTACGCCGACCGCAAAGCCACTTGCATGGCCCTCGCCGGCGTGATTCGCAGCGAAGTCGAAGCGCTCATCGAAGCCGGCTGCAAAATCATTCAGGTCGACGAACCGGCGCTCTCCGTGCGCCCCGAGGAACTGCCGGTGGCTATCGAAGCCATGCACAGCGTCACCGATGGCCTCGAAGCCTACTTCATTACCCACGCCTGCTACGGCGCGTTCGAGCACATCTATCCCGGCATGCTCGATCTGCCGGTGGATAATTTCGACCTCGAAATGTCCAATTCCGATCTCGATCTTCTCGATCTCTTCCGCCGCCACCGCTTCACCAAGGACATCAGCTTCGGCGTTGTCGACGTACACTCCCACGTCCTCGAAGACGCCACCACTGTCCGCCAGCGCGTGGAACAGGCCCTGACCATCCTGCCGAAGGAGCAAGTCTGGGTCGATCCCGACTGCGGCCTGAAAACCCGCACCGTCCAGGAAGCGATAGAGAAGCTCCGCGTCTGCGTCGACGCGGCAAAAGCCTTCAGAAACTGAGGGTTTCAGTCGCAAGCCTTTGCACGGCCCACACCCGCCCCAATGCGTATGCTCACGCGGGCCGGACGGCTTGACGACCGTCCGATGATTGCATAAAGTCAATCTTCCCTATGCGATCAAAACATCTTTCTATTCAACACATTCCTTTCCTGGCCCTGATGGCCACAGTGTTTCTCGCGGCCTGCTCCGCTCCGGCGGGAGCAGCCCGGCAAGCAGGGCAGGGCAAACCCGCCAAGCCGGCGCGGGAACCCTCCATAGAGTATGCGCAATACGCGAAGGCAGCGCGCAGCGCGGCAGCCAACTGGCCGTTGCACGCCGTGCGCGACCCTCATGGAATGGTCGTCACCGACGACACCATCGCCTCGAAAGTAGGCGAGGAAATTCTGAAGAAGGGCGGAAACGCTGTCGACGCCTCGGTCGCGGTGGCCTTCGCGCTGGCGGTGGTCTACCCGGAAGCGGGGAACATCGGCGGCGGCGGATTCATGCTCGTTCGCCAGCATGACGGGAAGCTGGCGTTCGTCGATTACCGGGAAGTGGCACCGAAAAAGGCCACGGCGAAGATGTACCTTTACCCGAACGGCGAGCGCATTCCCAACGCCTCGACAACCGGTTACCTTTCCGTGGGCGTCCCGGGGACCGTGGCCGGCATGACACTGGCGCTTCAGAAATTCGGCACGATGAAGCTGGCCGAAGTAATGGCCCCGGCGATTCGCCTGGCCAAGGACGGCTTTCCGGTGAGCGAGCGGCTGGCGAAGGATCTTGCGGCGGGAAGCAAGCGGCTCAGCCAGTTCCCCATCAGCCGGCGCATCTTCCTGCGCGACGGCGACCCTTACAAGCCCGGCGAGATTTTCCGGCAGCCGGAACTGGCAGCCACGCTCGAGCGCATAGCCAAGAACGGCCCCGCGGGTTTCTATCGCGGAAAGACGGCTGCGGTTCTGGCGAGCGAGATGGCCCAGCACAGCGGAATCATCACGAAGGCGGACCTGGCCGACTACAGGGCGAAAATCCGCAGGCCGCTCGAAGCGACCTATCATTACGGCGGACATGCGTGGACGGTGGTCACTTCCCCTCCCCCGAGCTCGGGCGGCGTGGCGATCGTCGAAGTGCTGAACATTCTGCAGGGCCTGCCGCTCACTCCGGTGCCCGACCGTCCGACCTCGGCCTGGAACAACGCGGAAAACGATCACTACGTCACCGAGGCGATGCGTCGCGCCTTCGCCGATCGCGCCGCATGGCTCGCCGATCCCGATTTCATGCACGTGCCGGTGCGCGGCCTGACGAGCATGGCCTACGCGGATAAGCTGCGCGCGTCGATCCTTCCGACGAAGGCAACTCCGAGCACTGAAGTGAAAGCCGGCGATCCCAACCCTTACGACCGCGCGACGGCGGCTGCGTTTTCCGAGTGGATGGCCACGCGAGGCCACACGACCCATTTCTCGATAGTGGACGCTGAAGGCAACGCCGTTTCGAACACCTATACGATCAACGATTTTTTCGGCTCCGGCGTGACGACGCCCTCCGGCTTCCTGCTGAACGATGAAATGGACGATTTCAACACCGATCCAGGCCATCCGAACATCCTCTTTCACCTGCTGCAATCCCAGGGAAACGACGTAACGCCCGACAAGCGGCCGCTCAGCTCGATGGTGCCGACGATGGTGCTGCGCGACGGCAAGCTCAGCTTCGTCACCGGATCGCCGGGAGGGCCGCGCATCATCAGCGCCACCCTGCTGAGCGCGCTCAACTGGATGCGCATGGGGATGAGCGCGCAGCAGGCGATCAATGCGCCGCGCTTCCACCACCAGTGGATGCCGGACGTTCTCTACGTCGAGCCGACGATGCCGCTCGATACGGTCCGCCAGCTCGAGCGCATGGGCTATACCGTTGACGCCCGCGGCTGGATCGGGCAAGTGAATGCCGTCGGCATCGATCCCAAGACCGGCGAAAGGCTCGGCGTGGGCGACCCGCGCCGCAAAGGAGCGGCCGCCGGGTACTGAAGGTCGGAACATGGCCATGGAACGCGTCCTCTCTACCTATCTTT
>JAGWOX010000271.1 GCA_028877145.1 Acidobacteriota bacterium | reverse complement strand
GGAGCCAGCGGGGCGGCAACGCGTTTTTTTCACGTACCGGCACGGCTCGAAACCGAGGCCATCGCGGGATTCGAACTGGCGAGCGTGGCGTTCCTCGCGCGATTCGTAGGCGGCGTGTACAACGCCGTGCCCATCGCGGCGCAGCGGTTCGACGTGGTGAACGTTCTCTTCGTGGGCACCGAGATCGTTCGCATCGGCGGATCCGTCCTGGTCGTATACCTCGGTTGGCTGGTGCGGGCCGTGCTGGCGGTGAGCATCTTCTCGAACCTGCTGTTCCTTGCCGCGAGCGCGCTTATGGCGCGGCGATTGCTGCCGGGCGCGGGGCTGGGGCCGCGAATCTCACGACGGCATTTCGCCGAACTGGCTCATTTTTCGAAGTTCTCCGCCGTATCGCAGCTCGCCTCACGAATCGGAAACGGATTCGACGGCATGGTGATCGCTCACCTGTTACCCATGGCGTACGTCGCGTTTTACGCAGTGCCTTCGACGCTCTGCTTCAAGATCTGGGCGCTTGTCGGCAACGTGAGCAGCGTGACCTTTCCCGCCGCGAGCGCGCTGGCCGCCGCTTCCGACCCGGGCCGCCTGCGCGAGCTCTATCTGCGGGGCAGCAAGATGGTTGTCGCGCTGGCGGGCCTTCCGGCGCTCGCGCTGGCGGTGA
Organism: Acidobacteriota bacterium; assembly: GCA_028877145.1. Lineage (GTDB taxonomy): Bacteria > Acidobacteriota > Terriglobia > Acidiferrales > UBA7541 > JAKASX01. Next base: position 4,198 of record JAGWOX010000271.1, on the reverse strand, counting down.
CGGGCAGGGGCGTGCTTGCGGCGTGGATCAACGCTGAGTTCGCTTCCCAAGGCGCACTCGCGCTCGAGTTTCTGAGTTGCGGCGTGCTAGTCAACTGCCTGATGCACGTTCCCGACGCGCTGGCCAACGGCCTGGGAAGGCCGGCGCTTCCGGCGGCGTTCAACGTCGGGGAGACGACTTTGAAATTCGGGCTGTTCCTCGCGCTCATCCCGCGCTTTGGGATCGCGGGCGCGGCGGGCGGATACCTTCTCGCGCAAGCTCTGCTGGCGCCATTTTTCATCGCCGCGACGAACCGCATGGTGGGCGTTGGATGGAACGAATGGCTCGCGCGAGTTGCGCGGCCGGCGCTGGTTCCGCTCGCGGGAGCGTCGGCGGCGCTTGTGCTCTGGAGGCCGCACACTGCGTCGCTCGTCTCGCTCATCGCCGCGCTGCTATCGGCGGCGGCGATATACGCTCTGCTGGGTCTCTTCTTCATTCTCGATGATTTCGAACGGACGGCCTGCTTCGCCTTTCTTGGCCGTCGACAGACGAGCATCTGGGCGGCCCGGCCGCAAACGACTTCCGGAGGGCACTCATGAACGCGAGCATCGCGCACACTCCTCGACATGGGGCTTCAGTCAAATTGCAGTCGCAGTCCGGCGCGATCGACGGCGCGGTTGTGCTTTCACCCTTTTTCTGGAATTTCCGGGACGACATGTGGCAGACGACGCATCACGTGGCCCGGGTGCTGGCGGCGCGCGTCCCGACGATTCTTGTCGAGCCACCGGTGCAGTGGAATCCGCACAACGCCGAATTCCGGTGGCATCGGATCGCCAACGGGATTTTCGGAAGGCGAATGCGGCACGCGAGCGAGCGGCTCGGGATATTCGGGCGGCGCGGGTTTCCCTTTGGCCGTCTGGCTCCACTTCGCCGGATACAGGAGGAGCGAAACGCGCGGGCGCTGCGCCGGGTGCTGGACGGGACCGGCTGGAGGCGGGTACTGCTGTGGCATTCGTTTCCTTACGACTCCGAAGCCTTGGTCGACACAATCGATTGCGAACAGTTCGTCTATCACTGCCTGGACGATTCCCCGAGAGAGGAGGAGCGGCGACTTGTGGACCGTGCGGATGTGGTTTTTGGCGTCAGCCGGACCATCGTGGACAAGTACAGAGCGCGCAACCCGCGAACGTTTCTGCTGCCGAACGGCGTCGACATTGAACTTTTCGACCCGGACCGCGCCGGCTTGGCGCCTCGACCTCGCGATCTGCCCGCCAGCGGAAGAATTCTGGGGTTTCTCGGCTACGTGAACTATCACGTGGACCTCGAGCTTTTGTTGAAAATCGCTCGAGCGTTTCCGCGCGACCATGTGGTGCTCGTCGGCCGCGTGCCGTCGGGCCACACGGCGCCCGAGGGACGGCAGCAGGCGGCACTCGAAATCCTCGGCTCGCTTCCCAACGTGAGGATTCTCGGGTTCAAGCCCACTGCGCAGCTTCCGGCGTACCTGCACGCGTGCGATGTGTGCCTGATTCCGTTCCTGCGAAACCGATTCAATCGGCAATGCGATCCGCTGAAGTTCTATCAATACATGGCGATGGGCAAACCGGTTGTTTCGACGCCGGTCACCGTGGCCCGGCAGTATCCCGAGGCATGCGGCGTGGCCGAATCCGACGAAGAATTCATCGCGGCCATTGCCGACACGCTCGAGCGAGGCGATAGCGCGCGAGAGCGGGAGGCGCGGCGAGCCGTGGCACGCGCCCACAGCTGGCCTGCGCTGATCAACGGGGCTTGGCGGATGCTCGAAGAGATACGCACGGACAGAAAACAGGAGAGCAGCAAGTGAACGCAACCGGGAGAAAGAACGCACAATGAACATTTGCATGATTTCCCAAGCGCTGCCGTATCTGCCGTCGCGGGGCGGCTTTCGCCTGTACGGCGGCAATCTGATCCGCTGCCTTTCGAAGCGCAACCGCATCGATCTAATCTCGCTGCTGGTGGACGACGACGACGAGCATCTCGAATGGGCGCGGCGTTACTGCTCGCGCGTCGAGACGATTCGGGTCACGCGCGCGAGCGCACCAATGCGCGCCGCCAATTTCGTCGCGGGGTACGTTTCCGGCGCGGGGCTCCATCACCGAGCCGAGCTTGCCTCGCTGGTCGCCCGAGGCCTCGCTGAACGGCGCTGGGACGTCATTCACGTCGAGGGGGATTATGCGGGATCGCTGCTTGCGCGGGAATTGCCGGTACCGCGTGTTCTATCGCTGCACGATTCCTGGACGCTACGCTGCCGGGAGATGGTTTCCTGCGCGCGAAGCTGGCGCGAGAAGCTTTACTATTCGGCGCTCGAGTTGCGGGAGGGGCGTTTCGAGCGCAGGCTGTATCCGCAGTTCGATCGCTGCGTTGTGGTGGCGGACCGCGACCTGGCCGAGGTGCGGCGGGTGGTGCCGGGGGCGCGCGCCGAGCTGATCCCCTACGGCACAGACACGGAATATTTTCATCCCGTCGCAGTCGAGAAGAAACCGGCACGCCTGGTCTTCCACGGGCACCTGGGCTACGCGCCGAACGTCGAGGCGGTGGTGGAATTCGTCCGCGAGATTTTCCCACGGATTCGCGCCCAGGCGCCGGAAGCCACGTTCCACATGGTCGGCGCCGATCCCGCGCCCGAGGTGCGGGCGCTCATCGCCATCGATGGCGTGCTGCTTTCCGCGAATCTTCCGGACATCCGGCCGAGCGTATGCGCGGCGACGATCTACGTGTGCGCGATTCGTCACGGCGCGGGCCTCAAGAGCAAGGTTCTCGAAGCGATGGCCATGCGCATGCCGATCGTCGCTTACCATCCCGGCTCGACCGTCGGCATCGCCTGCGAGAACGGCCGGCATCTCTTGGCGCCGGAAACGCCAGCGGATTTCGCGCGCGACGTGCTGCTCCTCTTGCGCGACCCCCGTCGCGCCGAGCAGCTGAGTTGCGCCGCGCGAGAGTTCGTGGAGAAGAATTACAGCTGGGATTCGCGTGCCGCGACCTACGAGGCTCTCTATGGCCAGCTCGCGGCCGAACGGCGGCGCGCCGCCTGAGTTCCGTGTCCGGGGCAGACGATGGAGGACACAGACGTGGAAAGCCGGCCGGGAAGATTGCGGGGTTGGCCCGCGACAAGTGCCCGGCCGGTTTATTCACGTGGGGGCGGAGATGCGGGCTCATTCAGAAAATTCCGGACAGGCGTTCGATGATGCTCACGCTTTCCTGTTGAACGTAGCCGAGGAAATTGCCGTAGTTCGCCGTCTGGCCGCCCACGGGGTGGCCCCAGGGGTCGACGCTTTTGGCGATCTGATCCTCGACGCCGTCGTAGGCGTTGTCGTAGAGATCGACCATGCCGAAGTTCGTGTTCTCGCCGCCGACGATCTTGTCGACGAATTCCCACCAATCGAGTCCGACGACCGGACTGCTGCCATCGGCCCCCTGGGTATTCCAGTAGGCATCGACGAGCTGCTGGTAGCACTCACCACGGAGGTCTTGCGTTGCATAGTCGTAGTCGGAGGCGCCCGCGGCGAGATTGCAATTGGAAGAGATCGCGCCCCAGCCGGTTGTCGTATCGGAATCGGGCTGGGCCTGGAGGCTGGTCCAAACGACGAGCGGTTTGCCTGCGGTGTTGTAGGCGTCGGCGAGAGTGCTGACGTATTGCGGTTCCACCCACACTTCGACGACGTCGAGATTCTGTCCGGCGGCCTGAAGGACTTGCGGATAGGTTTCGACGTTGAGCGAGCCAGGACCGAAAACGAGATGATTCGGATAGGCCGTCCGGCAAGCATGCGCGGCGACGCTAAAGTATTGCTGGGCGATCTGGGCGAGGAACGCGTTGAGATCGGCGGCGACGTTGGCGCTTGCTCCTACCAAGCCCGCCGATCCGTTTCCCATCCACGGGCTCGAGCCGTCTTCATCCAAGAGGCCGGTGCCACCGGTGGTCTTCTTCGGCCAGCCGCCGTCCGAACCAAACGTCGTGTAGTTCGATCCCCAGGAGGCGTTGAGAGACTGGATGGTGCCGTACTTCGTTTCGAGATAAGACTGCCAGGCGAGTTTCGTGTAAACGGTCGTATTGCCGTAGGTGAACAGGTTGCCGAAGTCGCCGTTCGGGCCGCTCGTTTGGGTGGGACTGGTCGTGGCGGCGATCCAGCCGAGATGGGGGTGCGCGCCCCCGGGCGTCTGGGGGCCACGACCGAAACCATAGAGA
>JAGWOX010000270.1 GCA_028877145.1 Acidobacteriota bacterium | reverse complement strand
CGTGATCGCCGGGAATTTCCGAGCCCGGCACGGTGACGTAAATTTCCGATTCAATCCCGGCGTCCGGAAAACGATGGCGAAGGTCCGAGACCAGGCTTTCCACCGCTCGTCGCGCTTCCGCCATCGGCATCGTCGGCGGAACGCGCAAATCGATGTATGCGTCAGTCCGTTCGGGCGTGCGGCTCGCGCGCCAGGGATATCCGCCCTGGATGCAGCCGACGTTCGCGATTCCCGCCTCGCCTCCGTATGCCGCTTGTTTCCGCCAGGTCGGCATCCAATCGTAGACGGCGCTCAGCACGTCGTGCATGCGCCGAATCGAACTTTCCATTTCGTGCCCGCGCGTGAATCCCGTGTGGCGATACGGTCCGTGCGTCGATAGCCGCGCCCACAGCGAGCCGCAATGCCCGAGCACCAGTTGCATGTCGGTCGGCTCGCCGAGAATGCACATGTCCGCCGAAGCGCCGTGCGTCACCAAATAATGCGTCCCCGCGCCATAACCGCGGTACTGCGCCCCGATGTGCTCCTCGCCGTATTGCGTCTTTTCGATTTCCCCGACGACCGCCGCGATCACCACGTCGCCCTTCGGCCGCAGCCCGGCCCGCTGAATCGCGCGAACGGCTTCCGTGTAGCAGACCAGCGCGCCCTTCATGTTGTAAATCCCCAGCCCGTAAATCATCCCGTCGCGAATCACGGCATGAGGCTTGTACCCGATTCCGGTGAGGAACGTTTCCTTCCCGCTGTTCGACGTGTCCATGTGGCCGTTGAACATCAGGCTCTTGCCGCGGCCCGATCCCTCGAGCGTGCCCACAACGTTCGCGCGCCCCGGCTCCACTTCCTGCCACGCCACGCGCAACCCGATCCCCTCGAGCGCCCTGCGCATGTACCGCCCCATTTCCAGTTCTTCGCCCGTAGGGCTGGGAATATCCACCACGTCGACGGCCATCTGCACGATGTCCTGTTCGCGCACCTCGGAAACAATGGCCTGTACGAGTTCAGCGTCCACCACGCTCCTCCTCGATGCCGCTCAATTCGCGCCTGTCCAACCCATGCCCAAATTGTCATTCCGAGCGCAGCGAGGAATCTGCTTTTTTCCCCGCTCGATGTGACATTTCCTTGTAGCGAGCTTCAGCCCGCCATTTTGTCCCGGCGGTGCCCCCTTGCGATCGACGTTGTAGGGGCGGGTTTCAAACCCGCCCCTACAATTGATCTACAAAGCCGCGCACCTGCAACACTGGCCCTCTCAGTTTCTGAAATCATCCGGATAGCTGCATAGCTTCTCATTCCCGCTCTCGGTAATCAGAAAATTGTCTTCCAGCCGCAACCCTCCGCCTCCCGGCCAATATGCCCCCGGCTCGATGGCCAGCACCATGCCGCGGCGTATCGTCCCCGACCCGGCCTGATGCGCCCAGGGCGGCTCGTGCGCGCGTGCGCCTACGCCGTGCGCCACCGGATGCGATGGCTGCCCCGGATAGCCCGCCAGCTCAATCCCGTGCCGGATACGCAGGTCGAGTTCCGCCAGGCTCGCTCCCTCGCGCGCGTAGCCCGCGGCATCGTGAAAAATCTCGAGCAGCGATTCGAGCAGCTTCACGTATTTCGGCGAAAGCGTGCCCGGACAGATATTTTTAGTGAGATCGGTCCAATACCCGTCCGCGCAAACCCAGATTTCGACCAGTGTCGGCTCGTTCTCGACAACCGGCCGATGGCCCGTAGGTGTGAACGTGGCGATGCCCGGCCCCGACCATACCAGCGTGAACGCCCGCGCCATTTCCACCTTGTCCTGATATCCGATGCCCACGGCGTGAATGTGGCCCTCGATCATCGCGGCCACTTCGCTCTCCTTCATCCCCGGCCGTATATTCCGTTTCGCGTGCTCCATGCCGAGCGCCGCCAGCTCGTTCGCCAGCCGCATCCGCTCGATCTCCTGCGGCGTTTTGATTGCGCGAACACCCGCCAGATGCGGCGCCGCATCCACCACTTCCCGCGCCACCTGATCGAACGCCCGGAAATATTCCTGCGTGTAAACCGTCGGCTCACCCACCATGCGATCCGCAATCTGCGAGCCTTGCGAAAGCTCGATGCCGATGCGCCCGGTGAGTTTTCTCTCGCGCAGCACTTCGAGCGTCAGGTCGACCGCGCGCGCGACGGGCGGCCGCGGATCCTGCGGATGGTAGAACCGGAAGAAGCGAACGTCCCGATTCCACGCCGTGCGCCGCGCCTCGTCGTATTGCGGCTCGATGACCACCAGCGTGGGATCGCCCTCGCGCGGGAAAATGGCGATGTCGTATCCCTTCATCGGCCAGTAATTCGTCAGGTAGAGCACGTTGTCGGGCGCGCGTACGACGAGCGCGTCGAGTTCCTGCTCCGCCATGCGCTCGCGCACGCGCGTCCATTTTTCTTCATCGAGCGCCCAGCCCATCGCCTTTGCTCCTTCCTTATTCTCCCGCGTTGCCGGCCCCGCCCGGCCCCGCGGCCGAATGCTTCGTCGCCGGCGTCCACGTCCACGAAGCTTCCTTGCCCTTGATCAGCCGGTAGAGCGCCGTGTGCAGCGGCGCGGAAACGCCCGCGCGCGCCGCTTCACGGGCGATGGCGCCGCCGAGAAAATCCACTTCCGTCGGCAGCCGGTGCCGGATGTCATACAGCATCGACGGCGGATGATCGGTGCGCGCGCCGATGCAATTCATTTCCCAGACGTCTTCCGGCAGCTCGATGCCCAGCGCGCGAGCCACTCCGCACCCTTCGTCGATCAGCGCGTGCAACAGATGGCCCAGATCGGCGAACTCGCGCTCGGCGGCAAACGCCGCGCAATGCGGCAGCTCGGTGAGCGCGGAAACCGAATTCACCGATGCGTTGAAAATCAGCTTCGCCCATTGCGTCGGTCGCGCGTCCCGAAGCGCCTCCGCTTTCAACCCGCCGTTGACGATCAGCCGCGCTGCCCGTTCCACCATTTCGAACGGCGTCGCCGTCGGCTCGAAAGGCCCCATCCAGGTCGGCGCGTCGAGATCGAGCGTCACGTGCGTATCGCTGTGGCGCGTCCCGCTCATGAACGTGGTCGCGCGAATCACCCTCGCCCCGGTGAATTCGGCGATGATCTCCTCGCATCCCAGCCCGTTCTGCGCCGAAACCACCGCGCCCTCGTGAAAGTGGCGGGCCACGGGCCGCACGGCCTCCGGCGTCTGCGTGGCTTTCGTGCACACAATGCCGAGATGGCAAGCCGGCAATTCCGCCGGATCGCTCGTCGCGCGAGGCCGCGCCACGAATTCATGCCCCGGCTTGCCGGAAACGCGAATCCCATGCTCGGCGATCGCCCGCGCATGTTCCGGCCGCCGAACGAACGCCCACACCTCGGCCACGCGGGCCAGATGCGCCGCGTAGAGGCTACCGATCGACCCGCAGCCGATGATGCACACCCGCTGACTCATCTGCAGCCGCCCGCTCCCCTGGGAATATGCCCGTCTCTGAAGAACCCGAACCGGCGCCGCCGTTCCCCGTAGAGTCTGTTTGGCAACGATGTTTTTCGTAAGAGCACGGCTTCAGCCGCTGAGGGCCGAATTGGCCAGTCGCCGCACGGACTCTTTACCCACCGCTGCTTCAAATGGCGCCTGCTCGCCGCTCCACCGTCACATGCGGCGCCGCGCCCGTTGCCGCCTGCCCCACGGCGCGGAAAATGCTGTCGCCGTTGTTGTGCGAATCGTCGATGACGACGCCGGCCGGATACAAAGCATCCTGGATGGCCGCGCTGATCGTATGCAGCGGCGCGGCCCCGCCTTCGCCCATGCCCTTCGCCCCGTTGTAGCTGAACGGCGAGGGCGTCTCGATATGTCCGTAGCGCAGATCCGGCATGTTCAGCGCCGTAATCGGGCAGTAATCGGTGAAGTTCGATGCGAGCAGATTGCCTCCGGAGTCGTAAACGCAATTCTCCATCAGCGCCGCGCCGATCCCATGCGCCGTCGCCCCGTGCACTTGCCCTTCCACGATCATCGGGTTGATCGCCCGCCCGCAGTCGTCCACCGTCGCGTAGGCCAGGATCTTTGGCCGGAACGTGTCCCGGTCGACTTCGACAACCGCGATATGCAACTGCGCCGCGTAGGTCAGCGTCAGGTTCCCGTATTTCTTTTTCACATCTGGCACCTTGAACGGCGCCCGATACACGTGCCGGCAGTTCAGCGTTACATTGGCCATCGAGGCCGGCAATTCCGCATTGTTCACGTAGACCAGGTTCGCGATGCGCCAGAAATTCACCGATTTTTTCTTGTTCCCCTTCACCCGCACTTCCGGGCCCTGCTCTCCCATCCCGAATTCCAGGTCTTTCGCTTTCGCCTTCAGCACGAAAGCCGCCACGCGCGCGATCTCCGCTTTCAGCTTCTCCGCCGCTCCCTGAATCGACGAAAGCCCGGTCACGGCGAACTGGCTCGCATAGGTTCCCGTATGTCCCGTGTAGACGTTGTGCTCAGTATTGAAACCCGGTTTCACGGAAATCGTTTCCGGTGGGATCCCCAGCACCTCCGCCACCACCTGCGACGCTGTCGTCTCGTGCCCCTGTCCCTGCGGCACCGAGCCCAGGTACACCACCGGCTCTCCGTAGATGTCCAGCTTGACGATCGCCGCCTTCGACTGCCCCGAATACGGCGCGTGCGGATTGATGATGCGCGCCTGGCCGAAATTGTTCGTGCCGGAGTCGAGCGTCGTGCCGATGCCGATCCCGATCCACCGGCCGTGCGCCCGCGCCTCCACCTGCTTCTTCCGCCATTCGTCCCAGCCAACGAGTTCCTTGGCGAGTTTCAGCATCCGCGGATAATCGCCCGAATCGTAGACGCATCCGTTCGGAGTCTTGTACGGAAATTCGTTCGGCTGAATGTAGTTGCGCAGCCGGATTTCGT
>JAGWOX010000019.1 GCA_028877145.1 Acidobacteriota bacterium | reverse complement strand
CTCTGCCGTGCCACGCCACCAGCTCTCGTAGTCATCGATTTCTCCCGAGTGCGGAGGCACGTACCAGGCGACTTCCCTGGGAGCGGTCGGCTCGGAGATGTCAAACATCCGGACTCCCGCGGTGAAGAAAGACATGCCGGCGATTTCCGGGCGCATGCGGCCGGGAGCCACCCACGCCTGCGGGTTGTGGGAGCCGAAGCGGCCGCGGGCGAAAGCGAAATCCGTGTACGGAGCATCTTCCGGCGCCTTCGGGCGTGGGAACAATCCGATGACCTTCGGGTTCCGCGGATCGCTGACGTCGATCACATGCGGCGTGTGGTAGGGAGCACGCCCGTCCGCGTAGAGACATTCGACCGTCGAGAAAACGATGTTCCGCAGCTTGGGATGCGCATCGTCGGTGATGACAGGATAGAGCGAGTGGTAGGGGATATCGCTCATGGGTTCGAATTCCCAATGGGCCCGGCCAATCGCCTTCGGATGTTTGATGTCGCTGAAGTCGAAGACGTACATGCCAAAGGCGCCGAATCCGCCGTAGCCGATCGTTCCGCCGTCCTCGATACGCTTGGGAACGACCGGCGCGCCGTGGGCCGACGTCCAGGAGCTCTGGTCGTTCGCGAAGATCCATTTCTTGTACTCTTCTTCCTCTCCGAACCGCTGGCCGGGAGCCCACCAGCGTGAGACTTCCTTGATGCTGGCCGGATCGGACATGTCGACAATCATGAGTCCGTTGCTGAATGCGCGCTGCGCATTCTCCATGCGCAACTGGTCGTCCCAGCCACAATCGAGGAAGGCATACTGGCCACCGTCGTAGAAATTCATGTGCGTGCCGTTGCCGGTAGCGCCGGTGTCGAACTCCTGGAGCAACTTGGGCTTCTCGATATCGGTGATGTCGTAGGTGCGGATGCCGCGCAAGCCTTTGTAATCGATCGATTTCCTGCGGTATTCGAGATCGTACTGGCCGTACGGATACTCGGGCGTGGCCGAGGTGATCGGGGCCGACGCGGCACCCATCAAAATCCACTTCTTGAGCTTCGTGTTGTAGACCACCAGCGACAGGAAGCCATTATAGGAATGCTTGGCGATGATCTCCGGCTTCTTGGGATTGCTGACGTCCATGAAGCCTCCGCCTGCAATGGGAAGCACTCGCTGCGCGCCTTTCGCCCACATGTTGAGCAAGGGCTCCGCCGTGGCGGCCATCACGCCCGGGGTGTACGAAATAATCTTCATGTTGTGGATGTATTCTTTGCGGTCCAGGTAATTGAGCGCGCCCATCGGCAAGCGAAACGGGACTGTGCCACCCTCGGACATGAGCCCCGTCGTCTGCGCATGCGCCTTTTCCGGAGCGATCAGGCTCGCTCCTGCCGTTGCCAGTGCCGCGCCACCCACTCCCTGGATCAGGGTCTTCAGGGCCACAGCCGACGCGGTGCTCTTCAATAGCGTTCTTCGTGTGATCCCTCCCTGCTTCTCCGCGGGCTCTTGCGTCATGTTGTCGATCGTCCCGTTGCCCTTTTTCCTTTTTTTCCTGTTCGGATCGGTCCCCATCGCTCACCTCGCTCCTTGAGATCCCGGGAGGGTCTAACCGTTCCCTCCTGAGTGCCTTCCATTTGCTTCGCCGGGCCGCTCTCGCGAGTTCCTCGTTGGACGGTCACCGGCGGTCATCGCTCCGGTCCAAATGCGCTTGCTTTCGGGGTCGTCCGGCCTCAGTGGGCCGCGTTCTGGCTCCAATAGTCGATGAAGCTGGTCAAATCGGAATCGAACTCGTTCGGCTGATCGCGAAAAACGAAGTGGCCCGCATCGTTGAGAACATACAACTGGACGTTCGGATCCTTCGCGCCGAGGATGTCGAACATGCCCATGGCGCCTTTGAGATCAGCCGTTTTGTCGTCGGCGGCCCAGTCGAACGGATCCTGCTTGCCGTAATAGATGAGCACGGGTTTATGGTCGAGAACGCCGTTACGCGCGCGGGCCCAGGCCGAGTGCAGGTAATTGAGGTAGTTGGACGAGGGATTTCCGAGCGTGAGCGGGCTGGCATAGTCGTTCTTGTAATGGTTGTCCCGCCATTCCTTCATGTACTTCTGCGTGGCCCAGAATTGCGCGTCGAAAGCGCGCTGCGGATCGTTGGAGAGCAGGGCGATCCGGCACTTTTGCGCGGCGAAGAGCGGCTTCGTCGGGCAGGTCTTCATCAGTACCGCCGTCATTCTCGATGGGCGCGTCCGAAGTCCCGGCGTCTCCGGGCCGGCCGACCCCACAGCCAGCGTCTTGATCATCTCCGGATGTTCTACGGCGAAGAAGAACACCACCGCTCCTCCGGCTGAGTGGCCAACCAGATTCACCTGTTTGAGATGCAAGGCGTTCAGAAAGTTGTAGAGCCAGTTCACCTGATCCTGATAGTTTTGGGACTGTTCGTAAGTCCCCGCGGTCATTCCGCAGCCGAGCCGGTCGGGAGCGATCACGCGGAAATGCTCGGCGAGCGGCCGGATATTTTTCGACCAGATATTCGCGTTGTTCGGCGAATTGCCGCCTCCGCCGTGAATCAGCACCACCGGCTCGCCGTGGCCCATCTCGTAGTAGCGCGTGCGGATGCCGCCCGCGTCGATGAACTTCGGGACCAAGCCGTCAATGCCACCGTTCGGCGCCACTTGCTGCGCATGTGCCGGAATACCGGTGAACGCGAGGAAAAGAATCAGGCCGAGGTTCAAAAGAATCGATCGCGCCGCTTCGTGAATCGCAGACCGCCGCCACTTCTGAACATTGCGTACGAAATACACTTCTCTGTCTGGCATCGCCCGTCCTCTCCGCGCCGCCCGTGTTCCCTCAGCGGCGCGCGAAACTCACTTGGCTTTCTTGAGCATCTGAAGCGCCCTGTCGTAATACGTTGCGTCGTAATACGTGTCAACCGCCGGCGGCACGCCACCCCATTGCCCCTCGATTTCCGCACGCAGACGCAGCACTGTCTTGAAGCCCTCGGGATCGCATCGAGCGTCTTTCTCGTACCATTCGTTATTTGGGGCGCTCAGAAGAGCGTAGGTTTCGTTCGCGACCGTGGTGGTGAGGTGGAAGTGTTCGACGAGCAGGCGGACGACTTGCGCCTCGTGGGCTGGGTCCAGTAGCCAGCGCTGCGCCTCGACGTACGCCGCGATGTACCGCTCGATCGTATCGGCGTTCTGTTCTGCCCACGCCCGCCGCGTGAAGGAACCCAGGGCCTGATACGGTCCCATCCGTTTCGACGTCGATCCCAGGCTCACGAATCCCGCGCGCCGCGCTTCGATCGACCACGGCGGACCCAGCATTGTCGCCGCGTAGCTCTTGGTCGCTTCCATTGCCTTCAGGCGGAACGGGGTGGTCCCTGCGACCTTGAGCGTGTAGTCATTCTTGTGGAGACCGGCCTTGCGCAACATTTCGATCATCTGCAGGGCAAAGGCGGTCGTGGGAGCGTCGACGATCAGCGTTTTTCCGCGCAGATCGGAAATCGAATGGATGCCCGGCTGCGCGATCAACTCATTCAACGATCGTTCACCGCCGAGCACGATCACCACTCCCGGCTTGCCCGGCCCGTTCATCGCCACCGCGTTGTCAACCGCGGCAAAGGCGATGTCGGCTTTGCCGCCGGCCAGACTTTCGCGAAGCACCGCCGAGGAATGCACCACGTTTGCGTGAACGTCCAATCCCTGCCGGACGAAGAAACCGTGGGATTGAGCCACGGCGACCGGCAGAGGAAGGCTCGGAATGCAGATCAAACGGAGCGGTTTGAGCGCCGGCGGTTGCGCGATGAGAGCCGTACCGGCGATGAGAGACATGGCACCAAATGCCAGATGTGAAAGTCTCACTTCCCTGCTGCCCCTCCTTGTGGCGGGCGGTCGTCCCGAACCCGTGCTATCTCCGAGCCGGCGCTGGCCGGCGCTTCAGGTGCCGCTCGAAAAACTCCATGAAAATTTCGAAAGCTTCCGACTGGATCACATCCGGCTGCTCGGAGCCATCCGGCTGCCGGTAAACGAACGGGTAGCCATGAACCGGATGGTCGAAGGTGCGCCAAGTGGCGTTTTTGCCGGCCTGGCGCATCCATTCGTAGGCGAGGCGAAAGATGCCCTGCAGGTGATCCTTGTCGCGGCCAAGGAAGAGAATTGGCGTGCGGATTGGCCGGATGCGCTTCATCGCGGCGGCCTTGCTGGCGTTCTTGCGGACCAGGTTTACGTCGTTGTACTGGATTTCGGTGCCCTTGCGCGGCGCTTTTGGTCCCGTATCCACTGTCAGGAACTCGTGTGCCGCCGGTTCGATGCAGACGCCGGCACCCAGCGGATACTCGCTCGAGGCTTTCAGAATAATTTCGCCGCTGTGGCTCACCCCGATCCCGCCGATCCCCTCCGGATCCACGAATGGAAGCGATTTGAGATAGCGGACGATGGCGATGAAATCCTCGTGGTCCAACGTGGGGCTGGATTTCAGCGTGCGCCTGTCTCCGCTAACGCTGTCAGGCAGGTTGCGAGCGCCCTCCCCCCTGGTCTCGTACAAGTGTGGAATTTCGTTGCGGTAGTTGATGCTCGCAACGACGAAACCGCGCGCGATCATCCGGTCCTGCATAGGCGCCAAATCGTCAACAAACTGCTCGACGTGAGGCATCGCTCCCCGGCCGTTGCCCGATGCCATCGTGATCACCGGGAAGGGCCCCCCGCCCTGCGGCTTGCGGACGGCGATCGGCACATAGATTTCGTCGCGAGTCAGAACGAAGGTGTAGTCGGCGGGAATCTCCGAACCCCGGACCGGCTTCGTGATCGTGTAACCATGCGGCGCGATCTCCGGCGCGGGAGGCTTGGCGGCAGGCTTTCGCCGGGAAGTGCTCTGACGTTTTGACCCGCCCTTGCGGGCAGTAACCTGACTCATGGATCCGCAAACTCCTCTCGGTTCGTACTCGTTGCGCCGGCCGCGGTTGCGCCTGGCCGGCCTGCTTCTCCGTCAGACGGTCAGCATCCTCGCTGGCGGCACCCGCGACAAATGTGCAACCGGCGATATTCGGTTCCGCTTCAAAACTGGAAATCCGCCCGCCAGCCTACTGCATCCTGCAGATCGCGATCTTCCGGCTCCTGTGGCGCAAAAAGCCATGTTCAGAACGCCATCAAGCGTCTGTGCGGCAACCTGGTCCTTCACAATCGCTTGGCGTGCGCCATGCCGTAAGAAGCGCGTCTTTCCCATCAATGCAGGAAAGGCTCAACCCTTCCGTTCCCTGACAACGATATAAGGAGTCGGACGAAGGAGGGGAATAAGGCTGAGCAGCGTGTCGGGTACTTCTGAAGCGGGTTGCTTACCGGATAGAACGCCAGCAGGGTATTGTCTGGATCAACCCCATCGCCGTGATTCATCCGAACCTGGCTCCCGGGTTCATATCCCCAGACCGGGACTTGAGCAGAGCGACCATCCGTCCCCCTTCTGGTCCGGTAACTTTACCATTGGGTTTCCTTGTGCTGTCAAGTCCAAAGTTCCAACACCCGGACGCTTTACCCCTCTCCTCCCGTGTGGTATGGTCATTGGGCAGCTTGAGCACAATTCCACCGCGGGGACCACTTTCTCGAGAAAAATCGCATTTCGGCTGCACGTGCCCTATTGGGTGAGCGGCTCATAACCACGTCCCCGCGAGAGCGCTTCTTTCAAACGAGGAGACCCGGGGATCCCGGCTTTGCAACGATGCTCGGTAACCCGGCCAGCTGCCAGGGAGGCCTGCGTGTATAACGCGGTTGGCAAGTTCCGGCTCTACGAGCAAATCGTCCAGCAAATCGAAGAATCTATACTGAAAGGTACACTTCATCCCGGCGACCAGTTACCGGCCGAACGTGACCTCGCATCCCAGTTCGGTGTGAGCCGAACCGCCATTCGGGAAGCTGTGAAGGTGCTCCAGGAGAAGGGACTCGTTGAAGCGCGGGCCGGCAAGGGGACCTTCGTCACGAGCGGCAGCGCGGACGCAGTTCGCCAGTCGATCAATTTGGCGAGCCGGATCAGCCAGCCCCACGGACTGACGCATCTGGTGGAAATTCGCGAGATTTTCGAGCCCGAAATTGCCGCCATCGCCGCGACGCAGGCCGATGAACAGCATGTGGCCGGCATGCGCGAGGCGTACGCCACCATGGAGCGCTCACGCCAGGACCCGGAATCGTTCATCGAAGCCGACCTTGATTTCCACCTGTTGCTGGCTGAGGCGACCGGAAACCCGATCATTCTTTCGCTGATCGATTCCATCGTTGGCCTGCTGCGCGAGCAGCGCATGCGCATCTTCCAGGTATCCGGAGGCCCCGAACGCGGGCAAGTTCACCACAAGGCGATTCTCGAGGCGATCGAACGCCGCGATTCCGATGCGGCTCGCGAGGCGATGCGGGCTCATTTAAAACAGGTGCGGGGAGATTGCCTGCGGGAACCGGAGCCGTCGAGAGCCGCCGCCAAGCCGCTGACGCCTTCCGGGGCCGTCTGAGATCAAGGGACCGCAGTCAGAAATGCATTGACCGTGGCGACTCTACTCGGGTTTCAGCTAATAGCCTTTCTCGGCGATTGGCAAGCTGCCGCTCTGTAGTGCGGCGCTACACGATTTGGCCGGCCACAAGTCTCGCCTGATTCACCCCGCCAACGATTCCAGGAATATATTTTTGTGCCCGCGGGCGATGAGCCTGCTCGAAACTCAGCCGGGTTGGCAGGTGCGGGAAATTCCACGCATACTGTGCTGAGTTCGGTGCGCGGGCGGCGGGCGCCCGTTTTTTCAAGAACACCCTTGATCGTTGAGGATCGAAAGACGCCGATGCCGAATCGGGCAACATCAGACGCCGTGGGAGCGCGCCTCGATCAGTTGGCGTGGAAGCCGATTCACACGTGGATCACGCTGGCGTTGGGCATCGGCTGGCTGCTCGACGCTTTCGAAGTGAACGTTGTCGGCAACGTGCTAGGCGTGCTGCGCGACCTGTGGCACCTGAGCGATTCCCAGGCGAGCGCTATCGTCTCGGTGTGGCTCGTCGGGCTGATGATCGGCGCGCTCTTTTTCGGTTACCTCGCCGACCGTTCCGGCCGCCGGAAACTTTTTCTGATCACCCTGCTGCTCTATTCCTGCGCGACGGTGATCTCCGCACTCTCGCCCGGTTTTTGGTTCTTTCTCTGCTTTCGTTTTCTGACGGCGATCGGCGTCGGCGCGGAATATTCGGCCATCAACGCGGCCATCGGCGAATTGATTCCGGCGCGCTATCGCGGCCGTGCCAACGCCACGGTGATGAATTTCTGGCCGCTCGGCACGATCCTCGCCGCGGCCATCACGCTCTATTTCATCAACCTCTTTCCGCCTTCGGTCGGCTGGCGCTTCGCCTTTGCGCTGGGCGCGATTATCGCGCTTTTTACGCTCTGGGTGCGGCGCGTGCTGCCGGAATCGCCGCGATGGCTCTTCGCGAAAGGGCGCGAAGCGGAGGCGCGCGCCATTCTCGACGGCATCGAGGAAGGCACCGCCCGCTTTCCCGCTGGCGAAGCCGCGGCTGCGCGCGACGGCGCTCAGAGGGGCTCGCGGGGTTTCCGGTCGCAATTTAGCCGACTGCTGCGCGACCATCCGGGCCGCCTGGCGCTGGGCTGCGCGCTCGATTTTACGGAAGCCGCCGGCTACTACGGCATCTTCGCGTTCCTTCCGCTCGTGGTTCTGCCGCAAGTCGGCGTGGTCCAGCAACGGGTACCAATCTTCTTTTTGATCGGCAATGTCGGAGCTGTTGCGGGGGGAATTTTGGCTGCGGCATTTCTCGATAAAATGGGCCGGAAGGCGACGGTCACGTCCTTCTACGTGCTGGCCGCGCTCTCGATGTTGGGCATGGGCGTGGAGACGATGGGCGGCAATGCGCGCGGCGTGCTGTGGGCCTTCGTTGTGGTCAATTTCTGTGCCACGGGCAGCTGGATTTCCGCCTATCCCACGTTCTCGGAAATCTTCCCGACTTCATTGCGCTCCACCGGCATCAGCGCCTCGGTGGCGTTCGGGCGCATCGGGGCGGCCCTGGCGCCTCCGCTGCTCGTCTACCTCAGCCAGAAAGTTTCGCCGATGACTGCCTTCGCGGTTCTCGCTGGAGTTTACGGCCTGGGTGCGGCCACCATGGTTCCATGGTGGATCTGGGGGCCGGAAGGGCGCGGCTGTTCGCTCGAGGTTCTGGCAGGAGAAAAAAGTTCATGAAGCACCCTCGCATCGAGATGGCCCATCTCGACAACCTATGGTTCCAGGTCACAGGCACGCTCTGCAATCTTGCCTGCACGCACTGCTTCAATAGCAGCGGGCCGGACGTCAAAACGTTTGGCCACCTGTCTATCGAGCAGGTCCGTCACGAACTAGAAGAAGGCGCGCGGCGCGGCGTTCGCGAGGTCTTTTTCACCGGCGGAGAGCCTTTTCTGCACACGGCCATCGCCGAGATGCTGGAAGCCTCGCTTGAGTTTGCGGCTACGACAGTTTTGACCAACGGCACCCTGATCAACGACCGCATGTCCGACCGCCTTGCTGAAATCGAGCACCGCTCGCGCTATTCGCTCGAGATTCGCGTCAGTTTGGATTCCTTCGATGAGCGGACGAACGATGCCATTCGCGGCGTGGGCGTTTTCAAGCGCGTGATGGCGACCCTGGCGCGGCTCAGCCGCCGCGGTCTGCTGCCTCTCGTTACCGTGGTGCGCACCTGGAGCGATGCCGAGGAGCAGGAGATCCTTCCCGGTTTCACGCGCATTCTACGCGAAGCAGGCTACCAGCACCCGCGCATCAAGATTCTGCCCGCGCTGCCGCTGGGCCGTGAACTCGTGCGGCTGCCCGGCGCGCACGACGAACCTTGGGTGACCGAGGAAATGATGCACGACTTCGATGCCGACCTGCTGATGTGCTCGAATTCGCGCATCGTCACCGATCGCGGCGTGTGGGTCTGCCCGCTGCTCGTCGAAAAACCAGACGCACGTTTGGGCGATCATCTCGCGGACGCGGCCTCCGGCTATGAATTGGCCCACCGCGCATGTTACTCCTGCTATCAATACGGAACGTTCTGTTCCAACATCAGCGCGGGCATCGAGGGCACCGGAACGCTCGCGACTCACGCTGAGCATGGTGAGGCCTGAAGATGGAGCGACTCGCTCTACTTGGCGGCCTCTACAGCAACTACCGCGCGCTGGCAGTTGCGCTTGATGGCGCCTCGCGACGCGGCGTCGACGGCATCTATTGCCTCGGCGACCTGGGCGCCTTTGGCCCGTATCCCGATCGCGTTTTCCCGATGCTGCAACGCGCCGGCGTCCAGACCATCCAGGGCAATTACGACAATTCTCTTGCTCTCGGCCTGCCGGATTGCCAGTGCGGCTATACCGATCCTCGCGACAATTATTTCGCGCGCCTCAGTTACGACTACACCTTCCGCAACACGTCGGAGGAAAATAAGGCGTGGCTTGGCACGTTGCCCGCGACGCTGCGCCTGGAGATCGGCGGCGTGCGGTTGCTGCTGGCGCATGGCTCGCCACGCAAAATGAATGAGTTTTTGTGGGAATCGACCAGCCCCGACCCGTTCCTGAACTACTTGCTCGACGAGGCGCAAGCCGACGTTCTGTGCGTTACGCACACTGGCATCAAGTGGCACCGCGCGCTGGCCGGCAATCGCCATGTGGTCAACGTGGGCGTGCTTGGGCGACCGGAGAACGACGGTACGACGCGAGTCTGGTATACGCTGCTGACCTTTTCCGGCTCATCGGTTGCGGTCGAATTTATGCCGGTCTTCTATGACCATCTCGCCCTTTCCGACGATATGCAGGCCGAGCGTCTGCCCCCGGAATTCATCGAAACCATCATCACTGGCTGGTGGACTACCTGCCTCGAAATCCTGCCGCACAAGGAACGCGCCCGCGGCCGCTTTTGACGATCTGGAGCTTCTCTTGCCGCTCTCGAGAAAAATCGTGCTGGCCCGGCTCTTCACGCGAATGCCGCTGCTCGGCCGCATCTGGGCGCGCACGGCGAACATCGCCGCAAGCGACGGTGTGCCATGGACGCCGATGTCCAAGCCACTTTCGGAATCCCGTATTTGCCTCATCACAACTGGCGGCCTGCACCTGAAATCCGACAAGCCGTTCGATATGTTCGATCCCGAAGGCGATTCCAGTTTCCGTGCAATCCCGGCCACGGCCACGCGCGACGATTTGACGATCACGCACGACTACTACGATCACGCCGACGTCGATCGGGATTTCAACATCGTGATGCCATTGGATCGCATTCGCGAGTTGGTAGCGGCCGGCCACCTGGGCGGCCTGACTCCCACGCACTACTCCTTCATGGGCCACATCGACGGGCCCCACGTCGCGACGCTCGAGATGGAAATTCTGCCGGAGCTCGTCGCACGCCTTCGCACCGAATCCCCCGACTTTGTTTTTCTCACGCCCACCTGAGGCCTCTGCCACCGGTCCGTGGGACTGGTTCAAAGAGCGATTGAAGCCAGCGGCATTCCGACAGTTTCCATCACACTATTGCGCGAAGTGACTGAAAAAGTACGCCCGCCACGGGCGCTGTACCTGCGCTGGCCCTTCGGCCATCCCTTGGGCGAGCCATTCAACGTCGCACAGCAACTCACCATCCTCCACGATGCCTGCGAATTCCTCTATACCGCCCAGCTGGGCGAACTGCTCACGCTCGGTTATCGCTGGCGCCGAGAGTCGTATTCGATTCCTGCGGAGTGGGGCCGCTAGCCGTACCGCTGCGGGCAGTGCAGTGGCTCGGTGTTCAAAGTTTCTTTTTACAGTAGATCAGGAGGGAGTTCTGGAGCTTCTCTTCAAGCAGGATCGCGCGCCTGGGTAGGTAGTTTTCGTCCAGTATCTTGTTGCCTGTGAAGCTGCTGCACCCGGTGATCTCGTACCCTTCTCGTGGGGAAAGGCTCATGAGGGTGCCGCCGCCGGGGAATGCAACAAGCACGAACCGTTCATCGTCTAGGTAGGCGTGCTCTCCAGACGTGAGCCAGGCTGTCTTGGTCACTAGCCGGGAGCCTGGACCGCCGACCTGAACAGCGGAGGCTGCGTACGACTCCACGTCCTCCTGCCAATCTCTCTCGCTAGCTCTTCGCGGCCGAGCGGCGGCCGCGGCGGCCAGGACGTGCTTCACTTCCGCGACTATGCCCGCAATCGAATCCTTAGTCGAGTTCTTGGCCAGTCGGTCCACGAAAGAGGGGCTGTATGCCGCAAGGTCATCCTGGGTGATGTTGTGCCATATCGGCAGGATGACTTTATTGCCGGTGCTTTCTCGGGCAAAAAGCCCGTCGAGTTCATGCTCCGTCCATCTCTTGCGCTTAAGAAACGCCGGGGAGAGGACAACAATGCCGTAGCTGGAATCCGCGAGGCCTGCGTCAATCCTACCCCGCAGGGTGTCCCCCCACTCCAGCGCAAAGCCGTCGTACCATACGCTGACACCCGCGTCGCGAAGGGCGCTCGCCAGACTATCGACATAATCCTCTTTGTCCTCAGAGGCGTGACAGATGAAAACGTCGTAGTTGGGCTTGTTGTCCATACGACTCAAACCCGGGCCGCCAATGTTCCGCGCGCGTTCAGGGTGTGGCATCGTCTTTGAAAAAAGAAAATTGGAGGGCAGATCTATAAGCCGGATTCTGTCCGGAGCGCGTCCCAACTTGCGGACTGCGCTTCGGGGCGATCATTCCTCTGGGCCGGGCATTGCTGCCGGGCTCAAGCGGCCTACCCGAGGGTTTGACGGGCCGGGCCGGCCCTTCCCTCCTATTTGGCCTTGCTCCACGCGGGGTTTTCCATGCCGTCCCGATCGCTCGGGGCGCGGTGGGCTCTTACCCCACCGTTTCACCCTTGCTCGCGCTCCCTGGCCGATCTCGACCAGCCCTAGGTTTTGCCTCGGGCCGGCCATGGAGGCCAGCGAGCGCGGGCGGTCTGGTTTCTGTGGCACTTTCCGTGGCCGGATCCTCGCGAATCCGACCCCCTGGCGTTACCAGGCGCGCCGCCCTGCGGAGTCCGGACTTTCCTCGAGCCAGCCTCCCGAAAGAGGCCGGCACGCGATCACCCGATCTGCCCGCCAATCTTCATTATAACCGTTTACCCAGAAAACCCACGGAACTGGGGCAAATGACCCGAACAGTATGAGGTAAGGGGCGGGACCTGCGAGACTCCGCCTGCTCCCAGCCTCCGCCAATCCATTCCCAGCGAAGCAGTTGTGAGCAGGGGCCCGGATCCGGCACGACAGTCCGGATAGAGGTGAGTTGGCGAGGCTCGTGCATAGTTAGAGGCTAAAGAGCGTGTGTGTGACAACTCGCGGGGCACTCACTCAGCGCAATGGCCGTTTTCCTGTCAACCGCTCGCAGCATAGCCCAGCGAGCCGGTGCGCATGGGGCCCGGCATGAAAAGAAGAGTTTCAGATTTCCCCCGAACTCTCAGGAGGCAGAGACCATGGAAGTGACAACCCACGGAAACAGTGGATTCCCGCGCCTGGGGCAACCGGCCCCGCTTTTCGAGGCGCAAACCACGCAAGGCACGATTCGCCTGGAAGATTTCAAGGGCAGCTGGCTGATTCTCTTCTCGCACCCGGCCGATTTCACGCCGGTCTGCACGACCGAATTCGTCGCATTCAGCGAGATGGCGCCGGAATTCAAGAAGCGCAACGTGGAGCTGTGCGGCTTGAGCATCGACAGCACCTATTCGCACATCGCGTGGGTGCGGAACATCGAGAAGAATTTCGGCATCAAGGTTCCCTTCCCCGTGATCGCCGATCTGAACAAGGACGTGGCCTCACTCTACGGAATGATCATGCCTGGCGAGAGCAAAACGGAAACGAGCAGGTGCGTTTTCGTGATCGATCCGAACGGCATTCTGCGCGCCATGATTTATTACCCGCTCACCACCGGCCGCAACATGCAGGAAATTCTGCGCCTGATCGACGCGTTGCAGATGACCGACAAGAACGGCGTGGCGACGCCGGCGAATTGGAAGCCGGGCGAGAAAGTGATTATTCCGCCGCCGGCGACGACGGAGGCCGCCGAAGAGCGCATGAAGGCGGGTTTCGAGACGAAGGACTGGTATTTCAGCAAGAAGGCCGTCTAAGCGTCGTTTCACTTCAGGGACGGCCTCGGCCCGGCTTCCAGGGGCGCCTTATCACCTGCCCCAGCAGCCGAGCGCCATTTTCGAGGAGGGTGTGATGCCCTGTGTCGATAGCAGTGGAGAGTTGACCCCGACCGCCGGAAAAATTCTGACCGCCATGACTACGGCCATGCCCCTCAGCGAGGTGTCGAGAAAGACCGGCCTCGCCCTGTATCAGGTACGCAGCGCCGCGCGGGAACTGGTGGAGGCGGGTTTGGTGGAGGAAACCGACGGAATCTACATCGTTGCCGATGCGGGACACGCGGCACTCGCGAAGATGCCCGGCAAAAACTGAAATGGAATGGCGGCATGGCAGCCGCGAAAATCAGCAAGGAGAAAGAGTCATGTGGAGAAAATCGTGGATGCTGCTGACCGGTGTGGCACTGGCCGCGTTCGTCGCAGGCCTGGCCGTTGCACGCTCGCAGCAATTGAACCGGCAAACGACGGAGAATCTTCACACCGCGATGAAGGGTGAAGCATTCGCCTACGCCAGTTACATGTTGTACGCCGAACAGGCACGCAAGACGGGACAGCCGCAAATCGCCGAGTTGTTCGAGAACGCGGCCAAGACCGAGCGTTTCGAGCATTTCGCCGAGGAAGCCGAACTGGCGGGCCTGGTAGGAACGAACGAGGAAAACTTGCAGACCGCAATCAAGGGCGAAACCTATGAATCCACCACGATGTACAAGGAATTCGCCGAGCAAGCGACGAGCGTGGAAGATCACGCCGCCGCGGGGCGGTTCGAGGAGATCCGCAAGGACGAGATGAAGCATCGGGCCATGTTCGAGGCGGCACTCCAAAAACTCGAGCACGCCAGCCAGGGACAGAAGTAGTCCGCTGCGCGGCTGAAAATTTCGCGGAGCGCGGGAACCTCCGTTCGAGGTTTCCACGCTCCGTTCTTTCTTTTTCCGTCCCGGACGCGGAGGTCGCGATCATTGCACCCGCGACCACCCCACAGTAAGATACCGGCGACATCGGCTCCCTCCCGTGCGCTGTTTGCCCCTCCGATCGCCAAGGCGGGACGGAGATCGATCCTCCCCTCATGGACAATCCACATAATTCGGGGCAGCAGAAACCTTCGAGCGGCCAAGATCTGACCGGACGCACGCTCGGCCGTTTCCACGTGCAATCCCGGCTCGGGGAGGGCGGGATGGGCGAGGTGTACCTGGCCGAGGACACTCGGCTGAAGCGGCTGGTGGCGTTGAAGCGAATGGCGCCGCAATTACGCGGCGACCCTCGGCTCACCGAGCGTTTCCGCCGGGAAGTAGAGCTGGCTTCCCGTATTTCGCATCCGCACATCGCCGCGGTCTACGACGTATTCGAATTCGAGGGCGAATCTTTTCTAGTCATGGAATATGTGGAGGGGCAGACCCTCCGCAGCCGGTTTCGGGGCGATCCGATTCCGGTCGATGAATTTCTGGAGATCGCCAGGCAGTGCTCCTCCGCGCTCGCCGTCGCGCATGAGCACGGCGTGCTTCATCGGGATCTCAAGCCGGAGAACATTCTGATCACTCGCGACGGCCAGGTGAAGATTCTCGATTTCGGCCTTGCCAAGGCGCTCCCCCGCAGCACCGACTCGACGCTCGCGCTCACCGAACCGGGTCTCAAGGGCACGCCGGGCTACATGGCGCCCGAAGCGTTGCTCGAAAAAGAGGTCGACGCGAGAGCGGACCTCTTTTCGCTCGGTGTCGTCTTTTACGAAATGCTCGCCGGGCGTCATCCGTTCATGCTGCGGGGCGACAGTTTCATCACCACAGTCAACCGCGTGCTCAAGACCACGCCCAAGTCGATCGGAGCGCTCAATTCCAGGGCGACGCCGCAGATCGAAGCAATTGTGATGCGGCTGCTCGAGAAGGAGCCTGTAGCGCGTTACATGAGCGCAGCGCAGCTCGGCGCGGACCTGAAGGCCGCGGCGGGCGGTAGCGCCGTCTCCGCTCTGACTGCGAGCTCGGTTCGCCTCCCCTTCAGATACCGCAAGCCCGTGCTGGGCAGCATCGCCGTGATGCTCGTCGTGGCTGCTGCCGCAGGTTTGTACTTGTATCGGAAAGCCACTTTGCCGGAGCGCCGAGGAGAGGCGGGCGTAGCCGAGCCGCCAGGGCAAACCGTCCGATCGATTGCCATTTTGCCGTTCCGCAACATCGGGCCATCGGGGAAGTACGACTATTTCGGCGTCGGCTTGGCGGACGTACTCACCGCCAAGCTCGCCAACACGCCCTTCCTCGAGGTCCGTTGGGTGGGCTCGATGGGGAATTCGGCAGCTTCCCAACCGAGTCCGGTAGACGCGGGCCAACGATTGGGCGTAGACGCGGTGCTCAGCGGCAGCTACCAGATCGAGGGCTCGACCCTGGAATTGAATTACATCCTGGTGGATGTTCGCCGCAACGCAGGAGTCGCAGGCAGCGCTCTGACCATGCCGTTCACCCGCGCGATCGACGCCGAAGACCAATTGGCAAGCGACATCTTGACTGCCCTCAAAGTATCGGCAAGTCCGCAGGAGCGCGCCCACTTCACCGAGCCACCCAGTCATCAAGCCGATGCCTTCCAGGCATTTCTCCGGAGCGAGTACGAGATGGATCAGTTCTGGAAGAAGCCTGACGCTGATCAATTGGCACGGGTGGAGAAGGAGCTGCGAGAAGCCCTGCGTCTCGATCCGCACCTCACCCTGGCCCTCGTCAGCCTGGCCAAACTCCACTGGACGGCCGCTTTTGAAGGTTACACGCGCTCTCCTGAGGATTTCCGGAACGCCGAGGCGGAAGCGAACATGGCGATTCAACAGGATCCGAGCCTCGGCGAAGCCTATGCCGCGCGGGCGCTGGTGGAACTTCAACAGGGGCGCATCGATAAGGCTCGGGCCAGCCTGCAGGAAGCTTTCGGCCGGTCTCCCCATGACGCGTTAGCCTTCTATGCCGCCGGCTTTTACTACATGGCTAGCGGGCTCTCTGACTTGAGCTTGCGCGCGTTCCAGCAAGCCCGCATCCTCCGGCCACAACTCGTGCGGCGTGAATTGGGCTACGCCTACCGCTACGAAGGCAATCTGGCCAAGGCAGAGGAGCAAATGCGTTTGGACCTTTCCACGCATCCGGACGACCTGGTTACTAAGCAGTCTTTGACCACTGTCCTGCTAGACCGCGGCGATATCGCTGCCGGCCGCCAAAATGTCATGGCCCTGCTGAAGCAAGCGCCGAACAGTGCGGAAACGCAATACCTCGTCGCGCTGCTCAAAACACGGTCGGGAGAAGCTTTGCCGGTCAAGGCCTGGCTTGACCGCTATCGCTCTGATTACTGGCCTGACCTCGGATATTGCGTCAACGTAGCCGAGGTGCTGGCACTTGCGCATCAGAATTCCGAGGCGCTCCGCTGGCTCCAGAGGGCGGAACAACTCGGGCTGCGCAACTATCCCTTTCTGGCGAAAAACCCTCTCTACGATAATCTGCGCGCCGATCCGGCCTTTCGATCCTTTCTGGCATCGGTGCAAAAGCAGTGGGAACAGGCGAGGCAACGTGAAAGGAAGGATCCCCTCATGCCCGCCGCGGGGTAGCGTTCAACCTGCGGTTCGTGCGAACGGCGGCGGCTTGCAATCGGTCATCTTGGAGTCCAACGCCAGCGGCGTATAACACACACTCTGTGGCTCCCCCTAATCCCAACTCCTTTTCAATTTCTTCATCGA
The DNA here is from genome assembly GCA_028877145.1 of Acidobacteriota bacterium. GTDB lineage: Bacteria > Acidobacteriota > Terriglobia > Acidiferrales > UBA7541 > JAKASX01. The sequence continues at coordinate 10,118 of JAGWOX010000019.1, read as the reverse complement.
GCAGGGCTGCCGTACAAAACGGCGCGAGCCCAAGCCAGGTGGCGGCCAGACAAAACGTCTGGCAAAAGTGGCCGGCCTCGAGCAAGACCACGCGATAGGCACGCGAAAACCGGTACCGCCACATGGTGCGCGGTAAAACTGCGGTCATCAGAAAAAGAGCCGCGCAGTTCCGTATCCATTCCTGCCCGGCACACAACCTCGCGATGCGCGCGACGCTCGCCCCCCTGCGCATCAGTTCCAGGCGATTCACATCGGCTCGATAGTGGTAGAGGCCGCGCGGCAATCCTTCCACCCGCAACGCCCAGACGTATGCCTCCAAGGGATTTCTCGCTCCTCCGGAAGGACTGGTTTTCACCGGAAGCTTTCCCAGGCCCGGCCAGCGAAGCTTGCCAGTGATGCCCCATGTCAACCGGACGAGAGCGGAGAATTTTTCGAGGGGCAGCCGGCCGGCTGCGAAGCAGCGATGCGTACGTCGCGCCAGCAAAACTCGCGGGAATTCGGAATCCAGTCTCGAAGTAATATCCGGCAGAAGGAATTGCCGCGCTCCGGCGTACTTCTTAATTTGTCCGGGCTGTGGAGAACTCCGCGCCAGCGCCAGATCGATGCTCGCGTCGTCCAAAACGGCGGGAGCACCGCGATAGGCGTTCCGCGTGACGAAATGAAAGAAGCGCGCTTCGACTCCCCATACATCCCAGGGCGCCAACTCGCTTTCTCGTTTGGCCTGTTCGGAGCCGTGCTCCACTACCAGCGTGTTCGCCTTGAGTTCGTGCAGGGTGCGTTGAATCGAGGCAGAGGAATACCCCGACAGCAGTCGCTCGATCTCCGCAGGTGTCCGCCACCGGTCCAGCATCGCCAACAAGGCGACAAGGACGGGAGAACTTTCCACCTGCGTATCGGTCAGGTAGTTACAGCAGTGAATCCTTCCCTGCTCGAAGAAGAAAACCAGGCAATTCGATCGCTTGATGCGCCGACATGAACCCGTCAACACAGCCACGCCGAACTAGGATTCCTTCTTGGCGCCCAGCTTGCGAAGCGTTGACTCAAAAATTCCGAACCGCAGCAACATCTGGACGTCCTTTTCAAGTCGTCGAAGCGGAACTTGCAAGTTCGCCTGAGTTCCAATCTCCTTCTTTAGCGCCTTGAAGGTGCTCGCCATTGCCTGCTTTTGCTTCCAATCGTTCAGGACGGACTTCGTTGGCACTTCGACAGTGCGGGGCCGAGGTCTCGTGGCCCTTTTCGGATTCCTAGCCATCGCAGCCTCCAAAGATGCTCATGACCAATGGGACGAAGTGGGTTAAAGCCTTGCGGAACGATACGCGCAATCGCCGGGATCGTCAATCAGAAAGCAAGGAGCGGTCGTTTCCCACCCTGCCCTTTCTGGTCTCCGGACGTAACGCCGCTCTCTACGCCCCAACCAGTTTTTTGAATTTCTCTTCGTCGAGGATCTCGACGCCCAGCTCGCGCGCCTTGTCGAATTTCGAGCCGGGGTCGGCGCCGACGACAACGTAGCTGGTCTTCTTGCTGACCGAGGAGGAGACCTTTCCACCGCGGCTGGTGACCATGTCGCCGGCCTCCTCACGGGTGAGGCGCGGCAGCGTGCCGGTGAAGACGAATGTTTTGCCGGCCAGGGTGGTATCGCGCGTTTTCTTCCGTTCTTCCTCGAACCGCAATCCGGCCTTTTTGAGTTTTCGCAGCAGTTCCTGGTTTGCCTTCTCCGAGAAAAATTCGACGATGCTTTCGGCCACTTTCGGGCCGACTTCGGTTACTTCGGTCAGCTGCTCGGCGGAGGCATGCGCCAGATCGTCGAGCGAGCCGAAATGATCGGCCAGCAGTTCGCCGGTGCGTTCGCCCACGAACCGGATCCCCAGAGCGTAAATGAGCCGTGAGAGGCTCGCCTGTTTGCTCCTCTCAATCTCCGCCAGCAGATTCTCGGCTGATTTCCTGCCCATCCGCTCGAGCGCTTCGAGATCGCCTAACCGCAAATCGTAGAGATCGGCAAGGTCCTTCACCAGTTTCTTCTCGACGAGCTGGTCGACCAGCTTGTCGCCGAGGCCGTCGATATCCATCGCATGGCGCGAGGCGAAATGGAGCAGCGACTCGCGGAATTTCGCCGGGCAGGAGGCGTTAACGCAGCGGTAGGCAACTTCCTCTGGGGATTTGTGGATGGGGCGGCCGCACTCGGGGCAGTGCTTGGGCGGCTCGGGTTTCTTTCCGTGGCCGTGTTTGGTCACCTGGATGACGTGCGGAATCACCTCGCCGGCGCGCTCGATGACGATCGTATCGCCGATGTGCAGGCCCAGCCGCTCAATCTCGTCCATGTTGTGGAGGGTCGAGCGGCTCACCGTGACGCCGCCGACTTCGACGGGCTTGAGCATGGCGACGGGCGTAAGCGCTCCCGTGCGACCCACCTGCCAAACGACATCCTCGACGACTGTGGTTTCCTGGCGCGCGGGATATTTGTAGGCGACGGCCCAGCGCGGGGCTTTCGCGGTGAAACCAAGTTCGCGCTGGAGAACGATGGAATTCACCTTGACGGCAATGCCGTCGATTTCGTAAGGCAATTCGTCGCGTTTCGATTCCCAGCGTTCACAGTATTTGATGACATCGTCGATCGACTGGCAGAGCGAAGCATGGCGTTTCGAGCTGCGGAAGCGCAACGCCTCGAGCGCCTCGAGCGTCTGCCAATGCGTCGGGAGCGGCACGCGGCCGTCGACGTACAGGAAATAAGCGTAGAAATCAAGCTTCCGCGACGCGGTGATGGAAGGATCGAGCACGCGCACCGAACCTGCCGCCGCATTGCGCGGATTGGCGAAGCGCTTCCCGCCCGATTCGTCTTGCTGGCGGTTGAGGTCCTCGAACGCCTGGCGCGTCATCACCGTTTCCCCGCGCACTTCGAAATCGCGTGGCAGTCCGTGCTTCTTGAGCGTGACAGGATCGACGCGCAGGGGAATCGTGCGGATGGTGCGGATATTCGGCGTGACATCCTCGCCGGTGGTACCGTCGCCACGCGTCACGCCACGCACCAGCGAGCCGTCTTGGTAAACGAGCGAAAGGCTCAGGCCGTCGAATTTGTTTTCGGCCACGTATTCCAGCTCTTCGCGCTCGGCACGCTCGCGCGCGCGGCGGTCAAAGTCCCGCAATTCGTCGTAGCTGTAGGTGTTGTCGAGGCTGAGCATCTGCGAGGGATGACGCACGGCACGGAAACCTTCACGCGCCTCCCCACCCACACGCCGGGTAGGCGAATCAGACGTTACCAGCTCCGGATGCTTCGCTTCGAGCGCCTTCAGCTCGTCCATCAGGTGATCGAACTGGCGATCGGAGATCGTGGGCTGGTCGAGCACGTAATAGCGATATTCGTGCTCGCGGATTTCGCGGCGCAACCGCTCGACTTTCTGAGCCACCGATCGGAGAACGGCCATCGCAGAGCCTCGAAAAAATCGCTCCTTACCTCGAATCCTCGCCAACGGGCCGGTCACGGCTTGGCCGGCTCGCGGGCCAATGTCTTGACTAGCGACGCCGGCCGAACAGAATGAAGCCGCCGTCGCTCATGTGTATCCCTTTCTGGTGTCGACTGACGTCGGTCGAATGGCCTTGGTCGATTCCCTGGCACGCAATGTCGGTCGAGCGGCCAGCATGGAAGTGGCCGCCAATCAGAGACACCGCGGCGGCGGTTGCTTCCAATGTCTGGGGATCGACTCCGCACCGGTGCCTGACCCATTCCTGGAGGTTATGCCGGTCGTCGCTAGTGGTGCCCAACTGGCCGCTACCACCCGCATCCCGAGCAAAGATCAGAACGACAGAGGTTGGCTCAACTTCGAACGCCCACTCGTTCATATCCGATATCACTTCCGGATCCTCTATGCGGTTGGCGGGGTAATGATATGCGCCGACGAACCCGGATGCCTCGTTATATCCGGCAATCAAGACGCACGAAAAAAGAGCCGAGGTGCACACGCCGAAGTCGCCATCCGCCCTATCCGCCATGATGCCTTGGCCCATTTCAATGAAAAACTTTCGCAATGGTTACCCGTCCCCGAATGGATGTGCACGCAACCGATGAGGGATTATACAATGCGTTTCCCGGACCCCGGGCATGTTGAACGGCATACACGACGCACTGCTGATCCATAATCCTGCCGCCGGCCGCCGGCGCAACCGCCGCGCCCGCGACCTCGACGCCGCTTGCCGGATTCTGGGTGAAGCCGGTATCCGCGTGGAGCTGGCCGCCACATCCCGCGCAGGCGACGGGACGAACCTGGCACGCGAGGCGGTGCGCTCGAGGCGTGGAATGGTGATCGGCTGCGGCGGGGACGGCACAATCAACGAGATAGTCAACGGACTGGCAGGCAGCCGCGTGCCGCTGGCGGTGCTGCCGGCCGGCACGGCCAACGTGCTGGGCAAGGAACTCGGCCTTCCGTGGAATATCCCCGCCGCCGCGCGCCTGATTCTCACCGGGCGCTTGGAGCGCATCGCGCTGGGCCTGGCGCGAGTCGAACCGCCGGATGGGCCCGAGCGCTACTTCATCTGCATTGCGGGAGCGGGCGTTGACGGCTCGATGGTCTACAGCGTGAATTCGCGGCTGAAGCAGGCGACCGGAACGCTCGCCTACTGGCTGGCGGGCCTGGGCCATTTTTTCACCTACCCGCTGATACCGTTTCGCGTCGCGGTGGACGACCACTCGTTCCAGGCGGCGCAGGTGATCGTTGGGCGGACGAAACATTATGGCGGGCCGTTCCGGATCACGCCTGGGGCCGATCTGCTGAGCGACCGGTTCCAGGCAGCAGTTTTCACAACCACGAGCCGTTTCCGATATCCGGCGCACATGGTGGCCGTCTGGCTCTCGCGGCTGGAGCGGCAGGGTGACGTTCATTTCGTCGACACGCGGTGCGTGCGCTGCGAAGCGAGGCCGGGCGACACGATTTACGTGGAGCTCGACGGCGAACCGGCAGGCCGCCTGCCGGCGGAATTCCGCATCGTGCCGGACGCGCTGACGTTGGTGATGCCCGAAAACGAAACGAAGTAGCCCTCCCGCCGCGTCCATTCAAAGCTGGGCAGAAGGGGGCAATTGGAACCGGTCACGCAAATCGCTGTTGCGGCGACGATGGCGCGCGCGGGCGTGCGGCGATTCTCGACGCTGGCGACGACGGCGGTGATCGTCGGCGGCGTCATTCCGGCCATCGATTTCGCCGGCGTTCTTGGCGGGCCTCGCGCCTATCTGACTCTGCATCGCACCTTCACACATTCGATTCTGGGCGGTGCGGCGCTGGCGGTGCTGGTGGCGTGGGTGCTGTGGCGTATCGGGCGCAAATGGGAGCCGGAACCGGCTCGGTTTCCGGGCCTGCTGGCAGCGGCGGCGTGCGGCGTGGCCGGGCACCTGCTGCTCGATCTGGGCGACAACTACGGGGAGAAGCTCTTATGGCCGTTCAGCCAGAAATGGTACGCGTGGAACCTGTGGCCGCAGCTCGATCCCTGGCTGTTGCTGCTGCTCGCATTGACGCTGGGCGTGCCTTGGCTGCTGGCGGTGGTGGGAGAAGAGATGGGCGCGCGGCAGAAGCGGGGCGCGTCGGTTTCCGGGATCGTGGCGCTATTGCTGGTCTCGGGCTATTGCGGCTGGCGGGCGCGGCTGCATTCCGACGCGCTGGTGAAACTCTATTCGAACACGTATCACGGCGCGGAAGCGCTCGGCGTCGAGGCCTATCCCAGCGCGATGTCGCCTTTCCGGTGGCGCGGCGTGATCGATACCTACAACTCGATCGACATCGTGCAGATGCAGCTGGGCCCGAACGCTTCCTTCGAGCCGGACATGGCGCTGACTCACTACAAACCCGAGAACTCGCCCGCGCTAAGGGCTGCCGAGAACGCCCCTGGCCTCGCCACATGGCGCAACTTCGCCCGCTTCCCCATCGCAGAGGTCACCCGCACTGAAACCGGCCATGAAGTCTTCTTCCGCGACCTCCGCTACACCGATGCCGGCCAGTTCTGGCTGAATCCAACGGTGACTGTCCGTCTCGACAAACAGGACCGAGTCACCCGAGTGAAATGGCGCTTCGGCGTTCCGCAGTAAGACCTCGGCAGATCCGCGCTCAAGGGTTGTTAGACGCTAGTCGCGTTGTGGATTCGCACGGCTCTTGCGGGATAAGAGGCACCAGAAGACGTAGATGAGGACGATCGCTGAGATGACGATCAGGGTGAATTGCGGTTTGTTTTGCTGGAGGTAATGGATGGCCTGCTCGCCGAAGTAGATGGCGAGGATGCCTTCGAGCGAGTAGCGGAGGCCGCGGCCTATCACTAGCGCGAGCGCAAACGTATCCATCGGAATCTGGAAGACGCCGGCGGCCAGAACAAACGGCTTGAAGGGCAGCGGCGGCGGCAGGATGGACGGAACGGCGACGCCGAGGAATTTGTAGCGCTGCACCCAGCCGCGGACCCGGTCGGCGCGTCCGCCGGCGCTGCGCCGGAACATCGCTTCCCCGCCCTTTTTCGCCAGGAAATAGAGCCAGAAACAGCCGGCGAGCGAGCCGAGCGTGGCCATCAGCACGTAATACGGCATCAGTCGCGGGTGGTGAATCGTGAATTGGACGAGTAGAAGGTCGGGGACGAAGGGCAGCGGAACGATCGAGGAATCAAAAAAGCCGATGACGAAAAGGCTCAGCCCGCCGAGCGGACCAACCAGCGCCAAGAGCCAGAGTCGGAGTCGTTTCATTCCGTCGTGAAAGAAATTGGCGCGGGGCCTAAAAACCCACGCTTTGAATCGCTCGCGGCGCTCCTGCGCCGGTGTTTAGGATACTCCCTTCAATCTTCTTCACAAATCGGCCGGCTAACTCTGGCCGGCCTTGCGGCCGAAGAGCCACCACCAGGTGCCGTACGTGGTGCCTATGGTCAGGATCACGAACAGGGCAAATTCCAGTTTGTTTTCAACGAAATAGCGGGTGGCCTGCTCGCCGTAGCGCATGGCGAGGAAGCCTTCGATCGAATAGCGGAGGCCGCGGCCCACGACGAGGGCCAGCGCGAAAGTGTCCACCGGAACCTGGAAAACGCCCGCCGCCAGCACGAACGGCTTGAACGGCAAGGGAGGCGGCAGGATGGCGGGAACGGCGACGCTTAGGAATTTGTAGCGCTGCACCCAGCCGTGAATGCGCTCGGCGCGGCCGCCCGCGCTGCGCCGATACATCGCTTCCCCGCCCTTCTTCGCGATGAAATAGAGCCAGAAACAGCCGGCGAGCGAGCCGAGCGTGGCCATCAGGACGTAATACGGCATCAGCTGCGGCGAGTGGATTGTGAAGCGGACCAGGAGAAGATCGTTCACGAACGGGAAAGAGAGAACGGAAGAATCAAAAAAGCCGATAACGAAGAGGCTGAGCCCGCCCAGCGAGCCTACCAGAGTCCGAAGCCAAAGTGGGAGTTTATCCATCCGGTCTCAAGCAAATCGGTCGAGTAGCGGTGGATTGTAACAGAGAATTCGACGGAACGGCCTGCACGGAAAGGGGGAGGGTCCGCTTGGAAACCCCAAGCCGGGGGTGGGACAGGAGATCTCGGCGGACGGGGTATAATCGCGACGATGAAGTTTGCCGCGACCTTTACGTTCATCGCTCTGGCGCTGGCGTTGGCGCCCGGCCAAGGGCAGACAAAACCACAGACCCAGAATCCGGGCCAGGGTGCCGGGATCACCCGGGACCCACATTTTCGGCTGATGTATCAGGACGACGACATGATGATCCTCGACGTCATCATTCCGCCGCACCAGTCGACCCAGCTCGACGAGTACGACAACAATTATCTGCTGGTGAACTTCGGCCAGAGCACACTTACCGCCCAGGACGCGGGCCAGCCCCCCCTGCAACTTGTGCTCCCCGACGGCGCCGTCCGCTTCGGCGAGGGAGGAATTTCCCAAACGCTGACGAACGACGGCGACCTCGAGTTCCACGCGCTGGCCATCGTGTTCCTGAACCAGAGGCTTACCGCAAAGGGGTGCTCGTGCGATGGCGGAGCGGCTGATGCTGTGTGCTCATGCCCGAACGCGCAGCCGCTGCCGGGAAATTGGTCCCAGCGAATCGGTCAGGTGGAACTGCAAGGCGTGACGCTCCCGCCCGGCGCGACCTACGACAATACGAGCACGAGGACAACGCGCTTCCTGGTAGCGCTCACGCCGTTCGATATGCTCGATTCCACCATTCATGAGCCGAAGAATCTGGAGATCCGGTTGCCCGAGGGCTGGTATCAGTGGCTTTCACCGGGGCCACATAAGATCCAGAACCTCAGCTCGGGGCCGATGCGGTTTGTGAGCGTGGAATTTTACGGAACGCCGAAGAAGGATGATTAGAGAGGCAGTCTGGAGTTTAAAGTCGAGAGTTTAGAGTCAGGCGCACAACCGCTCCGGGCCGTATTCCTGACTCTGAACTCTTTACCCTAAACTCTCAACTTCTTTCCCTCACGCCAGTTCGCTGAACACCTCGGATACCTTCTCGAAAGCTTCCTGGCCGCGGCGCACGACCTGCTTTTCGGCCGATTGGAACGGCGGCTCAGTGGGGATCCGGTCCAGCCAGCGTTGGTGGGAGAGCTTCTCGTGTTCGGAGAATTCCAGGAGCACGAGCACGCGGAGGCGGTCGGAGGGTTGCTCGGCGGTGGGCTGAGCGGCCAGCTCTTCCTTCTTTTTTTTCGTTTTTTTCTTTGGCGCGTTGGCCGCCGGCTCGGCGCTTTCGGCGGGCGGCTCGGCCGGCGTGCGCTCGAACTTGAATTTCAGCTTGTCGCCCAGACGGAAGGCCTGCCGCCAGCCTTCGAGGCGATGGCGGGCCTGCTGAGCGGCTTCTTCGCTTGTGCCGAAATCGAAAACAAGGAACGTTTGGGGCATCGATCTTCCTCGCAGCCGGCCGGTTCGTGTGATGATCTGTGGCCAGCCGGCGGGCGGCCATTCAGTCTACCATCAGAACCGCTCGCGGCTAACCGGGCCGAGGGGTCCAGCGTCCATGGTCAACACGGCTCCGTTGTTTATTCCTCGCCGGTTGAACGGACGATTTCGTTGCGAAGGACTTCGACGCGTTCGAGCAAGCGGTCGACCTCGGCGTTGAGCGCGGTGGCCGTCGCGGGATCAAAGGCTACGCCGTAACCCTTCATCCGTTTCGGGCGGCAGTTTTCGAGCATGACCCAGGCTGTCGAAAATTCGGCGTTCAAGAGTTGAGCGAGATTCATCGGGCGCGGCTCGAGTTCGAATTCAGCGGCGAAACGGTGGAGTTCGGCGTGGAACACGTCGACTTCGCGCAGCAGGCGCTCGCGCTCGGCAGGATCGATCGACGTGTGAACCACGCGCAGAATACCTTCGCCCGTGCCGGTAAGCCAGCGGCGGCAACGAGCGATTGACTCCTCTAGCAATTGGACGGTAGCTTCGAGGCGTCGCTGATGATGATCGTCGAGCTTCATGGCAGTCTCCCCTGCAGGAAAAATGAAAAGACCTGGCCAGGGGTCATCAGCCCGCGCCTGGGCGAGCGGTTTCGGCGAACCCCATCGCCGTCGGGGACGGCGAATATTGTAGTGCGGGTGGATGCGGCTGGCGAGACAGGGGCAGAAAGAAAGGCCGCAGCCAGGAGTGGCTGCGCTACCAGAACCGTCTTCCATCGACGCTGGTTGCGCTTGGTCTCCGTCAGGAGTGCCGCGGCGGAAACCCCGGCGCAAAGGGCGGACAAAAAGGGATTGCGGCGCGCTGAACCGGGTGCTACGCTCTAGCGAACAAAAAGCGAAGGAGCGAACGTGAGTTCCCTGTCCATTCGCCGCACCGGCACAGATACCCTGGCCTCTCTGGGCGACGCCGTCGAAGCGGTTGTTGGCCGGCAGCCGGCGCGTGCCGAGAACGATCCCTCCGCGTCGATTATCACCGCCGTCCATGAGACGCAGGAGCGGGCGCCAATTTGGTCGCCGATGCCGGATTGGGTGCGGCCGGAGCTGGCCGCGGCTTACGCTTCGAAAGGCATCGAGCGCCTTTACAGCCATCAGGCAGCGGCTGCCGAAGCGGTGCGCGCGGGGCGGAACGTTGTGGTGGTGACGCCGACGGCCTCCGGCAAGACGCTTTGCTACAACCTTCCGGTGCTGAACGCTATCCTGGAAAATTCCGATTCCCGCGCGTTGTA
>JAGWOX010000269.1 GCA_028877145.1 Acidobacteriota bacterium | reverse complement strand
CACCACAACAATTACCTGGTTGTTGGCCCATGGAACCACGGCGGCTGGTCGCGCGGCGAAGGATCGAGCCTGGGAGCCATCAAGTTCGGCGTGCCGACCAGCCAGTATTTCCGGCGGCAGATCCAGGCGAAATGGTTCGCCTATTGGCTGAAGGGCAAGGGCACGCTGCCGGTCCAAAAAGCGCTCACCTTCCAGACCGGAACGAACGAGTGGAAGCAATATCCGGCGTGGCCGCCGGTCGAGGGCGTCGAACACCGCAAGCTTTACTTCCGCAGCGATTCGAAGCTGGCCTTCGAGCCGCCCACCGCGGCCGGCACACAGGCGTTCGATAGTTACGTCTCCGATCCCGCATTTCCGGTGCCGTATCGCCATCGGCCCGTCCAGGAAACTTATGGGCCGGGCAGCCAGTGGTACACGTGGCTGGTGGAGGATCAGCGCTTCGTTTATTTGAGGCCCGGCGTCGTCGCCTGGGAAACTCCCGTGCTCGATCACGACGTTACGGTGACCGGCGACATCGTGGCGCACCTCTTCGCTTCAACCACGGGCAGCGACAGCGACTGGGTGGTGAAGCTCATCGACGTTTATCCCGAGCGCTATCCCGAAGATGTTCCCATGAGCGGATACCAACTGATGATTGCCGACGAGATTTTCCGCGGGCGCTTCCGCAAAAGCTTCGAGCATCCCGCCCCAATCACGCCCGACAAGGTGACCCCGTTCGTCATCGATCTCCACACGAACAACCACACATTCCTGAAGGGCCATCGCATCATGGTGCAGGTGCAAAGCACCTGGTTCCCGCTTTACGACCGCAATCCGCAGAAATTCGTGCCGAACATTTTCAAAGCCACGCCCTCCGACTATCAAAAAACGACGCAGCGCATCTATCGTTCGCGGCGGTTCGCATCGTATGTCGACTTGCCGGTCGCCCAACCGTAGCATGCAGGCAGCGGGGTGAGGCGCGCGGATCTTTCCTTCTTGCACGCTTGCACAGCGAAAAACAGCCGGCGCCACACGGCGAGCGGGAAAGCGTCGCCCACAAACCGCGCGCTGCGAGCGGGATTGGCGGCCCGACCGTAGCCGCAGATTTCCCGCTTGATTTCGGGAACCAACGGGAGTACCACGGAAGAAACGGGGAAACGGCACGGGGTGCCGTTTTGAAAGTCTGGACAGCTATTCTCAGCATTTTCGCATTGCTGCTCATGGGTGTCTCTGTCCGCGGCGCGGCCAACGGCGGCCAGATGTCAGGGTCAGAACGAACCGAAGTGAGCGGCGAGCTTGACTCGGCCGATGGGAGCCCACTAATCATGGTCCGCGTGGAACTTCAAGCGACCATGGGTGGTGCGTCCCTGACGGCCTATACCGATTCGGCTGGGCGCTTCTCGTTCGTAGGCGTGCCTAGCGGAAACTATATGGTTGTCGTGAGGGCCTATGGCTACCAGCCTGCCAATTGGCCTATTAACGTGGACATCTTCCCGGTACACGACCTGATTCTGACCTTAGTTCCTATCAAATTCCGCCAGACAGGCGGAGATGTACTTGGCAACAATGCGAGCACTGTTTCCGTGCGTCAACTCCAAATTCCCGACAAGGCGCGAAGCGAATTCCGCAAGGGCGTCGAGAGCGAATCTCACGGCCGTACCGACGAGGCCGTCAAGCATTGGGAGAAGTCGATCCAGATCTATCCACAGTTTGCGGAAAGTTACATGAAATTGAGCAAGATCTATGCCGACAGAGGCGATTTCGAAGCCGCGACCGATGCCGCCAAACACGCCGTCGAAGTTGACAGCGACGACGCCGCTCCCTACGCCTATCTCGGCTTCGTGTACCTGAAGATGAAGGACATCCCAGAGGCGACGAAGGCATTTCAGGATTCGGTTCGGATCTCCGACACCAAATTCTTCACGCAATTCTGGCTCGGCGACCTGCTCCTCAAGCAGAAAGACTACGAAGAAGCTTACCCGCACCTGCTCCGTGCCTGGCAACTCAATCCGGAAGATCCCAAAGTCTACCTCCTGCTCTATAACGACCTGGTGCTGCTCGACCGTCGGGAGGAAGCACTGGCGAAAATCGACGATTTCCTCTCGCGTTTCCCAAACAATCCCTTTGCCGCGAAGGCTCGCGAGAAGCGGGAGGCTCTCGCGAAGTCCCTGAGCGAAGAAAATCACTGAACTCTGGCCGCTCGGGCCGGCTCCTGCCCCCACGCGAAAAAGCCGGCGCGCTCCAAGGAAACGGGAGCGCGCCGGCTTGGTGTTTGAAGCCGTCTTCGCTTACGGTTTCTGGCCGTAGTTCGGGAACGGCGGAAGAACCGGCTTCTTCGGCGGATTCTTCTTCAGTTCCTCGAGCGCCACCTGGACCGCTCGGTCGAGTTGACTGTCCTGTCCCTTGCGCCAAGCCGCGGGATCGAGGGGCACCTCGATGTCCGGCGGCACGCCATGATTTTCGACGTCCCACTGTCCCTGCGTATTGAAGAAGGCGACTCGCGGCGCGGTCACCGTCCCGCCGTCGATGAGCGGGGGATAGTCGTAGATGCCGACCAGCCCGCCCCAGGTGCGCTCGCCGACGAGCGGCCCGAGACCAACGTGACGGAAGTACCAGGGCAGCGCGTCGCCACCCGAGCCCGAATACTGGTTGATGACCAGCACTTTCGGGCCGTAGATGGCATCGAGCGGCGTGGTGAAGATGTTTCCGTAGCGCGTGTACCAGTAGTTCCAGAGTTTCCGCTGTAGGTATTCGATGATGTAGTCGGCCGCGCTGCCGCCGGTGTTGTACCGTTCGTCGATCACGGCGCCGTGCTTGCCGAGCTGCGCGAAGAAGTAGCGGTTGAAGTTCGTATAGCCGCCACCGGCCGTATCCGGCAGGTAGACGTAGGCGAGTTGCCCGTTGCTCAGGCGGTCGACGGTTTCAATGTTGTGGTCGATCCAGGCGCGATTGCGGAGCCCTGCCTCGCTTTCGGTCGGCACGACCGTTACCTCGCGTGAGCCGCTGCCGTCCAGATTCGGGCCGACCGTCAGCACCACCTGTTTCCCGACGGTATCGAGGAAGAAGCTGTAGATGTTGTCGGTGGCGTGAAGCTGGCGGCCGTTGACCGCGAGCAGATATTCGCCCGGCTTCACGTTGACGCCGGGTTGCGTCAGCGGCGCGTGCAATTCCGGATTCCAGTTCTCGCCCGAAAAGACACGCGAGAAGCGGTAACGGTCGTGGTCGATTGTGTAGTCCGCTCCCAACAGACCGACGTTCACGTGCGGCGTTTCCGGCATGTCGCCGCCGCGGATGAACATGTGCCCGACGTTGATCTGGCCGAGCATCTGGTTTAACAGATAGTTGAGATCGTTACGGCTGGCGATACCGGGCAGGAATTTCGCGTACTCAGCCTCGGTCTTCGCCACTTCGAGACCGTGCAGGTTCTTGTCGTAGAAGAACAGGCGCTCGATGTTCCACGCCTCGTGGTACATCTGGCTCCATTCTTCCTTGGGCACCACCCATACGCTCATCTGGTCGAGATTGAGCATGCCCGTTCCCGGCTTCGCCGGCTTGGCCGTCGGGGCAATGCCCCACTTGTCGCGTCCCTGGCGGTAGAGGAATTTTTCTCCGTTGAACGAGAGAGCGAAACCGCTCACTCCTCCGATCAGCGGCTCAACTTTGCGGCTCTTGAGATCGAATTTCAGCACGGAAAACGCCGGCGGCCCTCCGAAAGCGCCACGCGACTCCTGATCTTTCACCAGGAAAATCTCGCCTGCCTTGCCGGCCTCGAGATCGATGTAGCTGGCCTGGGGAATCGGCAGGGCCAGGATGCGCTGGCCGATGTTCGCGAAATCGATGCGGACCTCGGGCGCGGCGGCGGGTTTCTTTTCCTTTTCCCCCTGCGTCTTTTCCTGCGGTTTGGCCGAACCGGCTTCGGTGACCTTTTCGTCGTCGCTTTCCGGGGCGAGCGGCGAAGGCAGCTCGCTGTTCAGCACGGTGACGTAGACGCTGCGGGTCACCGGATGGGGGTAGCTCGACATATCGAGCCAGCCCGTGGTCGGGCCGATATTCGTGCTGGCAGTGAAGTAGAGATACTTGCCGCTCTTGTCGAAGGCGGCGTATTCGGCGTCGCTCATGCCGTCGGTGATCTGCGTCGCCTTGCCCGTTTCGAGCGAAAAGACGAAAACAGCGCGCATGTGATTCACGAGCTGCTTCGTGTAGGCGATCCAGCGGCTATCGGGCGACCACACCGGGTTCAGATTGCGTTCCGGGCTCTCGTAGGTATCGGTATCGACCTTCACGTTCTTTCCGGTGTCGATGTCGACGCACCACACGTTCAACCGGTTGTCGGTGTAGGCGATCTTCTTGCTGTCGGGCGACCAGATCGGGTGATAGTAAAAGGCCGGCGGATCGCCGAGCGGAATCTTCTTCACCGTGCCCATGCCCATCTGATCCTTCAGGTGCAGTTCGTAATGGCCGGATTCGTCTGAGAAATAGGCGATCCAGCGGCCGTCGGGCGACCAGGCGGGATCGCGATCGGCGATCGACGGCGTATTCGTGATGTTGCGGATCGATCCCTTCTCGGCCGGCACGGTCAGAATTTCGCCATGCGCCTCGAAGACGGCGCGCTGGCCGGTGGGAGAGATGTTCGCGTTGAGGATGTGGGTGGCCACCTTCTCGAAATGAGGCGCCACGCCCGGGAAATCGCCGGTGATCGTCACGTGCACCTCGTGTTGGCGGCCCGAGTTCAGATCGAACAAGTGCAGCGAGCCAAACTGCTCGTAGACGATCGCGCCCGGCCCGGCCGAGGCCGATTTGAAATCGAAATCGCTGGTGTTCTGCACGAGCTGGTCGACCTTCTGCGTTTTCAGGTCGTAATCGAACAAGCTGAAGCGGCCGGCGCGGTTCGAGAGGAAATAGATCTTGTCGCCCACCCACATCGGATTGAAATCGATCGAAAACGTGTGGGGAATTTTCACCACGGTGGAATCGGCCAG
>JAGWOX010000268.1 GCA_028877145.1 Acidobacteriota bacterium | reverse complement strand
CACGGGCCCCGAGGCGGGCACGTCGAGTGCGAGGCCCATCGCCTCCGCTACAACCAGAATGTCGCTGAAAATGATCGACGCATCGACGCCCAGGACATTCACCGGCTCGGCGGAAACTTCCGCGGCCAGCTCCGGCGTCTTGCAGAGTTCGAGGAAGGAATGTTTCTCGCGTAGCGCGCGATAGCCCGGCAGCGCGCGGCCCGCCTGCCGCATCATCCACACCGGCACGCGGTCCACCGGCTGCCTCCGGCAAGCCGCCAGCAGGCGTTCTTTCGCGTTCACCGTGACGCGTTCCGCGGCGTCGCTGCGACGAGCGCCGGCCGGCGCGCGGTCCTATTTGAATTCAAGGACTTCCTTCTCTTTCGCGGCCGAGAGGTCTTCGAGCTTCTTGGTTTCCTGATGGGTTACCTTTTCGAGTTCATCGAGCGATCGCGTCTTCTCGTCCTCACTGATCTTCTTGTCCTTCTCGAGGTGCTCGATGCCTTCCTTGATCTCCCGTCGCACGTTGCGAATGGCGGTGCGATGATTCTCCAGAATCTTGTGAAGGTGCTTGACCATATCCTTGCGCCGCTCTTCGGTGAGGGGCGGAATCGGGATGCGGATAACGCGGCCGTCGCTCGCAGGATTCAATCCGAGATCGGCGGAGCGCACAGCCTTCTCGATCGCGGGCACTACCGCGCGGTCCCACGGCGTGACGATGATCAGGGTCGGCTCCGGCACCGCCAGCGTGCCCAACTGGTTGATCGGCATCGGCGTGCCGTGATAATCGACGCGGACATGGTCGAGCAGACTGACGTTGGCGCGCCCGGTGCGCAACGTGGCGACCTCCTTGCGAAGATCCTCCACCGATTTCTCCATGCGCGTGCGCGCTTGGGCCAGGGCGTCCTTGGCCGTTTCAAAGCTATGCATCGGCTTCTCGCCTCCTCGTCCGGATTTGTTTCCTCAGCCCGCCGTCACCATCGAGCCTACCCGCTCGCCCATCACCACGCGCCGGATGTTGCCCGGCACGGTCAGGTTGAAGACGATGATCGGCAGCTTGTTGTCCATGCAGAGCGTCACGGCGGTCGAATCCATCACGGCGAGCCCGCGCTGGATTACTTCCATGTAGGTGAGCCTTTCGATCATGTGTGCCGCGGCAACTTTTTCGGGATCGGCGTCGTAAATCCCATCGACGCGCGTCGCCTTCAGGATCACTTCCGCCTTGATCTCCATTGCGCGCAAGGCCGCCGCCGTGTCGGTGGAAAAATACGGATTCCCCGTGCCCGCCGCCAGAATCACCACCCGGCCTTTTTCGAGGTGCCGGATCGCACGCCGGCGAATGAATGGCTCGGCCAGCTGATGCATCTGGATCGCGCTCAGCAGCCGCGTCTGGCAACCCATCTTTTCGAGCACGTCCTGCAGCGCGATGCCGTTGATCACCGTCGCCAGCATTCCCATCGAATCGGCCGCCGTCCGCTCGATCGCCAGCGCCTTCTGCCGCGAGCCGCGAAAGATGTTTCCGCCTCCCACGACGATCGCCACTTCGACGCCGAGTTCGCGGATCTCGTTCACTTCCCGCGCGATGGATTGGATCGTTTCGCCGTGAATGCCGTAGCCCTGCGGTCCCTGAAGCGATTCGCCCGAAAGCTTCAGCACCAGCCGGCGGAACACCGGCCCGGCGCCGGCGGACGATTCCCGTTCAGGTTCAGGTGTGGCCATGAAAGTGTGTGGGGCTGAGGCCGCTAACTCGCACATTCGCCCCTGTCGCGGATTCTAGCAGAGTTTTTCGCGGACCGGCGAGGGTTCCCGGCGCCGCGAATCACTTATTCGGCCGGCGCCGATGGGGTGGCAACAGTCTTCGAGGGGGTTTCGCCCACCTTGAATCGAACGAAGCGGCGGACCGAAACTTTCTCGCCCATACGGGCAACGGCCTGATCGATCAACTCGCGCACGGTCACCGTCTCATCCTTGATGAACCGTTGCTCGTAAAGGCAGGTCTCCTCGAAGAACTTTTCCATCTTCCCGGAGACCATCTTCTCGATGATATTCTCGGGTTTGCCCGAGTTGCGCGCCTGCTCTTTATAGATTTCGCGCTCGCGCGCCAGCACGTCCTCGGTCACCTGCTCCCGCCGCACGAATCGCGGGTCGAGCGCGGCGACGTGCATCGCCAGGTCGTGGCACAGCTTCTGAAACTCGTCGGTCCGCGCCACGAAATCGGTTTCGCAATTCACTTCCACCAGCACGCCGATCTTCCCGCCGGCATGGACGTAGTAGCCCACGGACCCCTCGGTCGCTTCCCGGCTGGACTTCTTCTGCGCCATCGCCTGGCCCTTTTTGCGCAGCACCTGGATCGCCTCTTCCATATCGCCGCCCGTCTCGGTCAGGGCGTTGCGGCAATCCATGAAGCCGGCGCCGGTGCGCTCGCGCAGTTCTTTCACCAGCTGTGCGCTGATGGCGGTCTGTTCAGGGTTCGCAGTCATTGTCTCAATAATCCTTGCTCGATTGGCTATCGTTATCGGACACGGTACACCTCACCCGCGCCTTGTTTCTTCCGGAAAATGGAAACCGCCGGCTTTGGGTACGCTCGCGCGCCAGCCGCGCATCCCCGTCCGGCTCCCCTGGCGCCTCGGGCCGCTCCAGCTACTCGGATTCCTTGCCTTCCGGCGGCACCATCTCGTCGATGGCGAAGGTCTCTTCGGGAGCCGTTCCTTCGAGGTCCTGAACCACGAAGTGGCCCTCGGGTTTTTCGTAGTCCTCGTAGGCGCTTGTGTCGACGTATTCCACGCCCGTCGCCGCCGCTTCCGCCGCCAATTCTTCGGCCGTCTTCTGCTCGGCCAACCGCGCCTGCTCGAACGCCTGGCGGCCCTCGAGCACCGCGTCGGCCACCTTTGACGTGAACAGCCGGATCGCCCGCAACGCGTCGTCATTGCCCGGAATCACCGCGTCGACCATTTCCGGATCGCAGTTCGTATCCACCACCGCGACCACCGGGATTCCCATCCGCCGCGCCTCGTGCACCGCGATCTGTTCCTTGTTCGAATCGATCACAAACAGCGCGTCGGGCATGCCCGGCAGGTTTTCAATTCCCGCCAGGTTCTGCTGGAGGTGCTTCAGCTCGCGCTCCAGGCGCACGGCCTGCTTCTTCGGCAACTGCGCCATGCGGCCGTCATCGACCATCGCCTTCAGGCCCTTGAGCTTCTTGATCGACTTCTGCACCGTCGCCCAGTTGGTCAGCGTGCCGCCGAGCCAGCGGTGGTTCACGTAGAACATTCCGCAGCGGGCCGCCTCCTCGGCAATCGCTTCCTGCGCCTGCCGCTTGGTTCCAACGAAGAGCAGCGACCGGCCCTGGCCCGAAAGATCGGTCACGAAGCGCGAGGCCTCGCGGAACATCTTCAGGGTTTTCTGCAAATCGATGATATGGATGCCGTTGCGCTCCCCGAAAATATATTCCTTCATCTTCGGGTTCCAGCGCCGCGTCTGGTGGCCGAAGTGCACCCCAGCCTCCAGAAGCTCCTTCATGGTGATTTCTACCGCCAACGGTCCTCCTCGAGGAGTGGAACGCTTGCGGCCGCTCGGGCCGAGCGTTCCTTTGCCGGCTCCTTGCCGGCCGTGAATTACCCCGCACGCATGTGGGGCGAAACTCTCGTTACCGCTTGCTGAACTGGAAGCGCTTGCGGGCGCCCTTCTGCCCGTACTTCTTGCGCTCCTTCATTCGCGGATCGCGCGTCACCATCCCGCGCTTGCGCAGCACCGACCGCAAATCACCGTTGAATTGCATCAGCGCCCGCGCGATCCCCAGCCGCAAGGCCGCCATCTGCGCCGGAATCCCGCCGCCGGTGATCCGCACCTTCGCGTCGAACTGGTTCATCGTCCCCGTCACGCGAAACGGGTCGAACAGCAGGATCTCCCGCTGCAATGGCAACAGCGCGTGGAAATAGACGTCGGCCGGCTGGTCGTTGACCTCGATCTGTCCTGAGCCGGGGCGCAGCACTACTCGCGCCACCGCTTCCTTGCGCCGCCCGGTGCCCTGATAAAAGCCCGTCGTCTCGGCCGGAGCCGGAGACTGCGGCACCAAGCCCTCTGGTGTTGTACTCAACGTTTCTTCCTCCTGCGGAACTGGCCTCCGCCCCGCCGCGTTAGATCGCGAGCGGCTGCGGCTTCTGCCCCGCGTGACGCTCGAGCCCGGCCGCGTCCAGATAGACGCGCAGCTTGCGGGCGCGATGCGCGCGAAGCTTGTTCTTCGGAAGCATCCCCAGAATCGCTTCCCGCACCACCCAGTCGGCCCGCTTCGGCATCAGGCTCTTCAGCGAAACTTCCTTCAAGCCGCCCGGATACCCGCTGTGGTGGCGATACATCTTCTGGTCGATCTTGCTGCCGGTCAGGCGAATCTTCGCCGCGTTGATGATGACGACGTGATCGCCGCAATCGAGATGGGGAGTGAATTGCGGCTTGTCCTTGCCGATCAGGACTCGCGCGGCGCGCGTCGCCAGCCGCCCGAGCACCTGCCCGTCGGCATCGATCACAAACCACTGTTTGCCCTGCTGCAGGGCTTCGGCCTCGCGGCCTTTGGGAGTATACGTGTGCATAATCCTACTGTGGCGCCAGACATGCGGGCGCAAAACCCAAGAGTAAGCGATGCTTCCCCGCCTTGTCAACGCGACCCGCCGTGGGGTACCACAGCGCCCCAGAACCTTGGCACGGACACCGGGAGGACACCGTGCCTTGTAAATCTATGCGTTCTCGCTTTTCTTCCCCGAGCGTTCCGCCCTGACCACATCCGCGAGGCTCTTCTTGCCCCGCCACATCTCTTCGATCTCCGCCCACGCAAACCGCGATCGCGGCCCAAGCCATTCGACAAACACAGCGGAGCCGAATGGCCGCCAGGAAGCAATGTTCCGGACGTCCTCAAGAAAGCCAACGCTGGCCGCATCACGCACCTCCTGATCGCCATCGATCAGGAGTTCCTCCATCAACCCAAACGCGGCT
>JAGWOX010000267.1 GCA_028877145.1 Acidobacteriota bacterium | reverse complement strand
GATGTGGCTGCTGTCCCGCAGGATTCCCGTGGTCGTCCACAGCACCATCGCGCCGATCAGCAACCCGAGCAGAGGGTCGATCCATTTGATCCCGGTCCAGTGAATCACCAGCGCGCCGATAAGGATGGCCACGTTCGAAAGCGCGTCGCCCAAATTGTGGATTAGGACGCTGCGCAGGTTCAGGTCGCGCCGCCCGCGCGCCAGGCCAATCGTGATGCCGCCGTTGATGACTAGCGCCACTGCACCCAGCACGAGCATCGTGCCCGTGTGCACCTCGACCGGCCGCCGGAACCGCTCGTACGCCTCCCACACGAGAAAGACGCCCACGAGAACCAGCACCAGCGCGTTTGTGAACGCGGCCAGAATTCCCGCGCGATGATAGCCGTATGTTTTTTCGCTTGTCGGCGGCCGCTCCGCCCACCGCGCCGCCAGCCAGGAAATCAACAATGTCGGCGCGTCGGTTAAGTTGTGCACGCCGTCGGTGATCAGCGCGATCGAATGGCTCGTCAGGCCGCCGGCCAGTTCCGCCACCACCAGCGCCAGCGTCGCCCCCAGCGCCCATTTCAGCCGGCCCGTCAGCTTGCCCGGCTCGAGCAGCCCATGCGCGTGCCCCGCGTGGGAGTGTTCGGCGTGCGAATCCATTGCCCCATTCTATCCCGCATTTTCGTTTTGATCTGCATTTTTGAACCCCGGACCGTCGCCGTCTTCAATATTCATGCGGGGATAAGCACGGGATACCCCACCTCCCATTGCCCCGAGAAGGATCCGTGGGTATGCTTGGCGGTCACGTTGGAAATCGAAACGCCAATTCCGGTTTGGGAGTGTTCCGACGCGCTGGCTCAAACAATTTCTTACCCGTCGCGGCCGCGAGTTCGGCAATAGAACGCCGGCTGTAGAGCGCGGCCGTGAAGCCCGGCGATGGCCTGCACTGGAGAGGATTTTCACCGACATCCGATTTGCTCTTCGTCAACTGCGGAAGTCGCCCGGATTCGCCATCACGACGATTCTGACACTCGCTCTTGGCGTTGCCTCGACCGTAGCGATCTTCGGTTTCGTAGACGCCGCTTTGATCCAGCCGCTGCCGTACCCCAACCTCTCCCGCCTCATGGGAGTCTTCAAGACCACCGAGCTAGGCAGCCAGTACGCGGGATATTCCTATCCCGATTACCTGGACCTCGCGCGATCCAATCGCGTGTTCTCTTCGATCGGCGCTTATCTCGCTGACGGTTTCGTCCTCTCCAATAGAGAGGGCTCGTATCGAGTCGACGGAACCAGCGTGACGAGCGACTTCTTTCGTATTCTCGGTGTGACGCCGGTTCTGGGAGGAGATTTCGCCTCGAATCCTGCCAGTGAAGATTTGCTGGCCGCCCCGTCAACGGTCATCTTGAGTTACTCCGCATGGCAAAAGTGGTTTGGCGGACGGCCCGATGTGCTGGGCAAAGCAGTCACGTTGAACGGGGAATCCTATACCGTCATCGGCGTATTGCCGCGCAGCTTCGAGTTCGCACCGGCCGGTCCCGCCGACTTCTGGACAACGCTTCGTCCTTATGCCGGCGACCCCTGCTTCTCGAGCCGCGGATGCATGGCGATGGCCGTCATTGCCCGGCTGAAGGATGGCGTCACCATGCAACAGGCGCTGGACGATTTGCGCACCATTGCCGCGCGAGAATCAAGGCTGTATCCGGATCCCGATAGAAACCGGGGCGCGAATATCGCTCCTTTGAGCCAGTGGATCCTCCGCGACGTAAAACCAATTTTGCTCGCTCTGCTCGCCGCGGCAGGCTTGCTGCTGCTGATTGCCTACGTGAACCTGGCAGGTCTTCTCCTGGTCCGCTCGGAAAACCGCCGGCACGAATTTGCCGTGCGCGGTGTGCTTGGCGCCGGCCGCGGACGCCTGACGCAGCAGTTTGTCACCGAGGGTTTCGTTATCGTGGCTGTGAGCGGCGCGTTGGGGCTAGCCGCCGCAACATTCGCGCGGCGATTTCTGCTCAAATTGATCCCGATGGACATATTGGACTCCATGCCCTATCTGCGCGGAAGTTGGAATTGGCATGTGACTCTGTTCGCAGCCGCGCTTCTGCTGATTGCCTTGATTCTGTTCGCCCTGACTCCCGCCTTGCGGCTTCCGTTCGCCAACCTGCGCGCCGGATTGACCGAGGGTGATCGCGGCTCGGCGGGAACGGTTTGGCGGCGCCTGGGAGCGAGGCTCGTTGTCCTGGAATTAGCTACGGCGCTGGTGCTGCTGGCAGGCGCGGGATTGCTCGGCAAAAGCCTTTACCGGCTGATGCACACGGAAATGGGATTCGTCCCCGGTCATTTGGCCACGCTCTCGATGCTGGCGCCGGAAGCGAAGTACGCAAATGGCGAGCAAGCGCTCGCTCTCCAAAGGGAAATCCTGAGCCGCCTCCAGCACTTGCCGGGAGTTATTGCGGTGGGCACCGCAAGGGACCTGCCTGTCACCGGGGTTCCCAGCACTCAGATAGGTTTTGTGGGCAGGCCGAGTCTCGGTGCAAGCAACGAGGTGGGACACCAGGTCATCAGCACGGAATACCTGTCTGCTGTTTTGAAAGCCCGATTGCTCGAAGGCCGCTATTTCAGCGAAAGTGACGACACGGGCGCGCCCGGTGTCGCGATCGTCAACCAGACCTTGGCGCGCCGCTATTTTCCGGGCGAAAACCCGGTCGGCAAGCAGATTTTCTACCACCCGCATGGCAGCGCACCGCAGATGAGCGGACCGCAACACCCTCTGGAGATAGTGGGCGTGGTTGCGGACGTCAAAGAGTACGCACTCAATATGAAGGCAAGACCGGTCGTCTATACCCCTTACGGGCAATGGCTAAGTCGCTCTTTTCGTATCGCGGTTCGCACGTCGCAGGAAGCGGCCCCTGTGTTGCCGTCGCTCATCGCCACCATCCACGAAGTTGACCCTGGAATCGTGACCTCGGATGCCGCCACCATGACTGAAATCATCCAGGATTCGCCGTCCGCCTACTGGCATCGCGCCTCGGCATCTTTGGCAGGCGGCTTCGCTGCACTCGCGCTCGTGCTGAGCACGGTCGGGCTCTACGGAGTCATTGCCTATTCCGTGAGCCGGAGGACCCGTGAAATTGGATTACGGATGGCGCTGGGCGCGCGCCCGGGCTCCGTGTACCAACTCATTCTGAAGGAAGCCGGCTGGTTAATCCTCGTCGGACTCGTCATCGGTATTTCAGGCTCGATCGCTGCCGGAATGCTCATGCGCAGCCTTCTCTTCGGCGTTCGCGCGTGGGATGTTTCGATTCTGGGAGCCGTCGCCGCCGTGCACGTGACGTGCGCTCTGCTTGCGATCTATATTCCGGCCCGGCGCGCGGCGTCCGTCGATCCCGTGGAGGCGCTCCGCGCCGAATAGGAAGGGGCCTGTTTCCAGCCGCTCACGGCCCGTCGCTGCTCGGTGCTTTTGTAGCGCCGCCCTTCAGGGCGGCATTTTGCCGGGCCGCCGAAGAAATACTGGAGGTTGAGCACGGCTACTATGCCGCCGTACTCAATTTACGCGCAGCTGCCTCGCGTGAAATTTGGGCTGGTGCCGTTCACGGGTTGTTTTCCTTCCCCGCCCGCGCTATTTCTTCAGCCCTTCGATCTCCTGCATCCGAGCGAAAGCTCGCCGCAGATGCGGAATGGCGATCGAGCCGCCGACGATCAGGGCGACGTCGAGCGCGTCGATCACCTGCGCGCGTGTCCAGCCCTCAGCGGCGCAGCGTTCCAGGTGATACGTGACGCAATCGTCGCACCGAAGCACCGTCGACGCCACCAGGCCAAGCAGCTCCTTCGTCTTCGGATCGAGCGCGCCGGCCTCATAAGCTTGGTGATCGAGCGCGAAAAAGCGCTTCAACCCCAGATGGCCGCTCCCTTCGATCTCGCGGTTCATCTCCGCGCGGAACTTCTGGAATTCCTCCAGTTTCTCCATGCTTCCTCCCCCGCCCGCGTCCCACAGGGAACGCCGGCCGGAACCGGTATTATCCGCGAACCGGGCCCTCCCCGCCGCTCGAAAGAACGGGATATTGACCTCCTCGCCGCCCGCTGCCTACCATCGGAACTGAGGTGCGACGATGCCTGCGGAAATCGTGGTGCAGTCGGCAAATGAAACGAAGTTCGAAATCACCGTGCGCGAGGGCGCCAGCGAAACGCGCCACATCGTCACCGTCGAACCGGAATACGCCCGCAAACTCGGCGCCCGAAAAGCGTCAGTCGAGGATCTAGTCCGCCGCTCGTTCGAATTCCTGCTCGAGCGCGAGCCAAAGGAATCAATCCTGCGCCACTTCGATCTCGAAGACATCAGCCGCTACTTCCCCGAATACGAACGCGAAATCCGCAACCGCGTCAATTCGTGATCATCGACTCTCCAAAGACTACTGGATTCCATCGTTGCCAAAGGGGTCCGGCGATCCTCTCGGCCTTCAAAGCCAGTGGTCTCTGCGCCAAACTGCGTGGAACTGCAACGTGCTGAAAATCGAGTCGGATACAAGAGAGTGCCTTTGCACCTTGCTGCAACAAACTGCGTCAAGTTGCAAAACGAACTGACACCAGAACTGACACCAGCCTCCCTCGTTGACTTGCTCTTGGCCCTACCATAAGATTTCTTCGGCGTGGGCGAACCTTCACCCCTAATCGGACAGACCGTTTCCCACTACCGCGTCGTTGAACGGCTCGGTGGCGGAGGAATGGGTGTGGTGTACAAAGCCGAGGACGCGCGTCTGCGCCGCTTCGTCGCTCTGAAATTCCTCCCTGAAGAGCTGGCCCGCGACCGGCATGCGCTCGAGCGATTCGAGCGCGAAGCGCAAGCAGCCTCGGCTCTCGATCATCCCAACATCTGCACGATCTACGAAATCGGCGAGCATGACGGCAAGCCGTTTCTCGCGATGCAGTGCCTGGAAGGCGAGACGCTCAAGCATCACATCGGCGGCAAGCCGCTCCCGCTCGATCTGCTGCTCGAATTGGGTATCGAGATCG
>JAGWOX010000266.1 GCA_028877145.1 Acidobacteriota bacterium | reverse complement strand
TGCCATCCGTCACGCTACGCCCGAAACACGGCGTTCGGGTGCGCCTAGTCCGCCGCTGAAACCGTTTCGCCATTGCCGCTCGCTTTTCGCGGCAGCGGCGCGCTAGCCGTCCCACTTCAACAGGTAGGCCATGTCCTCCAGGCGATTCGTGCCGTCGTTTACGGCAAACTGGGCCGGCTTCTGGCCTGGGCGCGGACCCCAAAGCGTGGCCGCGGCGTAAGCCCCATCGACGCGCAGCGCGTAGAACTGGATTTCGACTTTCTTGAGGCGCTCGGGATACGCCTTGAAAAAATGCTGCACGCGGCGCAGGGTTTCGAGGCACGCCTCCATGGGCGTCTTGCCCTGGCGCATCAATTCGACCAGGGTGTGCCCGCCCGCGACGCGAATGTTCTCTTCACCGCGGCCGGTCGAGCCGCCGGCGCCCACTTCGCCGTCGACGTAGTTGCCGGCCCCGATGATCGGGCTGTCGCCGACGCGGCCGGGAATTTTCCACGCGAGGCCGCTCGTGGTCGTCACGCCGGAAATCTCGCCTTTGGCGTTGAGCGCCTGGCAATTGATCGTGCCGTGCGGCGGGTGAAGCACGGCATTGACAGCCACTTCGCGTTCGTCCTCGGGAATTCCGAGTTCCGCCGCTTTCTTTTGGACGAAGTAGGCGAAATCCGGTCCTCGCTTCTTCATCTCCTGCATCTTTTCGTAATCGGGCGAATCGAGCCCGGCGCCCCAGGAATCGTAGAGGCTGCGCGTTTCGCGCCAGAGGACCCAGGCGCGCCGCGCGCGGTCGGTGAGCAAATCGACCATCTCGAAGCCCATGCTTTTGGCGAACTCGGTGGCGCCACGGCCGACGAAAAAAATCTCATCGGTGTTGTCCATGATCGCCTTGGCGACGAGCGACGGGGTTTTCACGTTCTCGATCGCGCCCACGGCGCCGCATTGCATCGTCGGGCCGTGCATCACGCAGGAATCGAGTTGCACCACGCCGTTCTCGTCCGGCAGGCCGCCGTAGCCGACGCTCATGTCGTCGGGATTCGTTTCGTTCATGTTGACGCAAGCGATCGCCGCGTCGAGCGTGTCGGCTCCCGCGGCGAGCTTTTCATAGCCGACGCGCATCCCGCCGAAGTGGTAGCCGTTGGCGCTCGAAATCATGATCGGGCGCTTTCCGGCGTTTTTTTGCATCGGCGAGCCGGGAAAGGCGGCTTCGCGCCCGCGCGCCCAGGCCGGCAAATCGGCGGAAAAGAACGCGGCGGCGCTGCCCATGGCGGCGCTCAGGCGTTTGGCGAATTCACGGCGGGAAATACGAGACATGTGAAACACCTCCTTGCTGGCGTGGAATTCGACGTTCGCGGCTACGTTTTTTCACCCGCGCGGTCGAGGCCGGTCGCGCGCAGAATGCTCCGATCGAACGCGCGGTCGCTCAGTATGCGGCGGAGGAACGCGGTCAGCTTGGCGCGGCGCGTGACGACGTAGCGCGGGCGCGGCGGCGTTTCGGTGAGTGCGCGGAGAATCACGCGCGCGCAACCCACGGGCACGTCTTTCGAGCCACGCGTCGTTTCATCCCACGCCCGGCGGAAGCCTTCGTAAACGACGTGATACGGGCTGCGCTCCGCTCCGGCGACGTAAGCCGACGACAAATCCTGCGCGGCGCGCTCCATGTCCGTGCGGATGTAGCCCGGCTCGATGATAACCACATGGATGCCGAAGGGATGGAGTTCGATGCGCATCGCGTCGCTGATCGCTTCGAGCGCGAACTTACTGCCGCTATAGGGGCCGAGGATGGGCATCGTCACTTTCCCGGCAATCGAACTCATATTGACGATGCGGCCGCGGCGCCGCTCTCGCATCGCCGGCAGCGCGCGCTGGGAGACCCGCACGACGCTGAAGACGTTCGTCTCGAATTGTTTTTGGAGGTCCTCGTAGCGGACTTCTTCTATCGGCGCGGCGATGGCGATGCCCGCGTTGTTCACCACGGCGTCGAGCGCGCGAACGCCGCGGCGTTCGATTTCCTGGAACGCGCGCTCGACGGAATCATCGCTGGTGACGTCCATTTCCAGCGTTTCGAGCGGGAGGCCGCGCAGGCGCGCAAGATCATCGATGGAGCGGCGCCGCTCGGCCGAACGTCCCGCGGCGAAGACGCGCCATCCGTTTTCCGCCAGCAGAATGGCCGTCGCGCGGCCGAGCCCGCTCGTCGCGCCGGTGACGAGGGCGGTCTGCGGGTTGGTGGACTGGGACGCGTTCATCGCGGGCCCTCCCCGACTAGCAAGAAAAACAGACCCGAACCTTCAGGGGCTAAAGCCCCTTCCACCCCACCTGCCACGTCACGGGGCTTCAGCCCCTGAAGCTGGCCCCGCGACGCAGCAGAACTCCTAACTCCGGTTGCTACCGCGCCGGATCGGATGCCGTGATGAATTTCGCCAGGTCGCCGTGCAACTGCGCCGACGCCTTCGTATCGATATAGATCATGTGGCCGGTGTCGTAGTAATCGGTCGAGATGTTGTGCGCGCGAACCTCGGGGGACACCTTCAGGTGCGCCAGAGTCCAATCGACCGCGTAATACACCGTGGCGAAATCGTAGTAGCCCATGCCGACGAACAGGTGCATGTCCGGGTTCTTGGCAAAGGCTTCCTCGAGGGACGGCACGGTGTTGTAGCTGCCCGACCACGGCCCGATGCCTCCGCCGAGCACGTAGTAGTAGCGCTCGGTTTTGTAATTGAGCTGGGTGCGCAGGTAGTCCTCGAAGGCGGGCGGAAACGCGTTGCTGATGTTCGCGTCGCTCGGGTCGAATGGGGTTTGCTCCGCGCCGGCGTCGGTTTCGTACGCGGTGAAGCGGCTGTCGAGCCGGCCGGTCATCAGGTGCTGGCTGCGCATCAGCTCCATGCTGAACCGCCAGAGCGAAACGCGCATGTCGTTATCGGCGATGAATGTGGGCGAAAGGCCGATGAGCCGCGACATATCGGCGATCACCTTCTGCCGCTGCGCCGCGGGCAACCGGTCTCCTTCATAGAGCGCGTCGAGATATTCGGTCGACGCGAAATCCTGCGCCTTCTTCGCCATCTCGGCCGGCGTCAGCTTTTCGAGATCGGGCGCCAGCTTGTGGTGGAACCAGGCGGTCATCGCCATCGTGGGCAGGTAGTTTACGTAGTGAAGATCGCCGGCCCCCGCGTCGGTATCGATGATCGTCGAAAGCAGCACGACGCCGTTGAGCGCGATGCCCTGGCTGGTCAAATAGCCCGAAAGATCGGCCGCACGCGTTGTGCCGTAGCTTTCGCCGCAAACGAATTTCGGCGAATTCCAGCGGTTGTAGCGCACCAGGAACATGCGAATGAATTCGGCCACCGAGGCATTGTCGTTGCTCACGCCCCAGAATTTCGGTCCCCATTCCGGCTTCATCGGCCGGCTGTAGCCGGTGCCGATGGGATCGATGAACACCATATCGGCGTCGTCGAGCAGCGTGCTGGGATTCGTTTCCCAGTGATAGGGCGGCGCGGGCGCGAGCCCATTCGGTTCGAGCGCCACTTTGACCGGCCCCAATCCGCCGATGTGCAGCCAGATGCTCGACGAGCCTGGCCCGCCGTTGAACACGATGAAGAGCGGCCGCTTCGCCAGATCGGTGACACCGTCCTTGGCGTAGTAGACGTAAAACATTTTTCCTTCGGTGACGCCGGTCGTGACGTTACGAATCGGCATCATGCCTGTGTAGGCGGTGTATTTCAGCGCCTGCCCGTGCAGCGTGATCTGATGCTGCGTCACCACCACGTCCGGAGCAGGCGGCTCGACGGGCATGGGCGATCCCTTCGTCGGCAGCTTTTCTTTGTAGTTGTAGCGGAAGAAATCGTTCGGCTGCGGCTGCTGCCGCCGATATTGCGCCGCGACGGTCACCGCGAAAAGCAAAATCGCGAAAGACAAACCAAGAAAACGCGTGAATCGAATTTGACGCATGGCAATTTTTCCTTGTGAATCAGGCGTTCATCCCCAACCGTTGCCAGGGAAGCCCGACTTGTACACCACTCAGCCCCCGATGACAAGCTTTCCGCTCAGTCTCCTCGACTCCTTTCGTGGCACAGCCAATCCTGGCTGTGCGCGCTTACTGCATCGATAAACGGCGAGTCGACGTCGATGGAAAGGCTAATCGCCGGGTCTGATGTCAATAGGTGCCTTTGCTCCGAGCGGACTTTAGATTTGAAATGATTGGGGATTTTTATGGAGGCGGGATTGGGAAAAACCTCCAGGCTTGAGGGGAAGTCTTGGGTACCTGAGTGTCGGACCTCGGCGGGCGGAGCCGCACCGGTAGGGCTGTTGCTTTCGGCACGGCTTCCGGACCAAGACGTCGGGGCGCGAAGGGCGCGGGAGACCGTGGTACTGAAGCCTCACAGCGATTTATCTTGTGCGTACTTTCGCCAGCTGTCGGGGAGCTGCGGGGCAGCGAGAATGGCGGGCAGCTTCGAGTTGTCGGCAGCGTCTGGGAGGACATGCAGGTCGATGGGGGAATCGGCAGGAATCGCCCTCCCCGGCGTCCGCATCCAAACGGACTCTGGGGGGTGTCATGCTCGACTGGTGGCAAGACCTTCGCTACGCCCTGCGGACGCTTCGCGGGAATATGCTCTTGACTCTGGTGATCGTGGCCTCTCTAGCCATTGGGATCGGGGCCAATTCCGCCATTTTCAGCGTCGTCGACGCGCTGCTGATACGTCCGCTACCTTATCCGCAACCAGACCGGCTGGCAGCCATTTGGCTTCATTCCCCGCGAATCGGGATCTTTCGCGATTGGCCTTCCCCCGGGGAATACGTCGACCTTCAGAAACAGAATCACTCGTTTGAGAAAATGGCGCTGGTGCAGAGCCGGCCGGCCACATTGACCGGCAGACTGCAGCCGGAGCGGGTCGAGATCCTGCGCACGCAGTCGACTCTGCTGGGCATGTTCGGCGCAAAGGCTCTACTGGGCCGATTATTGCTGCCGGCAGACGACGCGCCGGGGAACCCTCCGGTAGCGATTCTCAGTT
>JAGWOX010000018.1 GCA_028877145.1 Acidobacteriota bacterium | reverse complement strand
CCGAAGGGCTAATGCACTTCGTGGGCTTCGGCTATCGTGTGGTCGAGATCGGGAACCGAGCCGGCGCCTTCGATGCCGGAATGGCGCCACTGCAGTTCGTCGAGGAGCATGCGGAAGCGCCAGGAATCGGCCTCGGCCTTTTCCTGGGAGGGATGGGCGAGAATGCCTGATTGCACGCGTTTCCAGACCTCGTAGTTGGAGAGGCTTCGGAGGTTGGTGGCGAAATTCGCGACTGCCTGAGGACCATTCTGCTCAGGCATGGGGATGACTGGCGCAAGACTCTGGCGGTTGGGCTGCTTAGCGGATATGGAGCGGACTGCTTCCGGCATCGATTTCCTCTTTTCCCGAACATGGCCGTCGGGAGGCCTGAAATTGTTAGAACGGGATATGACTCAGGCATCTCGCCTGCCAGAAACTACTGTTGGAGGAGCAAATCAGGGGCCAAAGGTGAGGCGGCTGGTGAAATCGACGCGGATTGGAGAATAAGGAGTTAACAGAGCAGGGGGAGGGAATTGAGAAGTCGGCGTGGGGGATATTGCCCACGGGTGTGTGAAGCAGCGCGTTTTTTCTGCACTTCACTCCTGGAATGGGACCCGGCCCCTAGCCAGAGGCCCTTACGTAGGAGGCACTGCTTCGATACATTCGGGATCCTTCGCTCCGCTCCAGGATGACACGAGTTTACAGGGACAAAAACAGGGACTCCTTTCGTTACCGGGGTGGGTGTGGGATGTGAAGGCAACAGCCCCAGGCGCAACGGCGGCGCCTGGGGCACCCGACGGGGAAAAATCGCCGAAAATCAAAAAGTCACGGACTCTCAGGATGACGAGAGCCAGTTTGCGGCTCCGTTGCGATTGTGCACAAATCTGATGATTCTCTTACAATGACAATTCCTATGAGACACAAAGCTACGTTACTTCCTGGGGATGGGATTGGGCCTGAAGTCTGCCAATCGGCCGTCGAGATTCTAGAGGCGGCCGGCATCGATATGGATTGGCAAGTGATCGAGCGGCACGAACCGATGCCTGGCGAGCCGGTCGATCAGTTCCTGCGCGATGCGGTGGAATCGGTACGGCACACGCGGGTGGCGCTGAAGGGGCCGATGACCACGCCGATCGGCGTCGGGCACCGCAGCCTGAACGTCGCGCTGCGGCAGGGGCTGGACCTCTACGCTAACTTGCGACCGGTGCGGAACATCGAAGGGGTGCCGGCGCTCTTCCGCGATATCGATCTGGTGCTGGTGCGCGAGAACACCGAGGACTTGTATTCGGGCGTCGAGCACCAGGTGGTGCCCGGCGTGGTGGTCAGCCTGAAGATTATTACGGAGAAGGCATCGACGCGCATCGCCCGGTTTGCTTTTGAATACGCGCGAAAGCACGGCCGCAAGAAGATTCACGCGATTCACAAAGCCAACATCATGAAATTGACCGACGGGCTGTTCCTCGAATGCATCCGGAAAGTGGCGGCGGAATATGCCGATATCCAGTATCGCGAACTGATCGTCGACAATACGGCGATGCAACTGGTGATGAATCCGCGGCAGTTCGATGTGCTGCTGCTGACCAATCTCTACGGCGACATTTTGAGCGATCAGGCGGCGGGACTCGTCGGCGGCCTGGGCATGGTGCCGAGCGCGAACCTGGGCCAGGACGCAGCACGTTTCGAGGCGGTGCATGGAACCGCTCCGGACATCGCCGGCCAGGGAATGGCGAACCCGACCGCGGTCGTGCTGAGCTCGGTGATGATGCTCGAGCATCTCCATGAGGACGAAGCGGCCCGGCGGGTGCGGGAGGCGCTGTTCCGGGTGTATCGCGAAGGCCGGCATCTGACGCGGGATGTTCCCGGCGGCACGGCGACGACGAAGGAATTTACCGATGCGGTGATTGCGGGGCTTCAGGGATGATGGGGACGAAAAGATATCACACAGAGGACACAGAGCGGCTGGAGCAGGAAATCGTGCTGGTGCTCCGCGGCTTCCTGTGCCCGGTTTTTCAGCGATCTTCGTGTGAAAGCGTTCTTTACGGGTACCGGGAAGGGAAGCGGAATCGAATTGAGTGGCGGGCGAATCTGATATAATGTACGTCGAAGTCGGAATTTGGAGGGTTGAGAACTGACATGGTTACATTGACTCCTGTGGCCGTCGAGAAAGTGAAGGAAATCTTGAACCAGCAGAATCCCCTGCCGAATGGGCTGCGGGTGGCGGTCGTCGGCGGCGGGTGCTCCGGGTTCACCTATCACATGGCTTTCGAGACGAATTCGAGCGAGAGCGACAACGTCTACGAGTTCAACGGATTGAAGCTCCTGGTGGACCAGATGAGCGAGATGTATCTGGACGGCGTGGAAATCGATTACGTGGAGTCGCTCGAGGGCGCCGGGTTCAAGTTCAACAATCCCAATGTCCGCAGTACCTGTGGCTGTGGCTCCTCTTTCAGCGTTTAATCCGGCAACATTCGCTTTCCCAAAGACGGCCCCCTCGCCGCGAGGGGGCCTTTTCTTTGCCCGGCGAGGGCGTATCCGCGTCCTGCCGGCTGGCCCTTCTTTGTTCACCCCCCGCGTTGTAAAACAGGCGTCGAACTTCGTATGCTTGGTGCCGCAAGAATGAAGATCGCTCTGGCGCAAATCAATCCGACGGTCGGCGACTTCGCCGGGAACGGCGAACGGATATTGGAGTTTTCGCGCCGCGCGCGGGAGCGCGGCGCCGACCTCGTGGTTTTTTCCGAGTTGTGCCTGTGCGGCTATCTGCCTCATGACCTGATCGAGCGGCCCGACTTCGTGGCTCGCAACCGCGAAGAAGTGGAACGGCTCGCGGCGAAGATCCCGATGCCGGCGGTGATCGGCTACGTCGGCTTCGCGAAGAGCCAGACAGGGAAGCGGGCGGCGAATTGCGCCGCGATCCTCGCCGATGGCCAAGTCCTCTTCGAGCAGCAGAAAATGCTGCTTCCCACGTACGACGTTTTCGACGAAAGCCGCTACTTTCAGCCGGCCGAAGAGCAGCAGGTGACGTGCTTCGGCGGGAGACGGATCGGGCTCACGATCTGCGAGGACGTCTGGAACGACAAGAGTTACTGGGCGAATCAGCTCTACAAACGAAATCCGGTTGCGGAATTGGCCGCGGGAGGGGCAGAGCTGCTGCTGAATATCTCTTCCTCGCCTTTCACGATCGGCAAACGCACGCTGCGCTACGACATGCTCCGAGCTATCGCCTCGCAGTACCGCTTGCCGGTGGTCTACGTGAATCAGGTGGGCGGGAACGACAGCCTGGTCTTCGACGGTTCGAGCGTGGGCATACGGGCCGACGGAACGATAGCGGCGCAGGCGGCGGCATTCGGGGAAGATCTGGTGCTGTTCGACACCGCGGAAGGCACGGGCGAGATGCGCGCCCAGCCGGCGGGCGAGATCGAGGCGGCGTACGAGGCGCTGGTGTGCGGCACGCGGGATTACGTGCGGAAATGCGGGTTCCGGAACGTCGTGATCGGCCTTAGCGGGGGAATCGATTCGGCGCTGGTGGCGGCGATCGCCGTCGAAGCGCTCGGGGCGGAGAATGTGCTCGGCGTGGCGATGCCGGGGCCGTATTCGAGCGAGGGAAGCCTGACCGACGCGCGGGCGCTCGCCTCGAATCTCGGCATCCGCATGGAAACGCTGCCGATCGTGGATATTTACGATTCCTACCGGAAGACGCTGGCGGGAGTGTTCGCGGGGCGGCCGGTGGACGTGGCCGAGGAGAACATCCAGGCCCGCATCCGGGGCAATCTGTTGATGGCTCTCTCGAACAAGTTCGGCAACCTTGTGCTCAGCACTGGCAACAAATCGGAATTGGCGGTAGGGTACTGCACGTTGTACGGAGACATGGCCGGGGGACTGGCGGTGATTTCCGACATTCCCAAGGGAATGGTCTACGCGATGGCGCGGATCGTGAACCAGCGCAAGCCGGTGATCCCCGAATCGGTGCTGACGAAGGCGCCCTCGGCCGAATTGCGAGCCAATCAAACCGACCAGGACACGCTGCCGCCCTACGATGTGCTGGACCGCATCCTGCGGGCGTACGTCGAGGACATGAAGAGCCCGGAAGAGATCGCGGAACGCTTCGGCTTCCCGCTCGAACTGGTGCGCGATATTGCGGCGAAAGTCGACCGGAACGAATACAAACGGCAACAGGCGCCGCCGGGGCTCAAGGTGACGTCGAAGGCGTTCAGCGTGGGGCGCCGGTTCCCCATCGCCCAGAAATACGTCATCTAAGGCTTTTGCTAACATTTCAGGGATCGGTCGAGAGGAGTGGTGATGAAAAGAACGTTACAGGCTGGATTGATCATTTGCGCGCTGGCCGGCGTCGCGGCGTTGTGGGCGCAGCAAAGTCCCACGGGAACGCCCTTGCCCGCACAGATTGAACAACGGGTGGAAGCCTATTTGCGCCATTATTACGCCTGGGGCCCGCAATTCACGGTGAAGGCAGAGACGCCGAAACCCTCGCTGATTCCCGACCTCTACGAGGTCCCCGTCGAGATTTCCTTCCGAGGGCAGACCGAGACCGCTAAGGTCTTCATCAGCCATAACGGCAAATACATGATCCGCGGCGAACTCACCGACCTGCTCGTCGACCCCTTCGCCGCCGCGCGAGCCAAGCTCGACGTCGGCGACCATCCACACCTGGGGCCGGCAAAAGCCTGCGTCAATGTGGTCGAGTTCGCCGACTTTCAATGCCCGCATTGCAAGGAAGCCAACGAGGCGCTGACAGCCATCGAGCCTCAGTATCCGGACGTGAAGTTTACCTTCATGGACTTTCCGCTCACCCAGCTTCATCCCTGGGCCCTCAAAGCCGCTCTCGCCGGCCGTTGCGCGTACAAGCAGAATCCGGCCCTTTATCCCAAGTACCGCGGCCTAATTTTCGCCCAGCAGGACCAGATCACCGCCGACAACGCTTCCGACAAATTGCTCAACCTGGCGTCCCAGGCAGGCTTGAACGCGAGCACGCTCACCGCCTGCATGGCCGACCCGGCGACGAAAGCGGAAGTGGAAGCGGACGAGAATTTGGGGAAGTCGCTCAACGTCAACAGCACGCCGACGTTGTTCGTCAATGGCCGGCCGATGATTGGGGGGACCGAGCAACTGCTGGAGCAGTTCATCGGCTACGAACAGGATGAGTGCAAGGCGCACGCCAGCGCGGCCGCCCATAACTAAACATAATATATCTTATCAGACGTAATGGATTTCCTTGGGAAATCCGGGTGGAGGGGTGTCTGTGAACGCTCCGTGGCCGGGCGCCACAGACTTCCCTCCCATCCACGTCAACCCTTAAGGACTTAGCCTGAATTTCTCACCAGGGATTGGGGTCAAGCGCAGAAGAGTTTGTGTGGCAGCGGACACAGCGCGCCATAGGTTTGTCCCTCTGCACGACAATGTGCCGCCTTGAAAGGCGGCGCTACAGAGGCTCCGAGTGGAGGCAGAATCAGCCGCATCGCTCGTGGACAGAAAAGTTCTTGTGAGAAATGGGGGTTAGGGCTCCTCGCCGTCCCCGCTCCCTTTCTGCATGCCCCGAGATTTTTAGGACAGGGTTCCATGTACAGATGGCGGAGATATAATCGGGCCCAGGAGGGGTTGTGTCAGACTTTTATCTTCTCCTGGCTGGTTTCGTCCTTCTTCTGCATTTCCTTTTCAACGTCTGGGTGGTGGGCGGCGCGTTTGTGACGAATGGGCGTCCTACGCTGGAGCGGCTGCACATTCTCTCTCTTTTCTACGGAGTGGTGATTGAGAACGTCGCGTGGCCGTGTCCGCTGACAGTGGCCCAGAAGTGGTTTCTGATGAAAGCCGGGACGGTTCCCTATCAGGGGGATTTCATCCTGCACTACCTGCGCGTGGTGGTCGCGCCGGATTTCCCGCTGGCGCTGCTGCGCTGGGGCGCGATCGGAGTGTTTCTGGTGAATATGGCGGTGTACGCACGCCGGTACGCGCGGACGCATCACCACGCCTTTCATCACTGAGGCTGAAATTTTCCGCTACACTTGAGCCGAGAGGGCGGGCTTGAAACCCGCCCTCCGAATGCCGAGAGCTTGTTTCAAAACCTCGTATGGCTTGCTTCAGGGGCTGAAGCCCCTACTTATATGCGGCCTTTTTTCAGGGCCGGAGCCCTGACCCCGGAAGTTGGAGGCTTTGAAACAATTCTACGCAACGCACTTGGGCCTGGAAGTCGCCTGGACGAGAGAGAACTGAAGAGTCGAGCCGCGAAATACTGGCACCGCACGGCGAGCGCGCGACGGCGAGAATTCACATCCCACGAAATCGGAGCGATCAGAATGAAAACACGCACGGAGAAGGATTCGCTGGGCGAAAAGGCGGTTCCGGCGAACGTCTATTACGGGATTCAGACGGCGCGGGCACTCGAGAATTTCCCGATCAGCGGCTATCGCGCGCACCCGAAACTGATCCAGGCAATCGGGATGATCAAAAAGGCCGCGGCCACGGCGAACCGCGAACTGGGACTGGTGGACCGGAAGCGCGCGGGAGCGATCATTCAGGCGGCAGATGAGGTGATTGCCGGGGAATTGAACGATCAGTTCGTGGTGGACGTGTACCAGGCCGGGGCGGGCGTTTCGTTCCACATGAACGCGAACGAGGTGATCGCGAATCGCGCGATTGAATTGCTGGGAGGGAAGCGCGGCCAGTACGAAATCTGCCATCCGAACGACCACGTGAATTTCGGCCAGTCGACCAACGACGTCTTCCCTACCGCGATGCGGCTCGCTTCTCTTCTCCTGCTGGACGAGATGCGCGAGGCTTTGCAGAACCTGGCGGGATCGTTCGCGAGCAAGGCGCGGGAATTCGATCCGATCCTGAAATCCGGGCGCACGCACATGCAGGACGCCGTGCCGGTACGGCTGGGCCAGGAATTCGGCGGGTACGCGACGGCGCTCGACCGCTGCGACCGGCTGGTGGAGCAGGCGCAGGACTTTTTGCGGGAGCTGGGCATCGGCGGCTCGGCGGTGGGCACGGGCGTGAACACGCACCCGCGCTATCAGAAGCTGGTGGTGAAACACCTGAGCCAGATTGCGGAAGAGAAGCTCGCGCCGACGCGCGATTTGCGCTACGCGATGCAGTCGAATCTGGCGATGGCGGTGGCTTCCTCGGCGCTGCGGAATCTGGCGCTGGAACTGATTCGCATCACGAACGATCTGCGGCTGCTCTCGAGCGGGCCGAATACGGGATTTGCCGAGATATCGCTGCCGGCGCTGCAACCGGGCTCGTCGATCATGCCGGGCAAGGTGAATCCGGTGATGCCGGAAATGACGGCAATGGTGGCGTTCCAGGCCGTCGGGGCCGATCTGGCGACGGCGATGGCTGTGCAAGCCGGGCAGCTCGAATTAAACGTGATGATGCCCGCGATGGCCTGGAATGTGCTGCATTCGGCGGAGATTCTGAAGAACGCGATGCGGGCGTTCGGCGAGAAGTGCGTCGACGGAATCAAGGCAAATCCCGACCGCTGCCGGTACTACGCGCACGCGACGGTTTCCACCGCCGCGGCGCTGAATCCCTACATCGGCTACGCGGCCGCCGCGGAGATCGCGAAGGAAAGCGTGAAGACAGGGCGACCGGTGCCGGAAATCGCGCTCGAGAAAAAACTGCTCGATGAAGGTCTACTGAAAAAGATACTCGATCCGTGGCGCATGACGGAACCGGCGCCACCGATTGAGGCAGCCCGAAAGACGGGCGGTCGAAAACGGGCATAGGACAGGGGACTTTCCGGAGAGGCCAGTTCCCTGCTCCGGATTGTGGCCTGGACATTGTGCCGCAATGACGCGGCTTCGTTCCGCTTTGCGTTGAGAATATTCCGACATGAGCCTTGGGTCGCAAAGGCGCACAGGCTGAAAGCCTGTGCTACCTGGCGCCGCACTTCCGATGCATCGGAAGGAATTTCTGCGGCGCCACACGCAGCAAACGGCTTGGCTGGGCACGAGAACACGGCCGCGCTGGTTATTTCAGCGAGGCCGTGTCGATGACGAAGCGGTACTTGACGTCGCTTCGCAGCAGGCGGTCGTAGGCCTGGTTGATCTGATCCATTTTGATCAGTTCGATATCCGACGTGATTCCGTGTCGGCCGCAGAAATCGAGCATCTCTTGCGTCTCGCGGATGCCTCCGATGGCCGAGCCGGCGAGCTGGCGGCGCTTCGAGATGAGGCTGAAAGCCGCGACGGGCAGCGGTTTTTCGGGAGCGCCGACGAGAGTGAGCGTTCCGTCGCGTTTGAGCAGTCCGAGATAGGCGTTCACATCGTGCTGTGCGGATACGGCATCGAGAATGAAGTCGAAGCTGGCGAGATGCTTTTGCATCTCCGCTTCGTTTTTCGAGATGACGACTTCGTCCGCGCCGAGCCGTCGCGCGTCGGCGGTCTTGTTCGGGGTGGTGGTGAATAGAACGACATGGGCTCCGAAGGCGTGAGCGAATTTCACGCCCATGTGGCCCAGGCCGCCGAGGCCCACAACGCCCACCTTGCTTCCCTTTCCGACGTTCCAATGTTTCAGCGGGGAATACGTCGTGATGCCCGCGCACAGCAGCGGCGCGGTACCCGCCAGGTCCAGCCCATCCGGCACGCGGAGGACGAAAGACTCATCCACGACGATGCTTTCCGAATAGCCGCCGTACGTGACGCCGCCGAGATGCTTGTCTTCGCTGTTATAGGTGAGGGTGAAATTGTCGCAATACTGCTCGAGGCCGTCGCTGCAGCCGGCGCAGGTGCGGCACGAATCGACCATGCACCCGACAGCGGCGATATCGCCCGGCTTGAATTTTTTCACCGAGCTGCCGGTTTTCAGTACGCGGCCGACGATTTCGTGGCCCGGCACACAGGGGTACACCGTGGGCAACGCGTTCTGCCATTCGTTGCGCACCTGGTGAAGATCGGAATGGCACACGCCGCAATAGAGAATTTCGATTTGCACGTCCTGCGGTCCTGGCTCGCGGCGCCGGATAGCTATCGGTCCGAGGTCCGCGGTTGGGCTTGCGGCGGCATAGGCTCTGGCGGGAAAAGTTTTCGGAACCTGAGTTTCCGGCAGCGTGGCCGGCTTTGCTGCTTCACTCATGACTGTCTTTCTCCTTGTAAAGGCTTTGCGCTCGTAGCAATCCGGTGCAAACTCTCGCACCTCGCGCGTTTTCTGTTTCGCCTTTGCGGTGATCGCTGGTTGTTGGCTCAAATCGCGTCTACCACTTAGAGATGAAGCTGGGGGAGGAAAGGTGGCAGAAAAAGTTGCCCGCTGGCGGTGCGCTTCGCTGATGGCTGCGTATGGGCACAATCTGCGAAAGACGTTCGGACAAGAGTGCGGTAGGGACTCTTTAGATCGGCCCGCCCTTGCTCAATGCGCAAGGGTGGGGCACCCGCCTCCGGGCTATGCGTCTACGACGGGCAGGCCCGGAAGGGCTCGCGGGAGTTTGTGTTTCGGCTTGGACGGCTGGGTGCTACGCGGCGGCTTCGGGTTCGCCGGCGTGTTGTTCCAGGGATGCCAGGGCGTCGTGGAGGGCGGCTACTACTTCGTCGGCGGTGACGTGGGATTTGCGGAACTGGACTCGGAGGACGAAGGAATCGTCTTCGGAGCGATGAGTGAAGGTGTAGGCTTCCGGGCGCGGAACGCTTCCCTGCTCCTGCTGGCGGACGCGGCGGGCCTCATCGCGGGTGAGTCGGCCGTTCGCGATGCGCTTCACCATTTCCTGCATTTTGGGCGGCGTGGGCTGGCGCGCGATCTGGAGCAGAAGCGATTTCGACGTGACGCCGCTTTCGTGGCAGTTGCGGCGGACAGCGTCGGGGATGACGCGCAGTGAGAGCAACTCGGTGACCGAGGTACGCGATTTGCCGATCTTGCGGGCGATCTCCTCATGCGTATATTCGAACTGCTCGGCGAGGCGGGCGAGCCCGTCGGCTTCCTCGAACGGGGTCAGGTCCTTGCGCTGCAGATTCTCGATCAGCGAGATTTCCAGCGTCTCGGCGTCGTCGGCGGTCTTTTCGATGCAGGGGACTTCGCGCAGGCCGACTTCACGCGATGCGTGGTAGCGGCGCTCGCCGCTGATGATGTAGTAGAGGTCTTCGCGGGCGGAATAGCGGACGAGCAGCGGCTCGAGCACACCCTTCTCGCGAATCGACTCGGCCAGCTCCCGAATGTCGCCGATCAACTTGCGCGGCTGGTCGGGGTTTGGGCGAACCTTTTCGATGGGCAGCATGCGGCCCACCGAGGCGCCGCTGAACGTGGTCAGCTCCTCAATGTAGTGGGCGTCATGCCGCATCTTCAGAGTGACGGGCAACCCGATCCGCTTGGACACGGGTGATAACCTCCTCGGCGAGCTTTCGATACTCCTGGGCCCCGGGCGAGCCGGGCGCGAAAGTAAAGATGGTTTGGCGATACGCGGGGCTCTCCTCCAAGCGCACGTTGCGGCTGATGCGCGTTTTGAAAAGCGAAGTGCCGAACACCGAACGAATCTGATTGACGGCGTCCTTGGCGATATTTGTGCGGCGATCGAACAAGGTGATGAGCACGCCCAGGAGCTTGAGGTCTGGATTGGGGCGCGCGCGAATGCGGGAATAGGTTTCGACCAGGTCGTCGGTGCCTTCGATGGCGAAATAGCTGGCCTGGACGGGAATCAGCAGATGGGTCGAGGCGACAAGCGCGTTCACCGTGAGGATGCCGAGCGCGGGCGGCGTGTCGATAACGATGAAATCGTAATCCTTGTGCAGGTTGACCAGGGCGTCCTTCAGCTTGAAGGGCGCGTCGAACTGGCCGACGAGCTGCTGCTCGAGCTTGGCGAGCGAGAGGCGCGCCGGAGCGAGCGAGAGTTGCGCAACTTTGGTTTCGCGAATGACCTCGCGGACGTCGAGACGCTGTTCGGAGAGCACATCGAACATGCTGGAGGGCATCTCGGCGACGTCGAAAAAGGCCAGGGAAGAATTCGCCTGGGGATCGAGATCAATAAGAAGTGTGCGCATCTTGCGGCGCGCGATGGCGGCGGCAAGATTGATGGCGGTGGTGGTCTTCCCTACCCCGCCCTTCTGATTCGTAATCGCAACGATAGCGGTCAAGTGGTCGGCGCTAGCTCCCGACTATATATAGGGGCGTAACTCGTTTCACCCCAAGAGCTAGGAGGACTGTAGCCGCCCGGATGGGGATAATGCAAGGGGAAAATGAGGGGAAGGGGCGAAAAAGTGATGGGAAGGGGCGTTGGCGGATGACGCGGCTTGGCCAGGGCGACCCATCGGGTCGCCCCTGCAAAATCCAAAATCGGAACGCGAGTCCGGCGCACTGGTCCGGAGATGGACGGACGTTTCTTGTAATTCGCTTGAGATGTAGAGACACGGCCAGCTTAACGCTGACCGTGGTTAGCTGATTAAGGATGAGCTAAGGACGGGGCTACATCTTATAGCGGCCGAGGTCCTCGTCATTCAGGCCCTCGAGCCACTTACGGATTTCTTCGTTCCCTGGTTTTTCGGTGGCGTCGCCGGAAACGCGGGAACTTTTGAGAACGTGCTCTTCGACGTAGATGGGGCAATCGAGGCGCAGGGCGAGAGCGAGCGCGTCGCTGGGGCGCGAATCTATGGCGAAGATGTTGCCATCGCGCTCCATCCAGATGAGGGCGTAGAAGGTATCGTCCTTCAGATCGTTGACGACAATTTTGCGCACATTCACCTGGAGGCCGAGCAGGAGATTTTTGAGCAGATCGTGCGTCATCGGGCGGGGAGTCTGCACCTT
This sequence comes from Acidobacteriota bacterium, assembly GCA_028877145.1. Classification (GTDB taxonomy): domain Bacteria; phylum Acidobacteriota; class Terriglobia; order Acidiferrales; family UBA7541; genus JAKASX01. The sequence goes on along the minus strand of JAGWOX010000018.1, from coordinate 15,707 downwards.
CTCGATTTCCAGAGCGATGGCGTTGGCTTCGTAAATCCCGACCCAAATGGGGAGGATGGAACCACCCTCGGAATCCCGGAGGACGACCACAGGCATGTTGGTGACGGGATCCATCATGAGGCCCCTGATTTTCATCTCGACTTCCATGGATGCCTCCCGCGACTACCGAGTGTGTTCGCCGACGAGGCTGTTCGGGCCGGCCTGAAAGATCCTCACCTGCGCGTATTGTCCCAGAAGATCGGGCATGGGTGAAGTGAAATTTACGACGCGGTTGCCGGAAGTGCGTCCAGTCCATTGTCCGCGCGCTTCGTGGCGGCCGTCGACGAGCACTTCGACGCCGGAGCCGACGAGTTTTCCGTTGCGCTCGACTTGAATCTGGCGCTGGCGGTCGATGAGCAGAGCGAGGCGGCGGCTCTTTTCGGCTTCGGGAATCTGGTCGGGCCATTCGAGCGCGGGGGTATTGGGGCGCGGGGAATATTTGAAGGCGAAGACGCCGTCGTAGCCGGCGCGATCGAGCAGATCCATCGTCAGGGCGAAGTCTTCCTCGGTTTCGCCCGGGAAGCCGACGATGATGTCGGTGGTGAGGCTAATGGGGCGGCGCGAGGAACGAATCATCGCGATGGTTTCGAGATACTCCTCGCGAGTGTAGTTGCGGCGCATGCGCTCGAGCACGCGAGTAGAGCCGGACTGCACCGGCAGATGGATGTGCTCGCAAAGGACGGGGCAATCGTCGATGGCGCGGACGATATCGGGCCCGAAATCGCGCGGGTGCGAGGTGGTGAAGCGGACGCGGCGGATGCCGGGCGTTGCAGCGGCGGCCAGGAGCAATTCGGAGAAGCGCAGGCCGGGCGGGCCGGGGTCGCGCCAGGAGTCGACGGTCTGACCGAGGAATTGAACTTCGGTGTAGCCCGCGGCAGCGAGGCGAGCCACTTCGGCGAGGACCGGACCGGAGGCGCGGCTGCGCTCGGGCCCGCGCGTCGAAGGGACGACGCAGAAGGTGCAGCGCTTGTCGCAGCCCTCGATGATGGTGACGTAGGCGCGGAAGGGGTGGTCGCGGCGCGTGACTTCGGTTTCAAACGTTTCGTCGACGTCGAGGCCGAGGCCGGTGACGCGGCGCTGGCCGGCTTCGAGGCGGTCCAGCAGTTCAGGCAGGCGGCGATAGCTGGCCGAGCCGCAGACGAGGCTGACCCAGGGAGCGCGGTCGAAGATGCGCTCGCCTTCCTGCTCGGCGACGCAGCCGAGGACGGCGACGGCGCGGCCCTGCTCGGGAGCCTTCTTGTACTTGCCGAGATGCGCGAAGACCTTTTGCGCGGCCTTTTCGCGGATACTGCACGTGTTGTAGAGGACGAGGTCGGCGCGATCGGGATCGCTCGTGGGGCGATAACCGCGGGCCAGCAGCACGCCGGCGACTTTTTCCGAATCGTGAACGTTCATCTGGCAGCCGAACGTCTCCAGATAGAACGTGCGGCCGGACGAGGAGGGCCCGGCGGGAGCGGAGCCGCCGGTGAGAGATTCGAGCGGAATATCGACCATGGCCAACTCGCGGCCATTTTAGCATAAGGGTTCGCGGCGCAGCGGCGCGCGGGCAACACGGGATGCGGGAGTTGCGTCAAATCCAAACGTGGAAAGTTGTCGAATGACCAACGTGCGTCTGCGGAGTGTGTTTGACCGTGATGGGAGCGTATGGTACGGTGATTTTGTTCGCGCTCTCCGCTGGCGCCAAGAGGGAGTAAGCGATTCCGACCCCATTGGTGTTGTTTTTGGCGAGTCCTCTCGGCGGATTGTTTGAGCAGACCGGGTGGGTTGCCCGCATCGTCCTGCTGATTCTGCTGTTGTTCTCCCTTTTCTCCTGGGCCGTCTTCTTCGAAAAATACAAATTATTCCGGGCAGTCGACGCACACACGAAGAATTTTCTGAAGATGTTTCGCGCTTCCAGGCAGCTACCGGAATTGGGGACGTTGCAGGCCATGGCCCCCGGTTCGCCCCTGGTAGGCGTGTATGCCGCGGGTTACCAGGAATTGGGAAGGCAGATGGCCGGCGGAAACCCGCATCCGGGAACGGTAAGGAATCCGCAGGCCATCGCGGTGGAAATGCAATTAGCGGCGGCGGAAGAGACGCGACGTCTGGAGAAATGGATGCCGTTTCTGGCAACGACGGGGTCGGTCTCGCCCTTCATCGGCCTGTTCGGAACGGTTTGGGGAGTGATGGACGCGTTTTCGCGGATGGGCGAGGCCGGAGCCACCAGCTTGCGGGCCACCGCGCCGGGCATCGCCGAGGCGCTGATCACGACCGCAGCCGGGCTGTTCGCGGCGATTCCGGCGGTCATCTTCTACAACCACTTCCTGCACCGGATCCGGGAATTTTCCACCCGGATGGACAATTTCGTTGCCGAGGTTGTAACGCACATCGAAACGCCCGGACAATAACGAGTTGGCAAGAATCCGGAGCGGTGAAAAGAACAGATCGAAGCGGAGCCTGTGCGACGGATTCTCCACCGCCGTAATGCACGCAGGAAACGGGCGGCCGCCAGCAACGAGCGGCGGTCGTCAGCGGTTCAGGGGAAAGGCCGGGTGGCCGCGGTTCAGACGGCGGCGCTCGCCGAACAATTAAGAGGCCTCCATGCCCCAAGTCATGCGATCGACGGGAAGCTCGCTCTCCGAGATCAACATGGTGCCGTTCATCGACGTCATGTTGGTGTTGCTGGTGATTTTCATGATCACGGCACCGGTGCTGCAGTCGGGCATCCAGGTGGACTTGCCGAAGACGCAGACGGTGAAGGAGATCAAGTCGGCGCGCGTGGTCATCACGATCGATCGCGCCCAGCGCGTCTACGTCGACGACAAGCCGGTGAACATTCACGAACTGGGCGCGGAAGCGAAGTCCAAATTAACCGATCCGGCGCATCAGCCGGTGTACATTCGCTGCGACGAGTCGGTGCCGTTCGGGAGTTTCGCGACGGTGACCTCCGAGTTGCAGCAAGCGGGCATCCAGAATATCAGTGTCGTTACCGTACCCATCACCGAACGTGCGCGCGCCCGCTGAGGGATTCGTTGGACCGAGTCCGCCGGGTGAGAAGCTGGGGCAGTCGCTTGCGTGGTCCGGGCTGTTTCATTTCGTGCTGGCATCGCTGTTCGTGGTATCGGCGCTGCTCTCGCACCGCGGCGACACGTGGGGCGGCGCCGGCACCGGAGGCGGCGCGGTGCAGGTGAGCCTGGTGGGAAGTTTGCCGGCGATTCCGCTGCCGGAGCCGGACGCCGTGACGGTGAATCGGGTGGTGGACACGACAAAAGGGCTCTACAAATCGGAGCCGCCGCCGAAGATTCCCTACGAGCCCGACGCGACGAAGCTGCCGGAATTCATGAAGGAGAAGCGGCCGAAGTGGACCACGCCGCGAAAATCGAAGCTGCTCGAAAACAAGGCGGTGCCGCCGAAAAACGCGGTTCCCTACGGGCAGGGCGGAGCGCCGGCAGTTCCCTACTCCAACTCGACTTTTACGATGGGACAGAACACGCAGGGCGGATTGAACATGGGAGGTCCCTCGGGCGGATTCGGGAACATGTTTCCTTGGTACGTGGAGGCGGTGCAGCGGCGGGTGAGCAGCAACTGGCTGCAATCGACGGTGGAAACAACCGTGCAATGGGCGCCGCGGGCGGTGATCGACTTCGAGATTCTGCGCGACGGGACGGTGGCGAACATCCAGGTGATGAAATCGAGCGGGTATCCGTCGGTGGACGCATCGGCGGTGCGGGCGATTCGGATGTCGAGCCCGCTGAATCCCCTGCCCGGCGCGTATTCGGGTTCGTATGTGAACGTCGAATTCTGGTTTGACTTCCATCGATGAAGGAAGTGGAGATGATGCCAAAACGGTGGACCTGGCTGGCGTTGACGGTGGCCGTGGTAGCGGTGATAGCCATTGCGTGGACCGGAGCGGATTCGAGACCGGTGCCGCAGGATTGGTTCCGCACGGGGACGGGCATCGGCGTGAAGAAGGTCCGGCTGGCGCTGCCCGATTTCGCGACGACAAACGCCGCGGCGCAGCCACTCGGCCAGGTGTTCGATCAGGTGCTATGGAACGACCTGGACTATTCGGGCGTGATCGAAATGGTGAGCAAGAGTTTCTACCCGCTGCCGTCGACGTGGCCGTCGCAGCCCAACCAACTCGCGGGCAAACAACAGCAATGGACGGCGACGCCGGTGAACGCGGCGATGATCGCGTTCGGGAACATGTCGGCCGCCGGCAACTCGCTCTCCGTCTCCGGCTGGCTCGAGGACCTGACGAACCCGGCGGCGCCGCCGATGCTCTCGAAGGTGTACCAGGGTCCGGCAACGGCCGCAGGCGCGCGGCAACTGGCGCACGAAATGGCCGACGACATCGTGGCGATGCTGAGCGGGGGCGTGCCGGGCATCGCGCAGACGCACATCGTGTACAGCCATCAGATTGGCAATATCGCCGAGCTGTGGGTGATGGACTACGACGGGGAAAACGCGCATCAGATCACGCATCTCCGGACCGAATCTTTCACACCACGCTGGTCGCCCGACGCTTCCGAGATCGCTTTTACGTGCTTCGTGCCGTACCGGGGCGTGATTTCGGCGCAGATTTGCCTGTATTCGATGGCGGCAAATCGCGTGTTGTATTTCCCGCGGTTCGCCGGAACAACTTCCGCGCCGGCATGGTCGCCTGATGGCACGCAGCTCGCGTTTTCCTCGAGCATGCGGGGCGATCCCGAAATCTGGGCGAGCAACACGAACGGAACGAATCTGAAAGAACTCAGCCTGGAGCGGCACTCGGTGAACACGTCTCCGGTTTGGAATCCGAAAACGGGCCAGCAGATCGTCTTCGTCAGCGATCGCGGCGGCACGCCGGGCCTCTATATGATGAATTCGGACGGGTCGAACGTGGTGAAGATCGACCTGCCGGACATGGGCTATGTGGTCGATCCGACCTGGTCGCCGAATGCGCAGCTACTGGCGTTCAGCTGGCGACGGCCGTTGGGCAATTACGACCTGTACGTGATGGATATCGCCTCGCACCAGTTATTGCAGCTCACACACGATGCGGGCCGGAACGAGCGGCCGAGCTGGGCGCCCGACGGCAGGCACCTGGTGTTCCAGTCCGACCGCACGGGCAGGAACGAGATTTGGACGATGTTCGCCGACGGGAGCGGGCTGCACGAGCTGACGCACGAAGGCACAAATATTTCGCCGAACTGGTCGTGGAAGTGAAATGGGAGTAACGGCGAGCGAGTGTACCCGGTGACGGGCCATGGAGAGACTCTTTTCTCGATGGTACGATAGTTAAGTCTAGGGCCCGGTCACCGTTCAACCTGGGAGTACAGTTCAGGAGGAACCGAGAATGGAAAGCAGCAGCGAGAGCAATAGTAGAAGTCCTCTGCGCAAGTTCGCCCTAATTCTGTTTGTGGCAGGCCTGACGATTTTCGCCGGAGCCTGCAAGAAGAAAGTGGCCGCCGTTCCGCCCGCACCAACGCCGCCAGCCCCAGCGCCGGCCGCGCCGACAGTAAAACTGACGGCGTCACCGGAATTCATCACCACGGGCCAGTCGTCGACGCTGAGCTGGACCTCGGAGAACGCGACGAAACTCGATCTGGAACCGGCCGTGGGCAACGTGCAGCCAAGCGGATCGACGACGGTTTCGCCGACCACATCCACGACCTACACGATTACCGTCAGCGGCCCGGGCGGCAACGCGGTTGACACGGTCCGGGTGACGGTAGCGCCGGCGGCGGCACCGCAACCTTCCGGGCCGAGCGCCACGCTCGAAGAGTTGTTCAACCGGGACGTGAAGGACGCCTTCTTCGATTTCAACCAGGCCGACATCCGGGCAGACGCGCGCGAGGCACTGACGCAGACCGCGGAATTTCTGCGGGCGCACCCCGATGTCAAGGTAACGGTCGAAGGCCATTGCGACGAGCGCGGCTCGCTCGAGTACAACCTGGGACTCGGGCAGCGGCGCGCGAACGCGGCCAAGCAGTTTCTTGTTTCACTCGGGATTACCGAGGACCGGATGAGCACGATGAGTTGGGGCAAGGAACATCCGTTCTGCACCGAGCATGATGAAACCTGCTGGCAACAGAACCGGCGGGCGCACTTCGTCATGGCTCATTGATTTCGCGAGAGTCGACACGGCACCGGCACCGGCCCGTCCCACCGAGGACGGCCGGGGCCGGCAGCCGCGCCGATGAAGGAGGAAGGACTTGCGCGGACGAGGACTTGCGATAGTCACTGTTTCGGTGGCCGCCGGACTGGCGCTGGGGGCGTTGTTGTCGCCACCGCCGGCCGACGCCGTCGCCAAAGAGATCATCCAGTTGCAGCAGCAAGTGTCGATCCTGATGCAGAACCAGCAGACGATGCAGAACGAGATGACGCAGAGTTTCGCCGTTCTGAAGACGCTGGTGGGTCAGGTGGTCGATTCGCAGAACCAGCTAGCCGGCACCGTGGGATCGATGCAGAAGACCATTCAGAATACGCAGGCGAACAGCGGCTCGCAGATCAATACGATGGCCAGCCAGGTGCAGGCGCTTTCCGACAGCCTCGAGGATGTGAAGGCGAGGATCGGCAAGCTCTCCGGGCAGCTGGCGACAGCGCAGAACAGCCTGCAGACGATCGACGCCAAGGTCTCCGCGCTCGGCGGTGGACAGACGCAGCCGGGCGCCTCGTCGACCGGTCCAGGCCCCGGGGACCAGCAGCAGAGCGGCGCGCCGAACGACGCGCCTCCCAGCCAGGGCCAGACTGGCGGCGCAGGTGCGCCTGCATCCCCGTCGGCTTCCGCACCTCCGGCCGATCTGCTGTACACGAACGGGCTGAGGGACTTCACCGCCGGCAATTACGACCTCGCGAATCAGGAGTTCCAGCAATATTTGCAGTTCTACGGCAAAACCGATCTCGCCTCAAACGCGCATTTCTATCTGGGCGAGATCGCTTACGTGCAGGGCCGCTACCCGGCCGCGATCGGGGAATACAATCAGGTGCTGAACAACTACCCGAACAGTTTCAAGAGGGCTGACGCGCGGCTGAAAAAGGCCTACGCGCTGCTGAAAGTGCACGAGAACGGCCCGGCCGTCGCCGAACTGCGCCGCGTGATCCGCGACAATCCGGGAACGGAGCAGGCGCGCAAGGCGGAGGCACGGCTTAAGGAATTGGGCGTGCGGGCGCGCTAAGACGTTGCCGGAAAATGCCGCGCAGGCAACGCCGTCAATTTGACGTATTCGTAGAGCGGCATTCCGAAGAAATCGGCAACCTTGCCCGAGGCGTGAAATCCGTGCTTTCCGTAAAACCGGATGGCGCGCTTCAAGGGCTCGGTTGTGTCCAAACTGATGAGCGAGCAGCCGGCGTCGCGCAGTTCGCGCTCGGCGCTAAGCAGCAGCCGTTCGGCGACCCCTGATCCCTGCCATTCGGGCACGACCGCCATCCCGCGGAGATGTCCCTCTTCCGGGGAAACCATTTGGCAGCCGATCGTTCCCACGATCTCTTTCCCTTCCGAAACGGCCACGAACACCTTGGCGATAAGGAGCCTGTTGCCGATGGTCTCCGGGGCGAGCACGGTGTCGGCGAAAGCCGCCGCCGTATAGGACAGTCGATACGGCTCGAATGCGAGGCGCAGGCAACGCAAGACTCCGCCGGCGTCGGCCGCCGAGGCCCGGCGAATCGTCTCGCGTGGGGGGACCATCAGCCTTTGCGCCACCGGTTCAGCATGACGCGTTCACAACCCGAGCGTGAAGAACAGAGTGCCTTCGACGGCAGTTTCGTAGTAGGGCGGGCATTCAACGAACCCGAGCCGGCGGTAGAGGGCGATGGCCGCGTCCATCCTGCCGGGTACCGTATCGAGCTTCATGGCGGAGTAACCCTGCGCGCGCGCCCACGCCACCGCCGCCTCGACGAGTTCCCTGCCCGTTCCCGTTCCGCGGAATGCGGGACGCACGTACAGCCTCTTCATTTCGCATACGCCATTGCCTAGCGGCCGAACGGCGATGCATCCGGCGGGCTCGCCCGGCTTCCCCGCGGCGAGCAGCAGCACACCATTCGGCGGTGAGTATTTGCCGGGCAACGCATCCACCTCCTGCTGAAAATTTTCGAAACAGAGACTGAAGTCCAGCGAGGCGGCGTACTCGAGGAATAGCGAGCGCGCCTGGCTGATTTCGTCCGCGGAAATCGCCTCCAGAATCATTGCCTGATCCACCTGTTTGCCGGACGCCCCCGGCCACACATCCGCCTCGTGCATCGTGGCACGAAGTATGCGGAGGACGAACAGCCAAAATGGACCGTCGCATGGGCGCCACGGGAGGCGGGAGAGAGAGAAAGCCGTGTGCGCGGGGACAGGCTTTCGGGTATACTCGGCCACCGAAGGCACCCAAACATGTCAGTCAACAAAGTAATTCTGGTCGGTCGACTGGGGAAAGACCCCGAGACGCGCTACACGGGCAGCGGCCAGCAGGTGTGCAATTTCTCGATGGCCACCGACGAGACGTACAAGGACCGCGCGGGCGAGCGACAGAAGCGCACCGAGTGGCACAAGATCGTGATGTGGGGCCGGCTGGCGGAAATCGCCCAGCAATACCTGAAACGCGGATCGCTCATCTACGTCGAGGGGCGTTTGCAGACACGGCAGTGGGACGATCAGGCGGGAAACAAGCGCTACTCGACGGAGATCGTCGCCAACGTGATGAAGATGCTTGGCGGGCGCGGCGAAGGCGCACCCGGCGGCGGACCATCGGAGGGCGGCGGGCGCCATGTGCCTGAGCCCGAAATGATGGAAGAACCGCAGGCGGGTCCGGCAATTTCCGACGAGGACATTCCCTTTTAAAATCGAGAGACTTCCTTCAAGAACGAAGCGGGACGCCGCTGGTCGTCTCCCCTGAGATGTCGCGCATCTTCGAAGGCTGCGCCGCGAGAGCGGTGGTGTGGCGCTGCTCCGTCAGGAACCGCCGGCGCGGTACGTTCAGGACGATTGCTTGGTTTCGCCGGTTGGCGCAGCGAAGCCGCCGCAACGTGAGCGCATCCCCTGTCGGAACGTCTCTCGCTCCTCCGGCGTCATCCGCGCCCAGCGCTCGACCATTCGCCGGCGGAAATCGGAACGCCGAAAGCCTCGGCCACAAAAGCCGCCGAACAGAATACGGCAGAGAGCCAGCAATCCGACGCCCTGCCAGAAGGTAATTTGCCGCCATCCGAACAGCGTCGGCAACAACCAGTTCCACAACAGCCGCACGACTTCGCCGCCGACCGCGATGAAAACAGCCATGGCGAGGATCGCCAATGGAGCCAGAAAAATCCATTTCCTTTTCATGTCGCGCTCCTCATTTCTTCATGAACTCGTCGTGAATGCTCCGCAATCGTTCGCGCAGATGAAGCACCGCGTAGCGCTTGCGCGAAAGCAAGGTATTGATGCCGACGCCGGTCCGGGCGGCGATCTCCTTGAAGCTGTACCCCTCGATCTCGTGTTCGATAAAGACATCCCGTTGTTCCTCCGGCAGTTCGTCGAGAGCCTCCTCGAGCTCTTCCAGCAGCACGGCGCGGGCGTACGCTTCCGCGGGCCCGGCATCCGGCGCTGGCAACACATCCTCCAGTGAGACCTCCTCTCCCTCATCGGAGACCGCCACCAGATGGCCTCCAAACGCCTCAGGCCGCTTCTTGCGAAAGAAATCGATGATGCGATTGCGCGCGACCCGAAAAAGCCAACTGGTTACGTGATCTATCGGCATCAACAGGCGATTGGCTTCCACCAGTTCGTAAAAGACCTCCTGAAGGAGATCTTCCACGTCGGCTTCGTTGGGCACCCGCTTGCGGATGAAATTGCGCAGCCGGGATTGCTCTCCGGCAATGACTTCGGAGATTTCACGGCCTTGGCCGGTCATCGGAGTGACTCGCAACCGCTCATCCATCTGTTTCTGTAGACGAACGGCGGCCGCAAATATTGTAGGGGGTTGAACCGGCGAAGCGGCCGCGGACGCGCCTGGGCGGGGTAGGCGGGCCGGTGGCTTGCCAACCGAGCCTTACGGGCCCCGCGCGCAAGCACGGACCGATCGCGGGCACGCTTGGCGTGTCCCATCGGGGACCACCGGGCCGTTGCCTGCTCTAGCGGGATGGGTGCGGGGGCGGCTGCGCCTGTTGTTCGCGGGCCTTGCGCTCGGCGTCGAGGCGTTTCAGGAACTCGTCGAACCTGGGTTGCTGCGCCGGGGTGAGGACGGCGCGGATGCGGCTGCGGATCTCGTTGTGGACGGCGTCGTACTGGGGGCGCGCCTGATCCTGGCTTTCCCGGTAGATGACGGTGATGCGCTTATGGCCATCTTCGAGAATGCTTTCGATCTGCTTCTGCTGCTCGGGAGTGAGCTGAAGCTGCTGATTGAGACGATCAACGATGCGCTGCCGGCGATGGCCGTCGCGCATGTGGCCGGCGACGTACGTGCCCAGAACGCCCACGGCACCGCCGAGGATGAAGACGGCGAGCGTGAGGATGATCGCTTTGGCGCTCGGTCGTTTAGCGGCCATTGTCGTCACTGGCGACCAGAAGATACGTGTCGTCCTGGCTGCCGGGCTGCGGCATGGGGACGCTCACGAGAGCCTGAATCTGGCTCTGCTGCGCGCTGACGGGCGGCGCGGTCTCAACGCGCAACATGAAGCCGGTGAGGATGAGCACCACCGCCGCGGCGATCCAGCAGAGCCGCCAGGCGGCGCGCTCGACCGGTTTCCAGACCTCACTCTCGCGCTGTTCGCCGCGAATGGCGGCCATGACGCGCGTCACGAAAAACGGGTTCGGCGCGGGTACCGGCCGCGCGCTGAGGACGGCAAGAAGAGGGGCGGATGCCCTGGCGGTCTCGAGAGCGGCGGCGCAACGGGGGCAGCTGCGCGTGTGTACTTCCACTTCGGCCGACTCGCGCGAATCGAGCCGTCCGCCGAGGTAGTCCTCGAGCCTCGCTTCGAGCGCCGAACAGGCGCCGGGACGATCCTGTTTTGCGAACATTGTCGTATCAGCCTCGCTTTGCCGCCGGCCGCCGCGAATGGCTCAGCCGACGACGGTAGAGTTCTACCAGTTTCCCCCTCGCGCGGAAAAGCCTAACTTTCACCGTATTGGCATTCAACTCCATCAACTCGGCAATTTCGTCAATCGAAAAACCCTGGGATTCCTTGAGCTCCAGCATCAGGCGGTCCTTCGGATCGAGCTGGGAAAGTAGCCATTCGACCAGATCCTGCAGCCGGGCTCCTTCCTCCGGATCGACGAGCCCCGAGCGTTGGGCTTCTCCCTCGAAACGCTCGGCCTGCTCCTCGCTGAGATCGGCTTCGTAGACCAGCGGGCGAGCCTTTTTCTTCCGCAAATGGTTCCAACACTCATTGACCGCGATTTTGTAGAGCCACGTGGAGAACTTGGACCGCAGATCGAATCGGCGGAGCGAAAAGTAGGCTTTGACGAAAACCTGCTGGGCCACGTCCTCGGCATCGGGCGAACCGCGAAGCAGCCGGCTGGCGATGGCCACAACCCGGTGCTGATGCGTCCGCACAAGTTCCTCGTAGGCAGCTTCATCGCCTGCCTGCGCCTGTCGGACCAGTTGCCGCTCGTCCGCAGCATCGTTGTGCTGACCTTCCCCAGGAGGTTTGGCCATAGATCACAGGTCAGCCGCTTAGAAAGACGTATGCGCGGCCGTTGAGGTTACATATTCCTACGGGTCAGGTGACGGCGCAACGGCGCCGGCGGTTTTTTCGGAGGCGAGGCGTAAAATGCGGGTGGCGGGAATCCGGAGTGGGCAAGTGGAAGGGGTTACTTACAAGGTACTAGGACCTATTCCAATCTGCATCGCATTGTGTTCTTCCGGCCCAACAAATTCCTTATTTATTCCCTCTTGTACCGTTAGGACAATTATGGAAGAATTATAGCCACGATGGTTATCGGAGAAAGACTCAGAGCCTTGCGGGAGACCAAAACTCTTTCGCAAGGTGAAATTGAGAAACGCACTGGCCTGCTGCGGTGCTACATCTCGCGGGTAGAGAACGGCCACACGGTTCCGTCGATCGAGACTTTGGAGAAGCTGGCACGCGCACTGGAGGTGCCGCTTTACCAGCTCTTCTACGATAGCGAGGAGCCGCCGCAACTGCCGAACCTGCCGGAGAGAAAGACCGCAGATGAGATCGCCTGGGGAAGCTCGCCTGAGGAAACCCGTTTCCTCAACCGGATGGCGCGGTTGCTGGAACGGTTGAACGAGAACGATCGTCGTCTGCTGCTGCACATGGCGCAGCGGATGGCGGAGCGCTAACTCGAATCCAAGCAGGCTGGGCCGTACCGGGGGCGGGTGGGAGCTTTTGTCCTGCGGTCACTCCCATTCGATTGTGGCTGGTGGCTTGGAGCTGATGTCGTAGACGACGCGGCTTACGCTTCGCGTTTCGTTGACGATTCGCGCCGAGATCCTTCCAAGAACGTCGGCGGGCAGTCTGGCCCAATCGGCGGTCATGGCATCTTCGGACGTAACGGCACGGACGGCGATCGTGAGCCCATAACTGCGCGCATCTCCCATCACACCCACGCTGCGGGCGGGGAGCAAAACCGCAAAAGCCTGCCACAGCGCTGAGTAAAGCCCTGCCCGGCGAATCTCCTCGATCACAATGGCGTCCGCCTGACGCACGGCCTCAAGCTTTTCCTCGGTCACTTCGCCGAGCACTCGCACGGCCAAGCCCGGGCCGGGGAACGGGTGTTTCGTCAGCATTTCTTCCGGCAGGCCGAGTTCCCTGCCCACTTCGCGCACTTCATCCTTGAAGAGATCGCGCAACGGCTCGACCAGTTCAAAGGGCATCACGGCCGGCAGCCCGCCGACATTGTGATGCGTCTTGATGGTGGCCGAAGGGCCGCGAACGGAAATCGACTCGATGACATCCGGATAGAGAGTGCCCTGCACCAGATAGCCGACCCGATGGCCGCTGCGGCGTTCGAGTTCGCGGGCTTGTTCGGCGAAGATTTCGATGAATTCGTTGCCGATGCGCCGCCGCTTCTCCTCGGGATCGTCGATGCCGCGCAGGCGGCCGAGGAAGCGCTCGCCAGCGCGCACGCCGATGACGTTCAGGCCCATGCGGCGCTCGAGCAAGTTCATGGTCTCTTCGAATTCGTTCAGGCGGAGCAGGCCGGTATCCACGAAAACGTTCGTCAGGCGGTCACCAATGGCGCGATGAACCAGAGTCGCGGCAACGGCGGAATCGACACCGCCGCTCAGGGCGCAAATGGCCTGCTCCCCGCCAATGCGCTCGCGAATGGCCTCGGTCGTCTCGGCGACAAAACCGGCCCGGGTCCAGTTGGGTCGCGCGCCACAGATATTGAAGACGAAATTGCGCAGGATGTCGCGGCCATGCTCGGTGTGGCGCACTTCGGGATGGAACTGGACGGCGAAGATGCGGCGCGCGAGATCCTCGACGGCGGCGAGGGCCTTGGGCGTCTTGCCGGTTTGGCGGAAACCTTCGGGCAGGCGAACGACGTGGTCGCCGTGGCTCATCCAGATTTTCTGGCGCGTGGGAAGGCCGGCGAAGAGCGCCGAGGAATCGAAGACTTCCAGGTCGGCGGGACCGAACTCGCGCGATTCGGCGGGGTGAACCTCGCCGCCGAGCGTATGGGCGATCCATTGCAGGCCGTAGCAGATGCCGAGCACGGGCAGACCCATGCGCAGCACGGCCGGATCGCAATAGGGCGCCTCGGCGTCGTAGACCGAACTCGGGCCGCCGGAGAGGATGATGCCGGCAGGCGCGAGCGCGCGGATTTCCTCAACCGACACCGTGCACGGCAGGATCAGGCTGAAGACCTGGAGTTCACGGACGCGCCGGGCAATGAGCTGGGCGTATTGCGCGCCGAAATCGAGAATGACAATTCCACCCGAGGGTCGAAGATGGGCAGTTTCAGGCATCGGCGGTCAGCGCACCACGATATTGACGAGTTTATTGGGCACAACAACGGTTTTCACGATCTGTTTTCCCTCCAAAAATGATGCAATCTTCGGATCGGCGTGCGCCCGACGGATGACCTCTTCCTCGGCGGTACCCGCTTCGGCGACGACGTGGCCGCGCACGCGGCCGTTGATCTGGACGACGATCTCGAATTCATCCTCGCGCGCGAGATCGGGATCGAAAGCGGGCCACTCGCGATCGGGCGCGCCCGTCTGACCGAGCATTTCCGCGAGTTCCGCGGCGAGATGCGGGGCGAGGGGCGCGAGCATGCTGAGAAGATGTTCGAGGCACGCCTTCACGATCTCCGGCCGCGCGTCTTCCTCGAGCGGCTCGCGGGCGTAAAGCTCGTTGACCAGTTCCATGATCGCGGAGACGGACGTATTGAAATGCCAGCGAACCTCGAAATCGTCGGTGACGCGCTTGAGCGTCTGATGCGTTTTGCGGAGCAGGGCGCGTTCCTTTTCCGTGAGCGAGGCGGCCGCGGCCCCGAGGGGATTTGACGCCTGGACCGGCCGCAGCCGGTCGGCGTGGCGATCGGCGAGGCGGAAGACGCGGTTGAGGAAACGCGAGCAGCCTTCGATTCCCTGCTCGCTCCATTCGAGGTCTTTTTCCGGCGGCGCGGCGAAGAGCATATAGACGCGGCCGGTATCGCAGCCGTAGCGCTCGGCGACGTCCATCGCGGCGACGACGTTTCCGCGCGATTTCGACATCGCGACGCCGCCTTTCTGCACCATGCCTTGCGAGAAGAGCCGCAGCACCGGCTCGCTGTGCGTGACGAGGCCCAGGTCGCGCATCACCTTGCAGAAAAAGCGGCTGTAGATCAGGTGCAGGATCGCATGCTCGATGCCGCCGATGTACTGGTCGATGGGGAACCAGTAGGCGACGGCCGCCGGATCATATGGCGCCTTGTCGTTGCGCGGATCGGTGTAGCGGTAGAAATACCAGGACGAATCGACGAAAGTGTCCATGGTATCGGTCTCGCGCCGCGCGGGCCCGCCGCATTTCGGGCAGGTGGCATTCACAAATTCGGGAATGCTCGCGAGCGGCGAGCTTCCCTGCCCGGTGATTTCAATTTTCGCGGGCAGGCGCACGGGCAACTGGTCGTCGGGAACGGGCACAGCGCCGCACTTCTCGCAGTAGAGAATGGGAATCGGCGTGCCCCAATAGCGCTGGCGCGAGATGCCCCAGTCGCGGAGGCGGAAGACGATTTCCGGCTGGCCGAAACCGTGCAATTGCGCGTCGGCGGCCATGCGTTCGAGCGCCTCTTCGGAAGTGAGGCCGGTGTAAGGGCCGGAATCGATCAGGCGGCCGTAGTCGGATGACGCCGTTCCGAGCGAATCTCCATCGATCGTCGTATCCCCATCCGGCGGTTGAATGACGACTTTCACCGGCAATCCGTACTTCCGGCAGAACTCAAAATCGCGCTCGTCGTGCGCGGGAACGCACATCACCGCGCCGGTGCCATATTCCGAGAGCACGAAATTCGCCACCCAGATTGGCATCTTCTCGCCTGAAAACGGATTTTCGACGTAGCGTCCGGTGAAAAAGCCGATCTTTTCCGCCGCCAGCTCGGCCGGGCGGAGGATATGCCGGCGCAGTTCGTTCCATTCGGCTTCGAGCGCTTCGCGATTCTCCTGGCCTTCGAAAAGTCCGGGCAGCAGCGGATGATCGGGCGCGAGGAAGAGCGCCGTGGCGCCGTAGATGGTGTCGATGCGCGTGGTGAAGACCTCGATCGAGCGCTCGCTCGCGGCGACGCGGAAGCGGACGCGGGCGCCGAT
>JAGWOX010000265.1 GCA_028877145.1 Acidobacteriota bacterium | reverse complement strand
AAGAAGGAAACGTAGGCCGGCGACCAAATGGGATAATAGGCAGGGTAATAAGCGACCGGTCCGGGCCACCAGTACCAGCTGCTGCCATAGAGGAACCAGCGGCCGTAGTGATACGGCGCCCAACCCCAGGGCTCATAGGAAACCCAGGTCCAGCCATAGTAAGGTTCCCAAGTCCAGCGGCCGTCGCGATACGGTGCCCAACCAGCGTATGCGTAGGGCGACCAGACCTGGCCGTAAGAGGGAACGTAGATCCAGCGGCCGTAGGCGTCGAGATCCTGCGCGCCGGTGTAATAGCGATCGGTGTGATGCCAGCTGGATGCGTCGGCGATCATGCGATCGCGCTGCGTGTTCCATTGGTCCCAAGCGTCCGGCGGCGCCGCATTGGCGGTCTGATACTGGGGATTATTCTCGCCCTGGATGGTGATCAATTGCCCACTCTCGACGCGCGTGCTGCCTTGCGGAGTGGAGACATCGGCTTCACCCTGGCGGACGGTAACCATCGTCTGGCTGGGCGAATCGACTTGAATGCGGTAGCTGCCGTTGCCGAGCGGATGAACGGCGACGTTGGGGGTGTCGATTTCCGACTGCGCGTTGTCCTGGTAGACCGCGTCGAAGTTCGCCAGGCCCTGCGCCACCTGCACCTGAATGTGGCTGCGATCAAGAGCGGCGATCTTCACGCTGGTATCGGAGTCGAGGCGGAGAACGTTGGCGAAGTCGAGCTGAACCTCGGCGCGGGAATTCGGGCCGGTGGAGATCGTGTCGCCATACACCAACGGAGTGTTGACCGTTGCGGCCACCCAGTCGCCCGAGTCGCCGCGCTGCATCGAAACGTTTCCGCGAATCAAGCTGACGCGGGCGACTCCCGGCGATGTTTCGGCTTGCTGCGCGTGAGCGATGCCCGCCATGCCCGTCAGTGCGAGAACCGCTGTCGCGAGACTTGCGAGGAATTTTGTCATGGCGCACCTCCCGGCGTCCGGCGATCATGCTGACTGGACGACCACCCTTGAGGTAGCACATGGCGTGCCAAACTTTTGCATCAACCTCTGCTCCACTAACAACTTTTATGGCAATAGGTTACGGGTGATGGCCAATTTGGCTCGATGGCAAAGCCTACCGACCGCCGGTGGTTTTCGTGCGGTGGTGGTGGATTTCGGCCACCTCACGCGAGGTTTCGAGTTCCTCTCGAGCGGTCATATAATTTTTCCCAGGCGGAAATTGCCTCTGAGGCAAAGATGGAGAAAAAACGAGCTGCTTCCGGTGTCCCAGGCGCCGTCGACACGAGCGGCGAGCCCATTACGTTGAGCGAGAGGAATGGGTTCGAAATTTATCCGATGCCGATGTTTGCGACGCTTGCTGTGGCGGATGTGGCGGCCGTAGCGCATTGGTATGTACAGGCTCTCGGTTTCGGCATCGTATTTCAAATGCCGGCGGTGAACGGCCAACCGAGTCTGGTCCACTTGCGTCGCAGGAAATATCAGGACCTTCTTCTCACACTTGCGCACGCCGGTGCCGTGGGGCAGGCGCCAACGAGTTTGACTCTGAGTCTCCAAACCGAGGATGTGGACGCATTGGCGGCACAGGCGCGCGCCGCAGACAGCGTCGGCGTCTCGGCCATCGAGGGCCCCATCGATACCCCGTGGAACACGCGCGATCTTCGCGTGACGGACCCGGCCGGGCACCGGCTCGTGTTCACGAGCCTCCAGGTGAACCCCGACCCGAAGCAGGTTGAGCGGTGGAATAGATTGTTCAACGCGACGGGAAAAACTACTTGAGTCAGGAATCTTTTTCGGCGCTGTCCGGGACGCCCATTTTCGAGAGGCGGTAGCGGAGGGCGTTGCGCGAGAGGCCAAGCGAGCGCGCGGCCTGGCTCTTGTTTCCGTTCGCCCGGTGGAGCGCTTCGCGAATGATTTCTTCTTCCCACTGTTCGAGCGTCATGCCTTCGGGCAGGACGGGAACGGTTTCCGCCGACGGGCGCTGCGGAGCGGGATCGAAATGAATGTCGGCGGCATCGATCACATTGCCGGCCGAAAGCGCGACGGCGCGCTGCAGAATATTTTCGAGTTCGCGCACGTTTCCCGGCCAGTGAAAACGCACCAGCAATTCGAGCGCGGCGGGCGTGATCTGCTTCGCGGGTTCGCCCGATTCGCGGGCGAATTTTTCCAGGAAGAAGCGGGCGAGGTCGGGGATGTCTTCCTTGTGCTCGCGCAACGGCGGGATATCGATGGCGACGACGTTCAGGCGATAGTAGAGGTCTTCGCGGAACGTGCCCTCTTCGAGCGCGGCGCGTAGATCGCGATTCGTCGCGGCGATCAGGCGAACGTCCACTTTCAGGGTTTTCGTGCCACCCAGCCGCTCGAATTCGCGTTCCTGAAGCACGCGCAGCAGCTTGACCTGGATGGATTGGGGCACGTCGCCGATCTCGTCGAGGAAGAGCGTTCCCTTGTTCGCCAGCTCGAATTTGCCCGGCTTGCTGGCGGTGGCGCCAGAGAAGGCGCCTTTTTCGTAGCCGAAGAGCTCGCTCTCGAGAAGCGTTTCGGGGATGGCGGTGCTGTTGATTTTGACGAAGGGGCCCGAGGCGCGGTGCGAGTGCTGGTGAACGGCGCGGGCGACGAGGTCCTTGCCCACCCCGCTCTCGCCGCCGATCAGAACGGTGGCGCTCGTCGGCGCGACGCGCTCGACCAGGGCGAGCACGGCCTGCATTTTTTCGCTGCGGGCGACGATGTTTTCGTACTTGTAGCGGCGGCCGAGCGCTTCGCGCAGCGAGCGGTTCTCCTCGCGCAGATTCGAGGCGTCGAGCTCCTTGCGAACGACGAGCGCCAGCTCTTCTAGCGAAAACGGCTTCAGCACGTAATCGCTCGCGCCCACTTTCATGGCTTCGACCGCCGATTCCACCGAGCCGTAGGCGGTCATGATGATGACGGGGACGGCGGCGTTCACGCGCCTGGCCGCCTGCAGGAACTCGATGCCGTTCATGCCGGGCAGGCGGAAATCGGTGAGCACGAGGTCGATGGGATTCTGGTTCAGCAGTTTCAGGCCGGTTTCGGCATCACCGGCGGAAAAGGTGGTGAATCCCTGCTCGCCCAGGTTCATCTCGAGCAGGCGCCGCATTTTCGCTTCATCTTCAACGATCAGAATGGATGCCATGATTCTCCCGAAATCAAACGGCGAGGCGCCTGGTGAGGACGACCTCAGCGGCTAAAGCCGCTTTGGCTTCACGCTGCTTTCGGCACGGCTGAAGCCGTGCCCTTACAAAAGCAGAGCGCCTGCTCAGGCGTCTTGCCCGGAATCGCATTACGTTTTCGAGGCGGCCGGCAGGAAGACCCGGAAGCGCGCCCCGCCTTCCGAATTCGAATCCAGCCGGATGGTGCCGCGATGGTCGTCGACGATTTTTGCGACGATTGCCAGGCCCAGCCCCACGCCATCCTTTTTGGAGGTTACGAACGGATTGAAAATCTGCTCACGCAATTCCTCGGGAACGCCGGGCCCGGTATCGGCCACGGTGATTTCGACGCCGGTTTGGCCGGTGGCGTCTGACGCCGGCGCGATCGAAAGTTCCAGCGTGCCGGGCCGGCCGTCCATGGCCTGGTATGCGTTGACGACGAGGTTCAGGATCGCCTGTTCGCACAATTGCTCGTCGGCCATCACCGCGGGCAGTTCGGCGGCGTAACGCTTCTCGACGCGTATCGGAGAATTGGGAAATTGGAAAAGCGCCGAGTCGACCGCCCGATCGGCGACGGCGGCTACGTCCACCGGATGCAGCTCGATTCGCGATGGCCGGGCGAAATCGAGGAACCGCGCGATCAGCGCGTTCAACCGGTTCACTTCGGAGGAAATGTAGCCGGCAAGCTCGACGGCGACCGGCGGGGCGCCGCCCAGATTGCGCCCGAGCATTTCCGCCGAACCCTTGATCACACCCAGTGGGTTGCGGATTTCGTGCGCCAGTCCGGCGGAAAGCTGGCCGAGGGCGGCGAGACGCTCGGCGCGCCGCGCTTCGGCCTGGGCTTGCCGGAGCTGGCGGTTGGATTCAGCCAGGTCTTCCGAAAGCGCCTGGTAGCGGAGCATCTGCTTGCGATTTTCCTGGACGAAGCGATTGACCAGGATACCGGCAAGGAAGAAGAAAAGGATGCGGATGATGAGCGTCGTTTCGCCTTCCGTCGTGAGGTGATATTCCTGCAGCGCCGGAATCAGGTAGGAGCAATAGGCAAGAGATGCGAAAGCGGTCCACGCCAGCGTGCCCCCCAGCCCGTAATAGATGGCCGCGGTGACGACGGGAAGAAAGATGATCGGGTAGTAATTGCTGTTGATGCCGACGCCGCCCGTGTGGCCGAGCAGCAGCGTGGCGAGCAGCGTTTTGATCAGCACGCTGTAGGCGCGCCCGCGTCCGGGCAACCAGGCCACCAGCCGTCTTTCGAAGAGCTGGAAGATTCCGAAGCCGGCCAGGATGAGTTGTTTGTGAATCTCCTGGAGCGGCGGCAACACCGCCAGCCCGGCCAGAAACGCCAGCCAGATGATGTCGATCCAGCCGATCCGTGGTTTCGCGATTCCCACCAGCCGTCAGGTCCTCTTGGAGAATCTAACACGGCGGGCGTGAATTTCGATTCGGCGCGAGGGAGGCAAGCGAGTCGAGCGCGCAGGTGGTGAACTGGAGGGCGCCCGGGGCGTCCGCCACTGGAGTGCTTTCGTAGTCCGCACTGTCTTCGCTTCGCGCAGGATGACAGGATTTCAGCGTGGGCGGTTCCAGAGAAGGGTTTTCTGTGAGAAATGCGGACGAGAGGCCGCGGCAGACGACACGCCCACGCGGCCTTTCATGCTGGCAGACCGGTAGCAAGCATTTCAGCCGGACGGAGGAGCCGATGCCTTCATAGAAAGATAGCCGCGAGCGTAGCGGAAGGGAATCCAGAAAAAATGCAATCAGAGGTCGCAAAAAATGGAAGAGTGCGACGCGATCGAGGAGTAGAATGAACGTACACAAGCAGACAAAATCGTGACCCAGGGC
>JAGWOX010000017.1 GCA_028877145.1 Acidobacteriota bacterium | reverse complement strand
CCAGCCCATCTGCCGCCGCTCCGGCTTCCGCAACCGCACTGCACCCCTCGCTTCGCCCACTGCCACTTCCTCTGGTTGGCTCATGAACCTCTTATACCGATAAACCAAACCGAACGCACGAAAAAGTCACAGCCTCTCAGGATGACAGGTCTCAGTCGGAATCAGCGCGGGCGTTTTGCCGGAAGTGAATCAGCGAAAAGGCGCGCGGGCAAGAGTGCCCGCGCCACTCTATCACGGCCTGCCAATGCGGAACCGCTTCACGTGCTCCTTCATGATGCAGGAATCCATCACCACCTGCAGCCCGGCCTGCCGCGCCATTTCCGCCGCTTCCGCGTGGAGCACGCCTTCCTGCATCCAGATGGCGCGCGCGCCGATGGCGATCGCGCTCTTCACGATGTCCGGCACGAATTCCGACCGGCGAAACACATTGACGATATCCACGGGAAAAGGAATGTCCTCGAGGCGCTCGTAAGCCTTCTCGCCAAGAATCTCCGTTTCCATCGGATTCACCGGAACGATCCGGTAGCCAACCGACTGCATATACTCGGCAACGCCCCGGCTGGGCCGGAAGGGCTTTGAGGAAAGACCGACCACGGCGATGGTGCGGCCATTCTTCAAAATTTCTGTCACCGGATCCAGTCCGGGCCGCCGTTTCGGCGGCAGGGTCTCGGCAGAGTTCATGCGACAAGCCTCCAAATACAGGGATACCGGAAAGGGCCGCGGATCAGGAACCGCCGACTCGCGCCTCCCGTAATGCCGCGAGCGCGCGGGCCAGCGCGTCGAGGAATTTCCGGTTTTCCTCGGCCGTGCCGACGGTCACCCGAATGGATTGCGGAATTCCCATCCAATCCATCGGACGCACGACAACGCCGAGTCGAAGCATGGCGTCGGAGACGGCTTTGCCGTCCCCAACGTCCACCAGAATGAAATTTGTCACCGAGGGGAGAAACGAAACGCCCGTCTCCGCGAGCCCGCGCGAGAGTTGCGCGAGGCCGGCGCGATTCATCTCGAGCGAGCACCGCACATGCGCGTCATCATCCAGCGCGGCCAGCGCCGCGGCCTGCGCCACGGACGAGGTATTGAACGGATGCCGCACGCGATCGAGCGCCGCGACGATTTCCGGCCGCGCGATTCCGTAGCCCAACCGCAGCCCCGCCAATCCGTACACCTTCGAAAACGTCCGCAGCACGAGCACGTTTCGACCCTCGCGCACCAGATCGATCGAGCGCGAATAGCCGGGCTGGTCGGCGTATTCGTAATACGCCTCGTCGAGCACCACTAGAATCTCTTCGGGAATCTGCGCGAGAAGGGCGTCGAACCGACCGGCGGTAAACCAGCTCCCGGTCGGGTTATTCGGATTGGCCAGGTAGATGACGCGCGTGCGCGGCGTCACCGCGCCGGCGATTCCCTCGAGATCGATCGCGTCTCCCTCGAGCGGCACTTCGACCAGCCGCGCGCCCGTCGAGAGAATCCCCGCCGCATATACGGGAAACGTGGACTCGGAGGTCAGCCCTTCGTCGCCCTGCTGCAGATGCCCGTGGCTCGCCAGAAGAATCAGTTCGCACGAACCGGCGCCGAACGCCAGATGGTCCGCCGGCACATTCAGCCGCGCCGCCAATCGCTCGCGCAAATACCACGTCGAACCATCCGGATAAAGATGCACGCGCGTGGCTGCGGCGTGAATGGCTTCCACCGCAAGCGGCGATGGCCCGAGCGGATTTTCGTTCGAGGCCAGCTTGATCGCAACGATGCCCAGCTCGCGTTCGACTTCCTCGATTGGCTTGCCCGGCACGTATGGCTGAATCTGGAGGAGGTAATCGGGAAGGCGAGGGAGCTTGGTCATGCGGTCTTCTTCTCTTGGCCGAATTCCCGTCTACGGCGCGATCTGCGCGCCACCCTTTCTCCGCTGGACGGCCGCGCCCCGGCCGGCAAGCGTTTCAGCGCCTCATCGAGCAAGCGCAATTCCTTTTCACTCACCGCGCGCCAGCGGCCGGTCGGCAGGTCTGCGAGTTCGATCGGGCCGATAGCGACCCGCTTGAGCTTTTCCACCAAATGACCCATGTCGCCGATGATCTTGCGCAGGCGATCGTGCCGCGCGCTGCCCAAACGCACTTCATACCACGGATTGGGGCCCGGGCGCGAGGGACGAATTGGACCGACGCGCCGGGCAATCGTTTCGATTTCCGCCGCGGTGAAAGGATTTTTCACCTTCACATGATACGTCTGCGGTAGCCCGCGCCCCAGACCCGCGAAAAGCCGCGCCGCCAGATCCCCATCGTTCGTCAGCAGAATCAACCCCGTCGAATGATATTCGAGCCGGCCAACCGGAAACACGCGTCCGGAAACGCCGGATAGGCAATCGCGCAACGTGGGCCGCCCGCCGGGATCGCTGAGCGTCGAGACGCACCCATCGGGCTTGTTGAGCGCCAGCAAAATCCGCCGCTCCGGCGGCCGCAGCAGCCTCCCGGCAACGCGAATGGAATCCTTCTCCGGGTCGGCTTTCGTGCCAAGTTCGGTGACCACCTTGCCGTTCACCTGCACCTCGCCCGCAACGATCAGGTCCTCGGCGCGGCGGCGGGAGGCGACCCCGGCGCGGGCAATGATTTTTTGCAATCTTTCGAGCATGATGGGCGCGGCCGTGAACGGCCCTGCGCGAACTCCTTCAGGAATGCGGATTACGACCGGCCTTCTTCCTCCGCCGGCGGTCTTTCAAAACCTTCGGATTGCTCCTGTTCGACGGACTCTGCCTCTTCCGCCGTCTGTTCCACTTCGGCTTCCGTCCCGGCGCTCTCGGTTACCGCAATTTCAATTTCGGCCGTTTCCTCTTCGGCCGGAATCGCCGGCCCGGCCGCAGCCAGTTCCGTGCCCGCGGTTTCCTCGGCGATCTCGTCGGCGGTGGCATCCGCAGCCTCGTGGCTTTCGGCGCCGGCTTCCGCCGCTTGCGGCTCAGCCGCGCGCTCTTCAACGCCCGCTTCGCCCGCCCCTTCTTCCGCCACGATCTCGATTCCCTCTTCCGGGCCGAGGGCCTCGCGCGCCATCTGCTCGAACTCCTTCAGGCTGGGCAACTCGTCGACGTCGTTCAGTCCGAAGCGAACCAGAAATTCCTTCGTCGTGCGGTAAAGAATCGGCCGGCCGATCACCGGTTTGCGGCCCGCGGTCGTCACCAGGTGCTTGTCGAGCAGCGTCTGAATCACGCCCGAACAGTTCACTCCGCGAATATCCTGAATTTCCGGCAGCGTGATCGGCTGCTTGTAAGAGATCACGGCAAGCGTTTCGAGCGCCGGCATACTGAGACGAACCGGAGGCCGCAGGCTCTTCAGGAATTTCCGCACGAGTTCATGATGCTGGGGCTTGGTGGAATATTTGTAGCCGCGGGCGACGCGGCGAATCTCAATGCCCCGCTCATCGGCGGCGCAGGCCGCGATCATCTCGTCGAGCGCCTGACGCACTTCTTCCTTTTGCGCGCCCGTCGCATTCACCAGTTGATCGAGCGTGGCCGGCTCGTCAGCCGCGTAAATGATCGCCTCGATCGCGCCTTTCAATTCCTGAGGATTCATTTTTCTGTCGTACCCACCGTCATGCTGAGCGAAGCGGGCCGATTCTTAAAATGCGGACCGCCCCGCATCCGTAAAGGCATCGGGGCGAAGCATCCCGATGCACCGTAGACGCCGCCCTCCATCGCGCCTTTCAGTTCCCCAGCATCCATTCTAGTTGTAATCCCGTTCGATGTCGCCGAGCGGCCCCTGCCCGGACTCGCCCGAGAACACTATGTCAAACATCTTATGTTTGCGCAGCAGGATTCCGCCGAACGTTTCGTCCTGCACCACGAGCACCGCGCCCAGCCGCGTCAGCTCCAGCACGGCCAGAAACGCCGCGATCATCGCCCGCCGCGTCGGACAGCTTTCGAAAAATTCCTCCAGCCGCACCGAATCCGTTTCCTTCAGCCGGTCGCGCAGCCGCGCGATCATCAATCCGACGGTGAATTCGTCCCGCTCGAGCTCGATATCCTTGCGCTCGCTTCGCCGGTCGAGCACTTTCTGGAACACCTTCACCAAATCGACCAGGGAGACGACGAGTTCTCCCTCGGCTCCTCCGCCTTCGTAGAGCGAGCGATCCGGTCTCGACCAGACGTGGTCCTCGATCTGCTGCCGCTCGTGCAGCATTTGCGCCGCGCTCTTGAATTTCTCGTGTTCGAGCAGTTGGTGGACCAACTGCTCGCGCGGGTCCTCCGCTGGCTCATGCCCGGGGAGCGTGGGCTCGGCCGGCAGCAGCATCTTCGATTTGATCAGGATTAAAGTGGCCGCCATGTAGAGGAAATCGGCCGAAATGTCGATATCCAGCCGTTCCATATGCTTCAGGAATTCCAGATACTGGCCCGTGATTTTCGCGATCGGAATATCGTGGATATCGATCTGCTGCTTGCGAATAAGGTCGAGCAGAAGGTCGAGCGGACCTTCGTAGCGTTCGAGTTGAACCTGGTAAGGAAGCGAGGACGCCACTTGCTCCGCTGCACCCGATTGCGTCGGGCCGCCCCGCTCGTCGTTCCGGGGCGGCTCAGTCACTTTCGCTCCAGAGCGGTTCGGCGGGTTTGGCGGGAGCCGGGGGACGTCCTCCCGCTTGCGCGGTCTTGCCGAATATCGCTTCACGCACGCGCTTCATCGTGCGCTTGGCCACACGGCCGGCGCGCTTCGAGCCTTCGACAAGAATCTGGTGCACGCGGTCGGGATCGGCCTCGAATTGCTTGCGGCGTTGCTGTACCGGCTCGATCCAGCGAATCAGATTCTCCGCCATGGCGCGCTTGCATTCGACGCAGCCAATGCCTGCCGTGCGGCATCCGTTCTCCGACCACGCGATCACGTCGGCCGGCGAAAACAGCTTGTGGTACGCGAACACCGGGCAGATCTCCGGCCGCCCCGGATCGGTGCGCCGAACGCGCTGCGGATCGGTCATCATCCCCAGCACTTTCTTGCGAATGATCTCGGGTTCATCACGCAGCCAGATCGCATTGCCGTAACTCTTCGCCATGCGTCGTCCATCAGTGCCGGGGAAACGCGGCGTCTCCGTAAGCATGGCGCCCGGCTCGGTCAGCGGCGGGCGATAGCGAGCAAATGGCTTGAGCGCGCGGTTGCGCTTGAGGAAATTATCGATTCCCTCACTTGAGGCAAGACGGCGCAACCCCCAGATGATCTCGGACGCGCTCGCCGAAGCCGATTCCCCCGCCACCGGGGATCCCGATGCCAGTATCTTCGCTTGGGTGAGGACTGCCGTCGCAGCCTCCAGATTCTCTTTCACGCGGAGTTTCGTCTCGTCAACGTCCAGCCCGAACAGGAAATTGAATCGCCGCGCAACTTCTCGAGCCAGTTCCACATGAGGTACTTGATCTTCGCCAACGGGGACCAGGTCACCGTCGTACATCACGATATCCGCAGTTTGCAGCAGCGGATAGCCAAGGAAGCCGTACGTGCCCAAGTCCTTGTCGCGAAGCTGCGCGATCTGTTCCTTGTACGTGGGCACGCGCTCCAGCCAATCGAGCGGCGTAATCATCGAGAGCAGCAGGTGCAATTCGGCATGCTCAGGCACCCACGATTGCACGAAGAGCGTGCTCTTCTCCGGATCGATCCCGGTCGAAAGCCAATCGAGCGCGATTTCGAGCGTATTCTGCGGCACCAGGCGCGTGTCCTCCGCGTAGTGCGTCGTGAGCGCGTGCCAATCGGCGACGAAATAGAAGCAGTCGTATTCCTCCTGCATCCGCACCCAATTCGACAGCGCGCCGAAGTAATGCCCCAGATGCAGAGGCCCGGTCGGCCGCATTCCGCTCAACACTCTCTGTTTGCGCCCCACGCTCAGTTCCCTTCCCGTGTGCCTTTGTTGGTGAACAAACAGGGCGGGCTGGAAACCCGCCCCCACATTGCAATCCCGCCGGCGCCCGTGTAGCGCCGGGCTTCAGCCCGGCAGCTTTTCGGCTCAGTCGTTATGAAGCCTTCCCGCCGCCCAGCAACTCCCGAGCAATCACCATCCGCTGAATTTCGCTGGTACCTTCGTAAATCGTCAGCACCCGCGCGTCGCGATAGAGCCTTTCGATCTCGCTCTCGCGCGAATAGCCCACGCTGCCATGAATCTGCACCGCGTGATAGACCACCCGGTTCGCCATTTCGCTCGCGTACAGCTTCGCCTCCGACGAAAACCGGCCCAATCGTTCGACTCCCTGGTCGCGCATCGCCGCCGCCTGCCAGACGAGCAGTCGCGCCGCATCGATCTCCGTCTGCATGTCGGCCAGTTTCCACTGAATCGCCTGGAAATTGGCGATCGCCTGACCGAATGCCTGCCGCTCTTTCGCATAGCGCGTGGCCAATTCGAGCGCGCCCTGCGCCACGCCCACCGACTGCGCCGCGATGCCGATGCGCCCCGAATCGAGCCCGGCAAGCGCGATTTTCAGCCCTTCGCCCTCGGCGCCCAGCCGCTGCTCCACCGGAACTTCGCAATCCTCGAGCGCCACTTCGGCCGAATGCGACATCCGAATGCCCATTTTATCTTCGTACCGCGGGATGCGGAAGCCGGGCGCGGTCGGCTCGACGAGGAACGCGCTGACGCCCCGGCGGCCCGCGGCCGGGTCGGTCTTCGCGAAAACGATGTACAGGCCCGATTGGCCGCCGTTGGTGACCCAGATTTTCGTGCCGTTCAGGATGTAGCGGTCGCCACGGCGCTCGGCGCGAGTCTGAATCGCGCCGGCGTCGGAACCGGCTCCCGGCTCGGTGAGGCAAAAGGCACCGAGAATCTCACCCTGCGCCAGGCGCGTCAGCCAGCGCTTTTTCTGCTCCTCGGTGCCGTATCTGAGCAACGGCCCGGCGACGACTGAGTTCGTCACGCTGAGCGTCACAGCCGACGACGCGTCGACGCGCGCGACCTCCTCGAGCATCACGACGTAACTGATCGTATCGGTGCCCGCCCCGCCCCATTCCTCCGGCACCAGCATCCCACAAAAGCCCATTTCGCCGAGCTTGCGGATCTCCTTGGCCGGAAAATGCTCTTCCTTTTCGTATTGCCGGAGCCACGGCCGCAGTTCCGTTTCCATGAACTGGCGGGCCGTGTCGCGAACAAGCTGCTGCTGATCCGTAAGCGCGAAATCCATTGTTTTCTTTGGGGCACAGCCCGAAGGCCATGCAACAGGTTCCGAGCGATGCTAGCACGATGGCCGCGCACGGCCCAAACCTCTAAAATGTCGGCTTGCCACACGTTCTACTTCGGGGCATAACAGGAAAACGCGGAAGGGCGGAAACAATACAGGGAGGATTTTCGTGAGCGCACCAGACCGTGGGGGAAGGCCGATGACGGCCATCGAGCGTTTGCACCAGGTGCGTTTCTCTTTTGCGCCTGAGCGGGTGCTGTCGACTTCCATGAAATTCGACGTCTTTTCATATATCGCCGCGGGCAAGAAAACCGTTGCGGAGATCGCCGCCGCGGCAGGGACTTCCGAGCGCGGCATGCGCATGCTGCTCAACGCGCTCGTCGGACTGGAACTGCTGGAGAAGCACGAGGGCCGCTATGAGGTACCGCCCGATTTGGCGAGATATCTGGTCAAGGAAAGCCCCGAATATCTGGGCGAGTTCTTCGCCACAGACCTTCTGTGGAATGCCTGGGGCCATTTGGCCGACGCCGTGCGCGAAGGCAAACCCTGGCGCTCGGCGAGCGAGCAGGCGGTGGCGGAGGAGTTCTTCCCCGTTCTCGTGCGCACGCTGCACATTACGAACGCCGCGCCGGCCCAGAAACTGGCGCCACAACTCGTGGCAGGCGCGAAGGGCGGGCTGCGCGTGCTGGATATCGGCTGCGGCTCGGCCGTCTGGAGCATCCCCATTGCCAAAGCCGATCCCAAAGCGCGCATCACCGCGTTCGATTTCCCGAAGGTGCTCGAGACGACGCGCCAGTTCGCCGAGCGCGAAGGAGTCGGCGACCGCGTCGAATACCTCGCGGGCGATCTGCGCGTCGCCAAATTCCCCGAGCGCCGCTACGACATCGCAATCCTCGGCAACATCATTCACGGCGAAGGCGAAGCCAGCGCGCGCGACCTTCTCGCACGCGTCTATCGGGCGCTCGACTCGGGCGGCCGGCTCGTGATCGTCGACATGATCCCCAATGACGAGCGCACCGGTGCGGTATACCCGCTGCTCTTTGCGCTGAACATGCTCGTGAACACCGACCAAGGCGACACGTACACGCTGCCCGAATACCGGGAATGGATCAACGGGGCGGGGTTCGCGCGCATCGATACGCTAGATATCGGCCTGAATTCGCCCGCGCTCGTGGCGACGAAGGCGTAGAGGTCTTCGCGCGGCTTCGGCCGGCCTCCTCTTACATTCCGAAAGCGTGCCGATCCAAGGGCGACCCACCGGGTCGCCCCTACGATGGGTAAGCCGGCTTCCTCTTTTTTCATTTTGAATGCGTGCCAGGTTTTGGCGGATGCATCGAACTTCGCGCAGAAAATGCCGTCAGTATTCAGAATCCGCGCAAGATGCCTGTGCGATACAAGCCTGCAAAGCGTAGGGGCGACTCGGTGGGTCGCCCTTGTTAGGTAATATGGCGTAGGGAGCGTTACAGCTTGAACAGTTCACGCAGCCGCCGCGTCTGCGTGCGGCTCACCGGAATCTCGCTCTGCCGGCGGTCGGCCATGCGTAGCATGTAGCTCGACTTGAACCACGGCACGACTTCCTTGATGTGATTGATGTTGACGATGTGCGAGCGATGGGGCCGCCAGAACGCGTCGGAATCGAGCGCGGATTGCAGTTCCTCGATGGTGCGGAAATTGGACACGCCCTCGATTTCGCGCGTGTGCACGGTGATTACGCCTTCGTCGATCGTGCCGCAGACGATCTCGTCGGCGGAGACAAGCAGCAATCTGCCTGCGACTTTCAGCAGCAGTTTCACCGGCGTGCCGGCTTTCGATTTCGGCGTCGAGAGTTGCTCGAGCAGCGCTTCCAGGCGACCGGAGGTCGCCGAGCGCCCCTCGATCATTCGCTTCGCGCGTTCGACCGCCACGGCGATTCGCTCGCGGTCGAACGGCTTCAGAACGTAGTCGACGGCGTTGACTTCGAAAGCGTGCACGGCGTAATTGTCGAACGCCGTGGCGAAGACGATGTGCGGCACCGGCAGCTTCCGCTCCACCAGCTTCCGCAGCACGCCGAAACCGTCGAGCCCGGGCATCTGCACGTCGAGGAACACCAGATCAGGCGCGTGTTCCTTGATCAGCGCGACGGCTTCGAGCCCGTTCTTTCCCTGCCCCACCACCCGCACTTCGGTAAAACGCTTGAGGAGGAAAGCGAGTTCGTCGCGAGCCGGCTTCTCGTCGTCGACGATCAGAGCGCTGATCTGCGCAGTCTGCGTGGAAGTCACGCCACGAGTATAGGAAAGCCGGTACAAGCCCCGCAAGAGTCCCCAACCCCTCGATTCCCAACTCCCGCGAGTTCGTCCGGGTGCCCCACCCTTCCGGCGCCTTTCGCCGGAAGGGTCGGTCTCAGAAAGCAGCACCACTGTATAGGGCGGGTTTCAAACCCGCCCTACACGGCCTGCCAACCAGCGATTTATGATGGTTTCGAAGCGCGGAGGACACCATGGACGCAAAGTCGTTTGCCAAGGAAATCGAAACGCACGTTCGCCCGGCGACATTCCCCGTCGCGGCGAAACTGCTGGGTCCCGATGAACCGCTGCCGCCGAAGGCGAAGCGGCCTTTTCGCGACATGAAGATCCAGATCGCCATCTGCCAGGCCGTGTCCATGGCGCGTCGCTACGGCTGGACGATTGCCGTCGGCGAGGAGGACGTGAATTGCGTCCTGACGAAAACCGCCTTCGGACTCGCGCCCGTCACAGAGCATTACAAGAGCGGCCATCTGGTCTGCGGCATGTACGCCGAAACGCTCGAAGCCGGCGCCCGCACCGAGCAGGCAACCGAGCGACTGCCCGAAGGCAAGTACAAGCATCTGGTGGTCGGCCCGGCGGCGCGCGTGGATTTCGTTCCCGATGCGCTCGTCATCTACGGCAATCCGGCGCAGGTGTTGCGCCTGCTGACCGGCGCGCTGTGGAAACGCGGCGGCGCGCTCACAAGTTCCTTCACCGGCCGCATCGATTGTTCGGACGAAATCATTCGCACCATCGCCCAGCAGGATTACCAGGTGATTCTGCCCTGCTACGGCGACCGCGTCTTCGGCCAAACCGAAGATTGGGAGATGGCTTTCACGCTGCCCGGCTCGAAAATGGCGGAACTGATCGAAGGGCTCGAGGGAACGCACAAGGGCGGCATCCGCTATCCAATCCCGTCGTTCCTGCGCTACACGCCGCAATATCCCGAGCATTACTACGAACTGGAGCGCATCTGGGCGGCGGGAGAATCGAAAACGTAAGCGGTCCCGGCCGCATCGCCTCCAGGGCGCGGCCCACTCCCCTCGACTTGACGCGAATCTGGCTAAGCCGGTGGGTTCGATAGCGCAGCCACTCCTGGCTGCGGCCTTACCCGTCAAGGTCTCCACAAGAAGTGCGTCGCTACGCCGAAGGATTCCGCACAGAAAGAATCAGCGGATTTTCCCTTCCTCGCGCCGCCACGCGATCGAGCCTCGTGATTTTTCCCTGCTCCACAATCAACGCGTGATCGAAATTGTTCACCGTGGGGCAGATGTGTTTCGGCAGAAGGTAGAGGAATTCGCCGAGCGAGGGCGCTTCGACTCCCTCCGGCACTTCGATCGGCAAATGTTCTTCGCTCGGCTTCAGTGGTCGCAGGTTCTCATGGCCCAACACGAGGCAGTTGGGAATGCCGGCATCGGCGGAAACGGTTTTGTGCCCCGCGTCGCAGGTGACGATATTCGCCGTCGGCCGGCTGACCACTCGCGACAGCACGAGCGCGGCGGGACAGTAGCCCCATTCGGGCGGGAGCTGGCCCAGGCTGGTCGTGTCGTTGAAGACGAGCGTTCCCGGCGAGACCTGGTGATTGAAGCGCGCGGCGCGGAATCCTTCGTAGGAAAGTGAAGAAGGAAATGCCGGCGTGCCGGCCGTGATGACGCACTCGACGGGAACGCTCGCCGCTTCGAGCCCCGCGACCAGCTTCATCAGCTGATCGTAGCCGCGATGCGCCACGCTGGTGCGCTGGTCGAGCGAGAGCGAAGCAAGATGCCCGTCGTAATAATGCAAGCCGCGGAACGGAATCTTCGCGCGACGAATCAGCTTCCCGAGCTCGACGATTTCCGCGATGCGCTCCTGATCGATTCCCGTCCGATTCATTCCGGGATTGACGTCGATGAAGAGTCCGACGTTGCCGCCGGCCCATTCCGCCACCGCGCGCGGCGATTCGACCAGTGTGGAAACGGCGACGGCGGGAAAGTTGCCGGCGATCTGGCGAACGCGTTCCGCGTTCGCTCCGGCAACGGGATACGCGACGAGCGCGTCTCGCGCGCCGTTCGACGCGGCGGTCAGCAGTTCGAGCGTGTTGGCGCATTTGAAATCGCCCACGCCGCGGCCAACCAGTTCGCGCACGATCCAGGCGAGTTTCGTCGTCTTCAGATGCGGCCGCCAGCGTTTCGCGTCCCCGCCGGCCAGTCGAATCGTTGTCTCGATATTCTGGCGAACAAAATCAGCGTAAACGAGCAGCGCCGGCGTGAGCACGCGCTCGGCCCGCCCAGTTTCATAGTCTTTTATGCCAACTACAGGCAGCGTATTTGTCCCCATGCCACACCCCTGTCGCGAAAAGCCCCGCCCGCATTCGGTGGGAAATCCCGCCGCGCAACATATGTACAATAGGCAATCCGCGGCCAGGAGGCCAACAGATTCGCGCGGTGCGAAGCGCATCGCGAATCGAGCAAATCGATGAATCGCAAACATACGCAAGCCCGCTTGCCGCGCAGGCTGCTTTTGGG
This sequence comes from Acidobacteriota bacterium, assembly GCA_028877145.1. Classification (GTDB taxonomy): domain Bacteria; phylum Acidobacteriota; class Terriglobia; order Acidiferrales; family UBA7541; genus JAKASX01. The sequence continues at coordinate 15,603 of JAGWOX010000017.1, read as the reverse complement.
AGCGCTCGCGCTTGCCTTCGCGGCCTCTCTTCTCAGCGCATCGCATGCCGCACCCTCCGGACGCCAGCAGACCGGAGCCACCGTCGCGCCTGCCCCGCGTTACCGCGATGTAGCCCTCGCGCTCGAACAATTGATCGAGCGACAGTTGCGAGAAAAGAAACTGCCGGGATTCTCAATCGCTCTTGTCGACCATGAGCGAATCGTATGGGCACAAGGTTTCGGCTACGCCGATCCGGAACTTAAGACGTCGGCGACCGCGGAAACTGTCTATCGCATCGGAGCAGTCTCCCGCCTCTTCACCGACGTCGCCGTTCTCCGCGGCGTCGATAGCGGCAAATTCTCCCTGGATGCCCCGGTCGGTCGGTATCTGCCCGCATTCCACCCGCGCGATCCTTATGCTACGCCGATAACTTTGCGCGAACTGATGGCGGACCGCTCAGGCCTGGTGCGCGATCCGCCCGTGGGCAGCATCTACGACGCGGGTTCTCCGTCGCTCCTCGCGGCCGCTCTGAGCCTGAACCCGATACCGCTCGTCTACTGGCCCTCGACACACGTGAAATATTCCGACGCCGCGGGCGCCGTCGCCGGCGCCGTGCTCGAACGCGACAGCGGCGAGAGCTTCGCGCGCTACATGCAACAGGAAGTGTTCGCGCCGCTCAACATGCGCGACAGCTCCTTCGCGCCGGAAGCCCGCATCCGCGCCCTGCTGGCCAAGGGCGCCATGTGGACCTACGACGGGCGCGAAATTCCCGCGCCAACGTTCGACCTGGGCGTAGCCCCGGCCGAAGGCCTGTATTCGAACGCCATCGATCTCGGCCGTTTCCTCGAATTCCTCTTCGCTGGAGGCCGCAGCGCGGCCGGCCCGTTGTTGCTCCCGCAAACACTCGAACAGATGTGGACACCGCAATTCGTCCAATCCGAGGACAAAGTCGGCTACGGACTCGGCTTCGTCGTTTCCGAATTCGACGGTCACCGATTGATCGACACCACCGGGTCGCTCTACGGATTCACAACCGAACTCGCGGCATTGCCCGATGAAAAACTGGGTGTCGTGGCCATCACGAACCTCGACAGCGCAAGCGGCGCCACGATGCGCGTAACCAGCGCCGCGCTGCGCCTGATGCTCGCCGCCCGGCATGGCAAACATCTGCCCGCGATCCCGGAAACAACTTCCCTGCCCCCGGCAAGCGTTCGCTCGCTCGCTCGCCGGGCGCTATGGCTCGCTCTTTACGGCATTCGATCTGATCGACGAAGAGAACCGGCTCTTCTATTTGCCGATTGCCGGCGGCCCGATGGTAGAGCTGCGTCAGCTTGGCGATTCACTGATCGTGGACGGCCGGCTCGGCTGGGGGCGCGAACTGACACCCGTCCAGGGCGGCATTCGCGTTCGCCATACCATCTTCCCCTCATTTGCTTTGCCGAAGCCGAAACCGGCGCCCGACGAGTGGAATGGACTGATCGGCGAATACGGCCGGGATTTCGCCACGATCTACATTCTGGAAAAGGACGCCAGACTGAACGCTCTCGTCCACTGGTTCGATTACATTCCGCTGCGGAAGATCTCGCGCAACGTTTACGAATTTCCCCCGAGCGGCCTCTACGACGGCGAGCATGTGTTCTTCACGCGAGATGCGCAAGGCGTCGCCACCGAGGTGCGCCTGGGCAGCGTCGTCCTCCCGCGGCGAAAGCTCGGCGGCACGGAAGGCCCGTTCTTCCACATTCATCCAGTGAAGCCCGTCGACGTCCTGCGCCGCGAAGCACTCCTGGCGAAGCCGCCGGCTGAGACGGGAGATTTCCTGAAGCCGGACCTGGTCGACGTCACGACGCTCGACCCGAAAATCAAGCTCGACATCCGCTATGCCACGAATCGCGATTTCCTCGGCACGCCGGTCTACACCGAGGCGAAAGCCTTCATGCAGCGGCCGGCGGCCGAGGCTCTGGCCCGCGTCGCCCGCAAGCTCGAAAACCAGGGCTACGGCCTGCTGATTCACGACGCGTATCGCCCGTGGTACGTCACGAAGATTTTCTGGGATGCCACGCCGCCCGATAAGCACCGCTTCGTCGCCGATCCCGGCGAAGGCTCCCGGCACAATCGTGGTTGCGCTGTCGATCTGACGCTCTATAATCTCGCGACCGGCCAGCAGGTGCCGATGACCGGCCATTACGATGAAATGACCGAGCGCTCGTATCCTTTCTACCCCGGTGGAACGTCGCTCGAGCGCTGGGATCGCAACCTCCTGCGCCGCGCCATGGAGAGCGAGGGATTCACGGTCTACGAATTCGAGTGGTGGCACTTCGATTACAAGGACTGGCGCCGCTACCCGATCCTGAACCTGACCTTCGAGCAGCTCTCATCGGATGCGCCGGGCAAATCTTTCCAGTGAGCTGCGTATGGCAAAAGGAGAAAGATTGCACACAGAGACCACGGAGAAAACATGGAGGACACGGAGAACCCAGGTTTTCTCTGTGGCCCTCCGTCGTCTCTCTGTGCCCTCTGTGTGAACCCGCTTTTCGCAACGCCGCAGCCAATGTTTCGAATAAGAAGGGAGTTCGGAATGAGTAGAGTCGCAGCCCGCCTTTGCCGGCGCGGAATCCTCGCCGGGGCACTTCTGCTTCTGGCTTCGCCCCTGCTGGCGCAATCGAACGCCGGCATTGCCGGGCGGATCGACCAGATCATCGGCCAACCGCGGTACCGGCATGCGACGTTCGGCATCGAGATCTATTCGCTCGACGACAACAAGGTCGTCTACGCCAAAAACGCGGACCAACTTTTCACTCCGGCCTCCACCACGAAGCTCGTAACCGAAGGCGCGGCGCTCGGGCTGCTCGGCCACAACTACCGCTTCGATACGCGCGTCTATCGCACCGGACCGGTCGATGCCGAAGGCACGCTGCACGGCGATCTGGTGCTCGTCGGCAGCGGCGATCCGAATCTTTCCGGCCGCATCCAGTCGAACGGCACCCTCGCCTGGGAGAACGTGGATCATTGCTACGACGGCAGCCCGGACACGAAAGCCGTGCCGGGCGATCCTCTGCTCGTCATCCATGAACTCGCCCATCAGATCGCCGCGAGCGGAATCAAACGCATCGACGGCCGCGTGCTGGTCGACGCCACGCTCTTTCCCGAGGGCCAGCGCGAACTGGGCACCGGCGTAGTAATCTCGCCGATCTCGGTCAACGATAACCTGATCGACGTCACCGTGACGCCCGGAGCGAACCCAGGCGATCCGGTGAAACTCCACGTTTCACCCGAAAGCGCCTACGCGCGCTTTCTGAACCAGATCGTCACCGGCCCCGGCACCGCTCAGACAACGGTCGATTGGGGAGACGACAAAGTGCAACCCGACGGCTCGCACGTCGTCGCTATTACCGGCACGGCGCCCGCCGGCGGCCCCGGCATTCTTTTCAGCTATCGCGTGCCGCAGCCGAGCCGCTTCGCGGAAATGACGCTGGTCCAGGCGTTGCAGAGAGACGGTGTTAAAGCGGAATTCGCCCCTTATAACCAGTCTGTCGAGTTCACGAAGCTCTCCGGCAGCTACACCGGCGAGCACATCGTCGCCGAGCACCTTTCGCCGCCGCTTTCGCAGGAAGTCATGGTGACGCTGAAGGTGAGCCAGAACCTGCACGCCAGCATGACGCCCTTTATCCTCGGCGCGGTTCTCGGTCACGCCCGCCACAACGTCGTCCAGTCCGGCTTCGATCTCGAACGCGCGTTCCTCGCCAAAGCGGGACTGGATTTGACCGGCGCCTCGCAATCGGACGGCGCGGGCGGCTCGGAAGCGGCGTTTTTCACGCCGGATTTCATGTGCCACTACCTGCTATACATGTTGCATCAGAAGGATTTTCCGATTTTCAGGAACGCGCTGCCCATCCTCGGCCGCGACGGCACCTTGTATAACATCCAGGTAGACTCGCCCGCCGCCGGCCACGTGTTCGCCAAGACCGGCACGTACTACGTCGAAGACCGTCTGAACAACGACCTGATGGTGACCGGCAAAGGACTCGCCGGCTACATGACCTCGGCCATCGGCCGCCGCTATATCTTCGCGCTTTACGCCAATCGCGTTTCGATCCCGATTAGCGATCCCGATGCCGTGGGAAAAATCGTCGGTGGCACGTTGGGCGAAATCGCGTCGGCGATTTATGCGACCAGTCCCTAGGGGACCGAAAAGCCAAGGCGAAAGATGGCACACAGAGATCACGGAGAAAATCCGGAGGTCACGGAAAAAACCATGAACTTCTTCGCGACCCTCGGAAGGCGGGCCTGGTAGCACAGCCTTCAGGCTGTGCCCGGTCAATACGAGAAAGGAACGCGGAGTTCCATGCAAGATTCAGAGTGGCCACTCGGGACACCGGAAGTCCTCCGCGTCCTCCGTCTTTTCTCCGTGCCCTCTGCGTGAACGCGCTTTAAGCTTTTCCTCAGGGAGGCTAAATTGGGAACCAAAACCACCGAACGAGCGAAAGTGCTCTCCAGCCAGGTCGTCTATCGCGGATCGATATTCGACGTCCGGCGCGACAAGGTGCGCGAACCGGGCGGCATCGTGGCGACGCGCGACGTCGTCGTCCACTTCGGCTCGATCGTTCTGGTTCCCGTGCTCGACGATGGCCGCATTCTCCTCGTCCGCCAGTACCGCCATGCCACCGGCGAATCGCTCTGGGAACTGGTCGCCGGGCGCACCGAGCGCGGCGAAAATCCTGCTCGCGCGGCGCGCCGCGAACTCGTGGAGGAAACCGGCTATACCGGCCGTCGTTTCCGCCGCCTGATCGAATTTTTCCCCACGCCCGGTTTCGTCAGCGAGCGCATGGTACTGTTCCTGGTCGAAGGGCTGAAGCCGGGAACCGCCCGGCCCGAAGACGACGAGAGGATTGAAGTCGGCGCCTTCAGCCTGGCGGAACTCGAGCGCCGCATCCGCCACGGCTCGATTCGCGACGGGAAGACCATCGCCGGCCTGCTCTACTATTCCCGTTTTGTGGCCGGCGCCCGCCCGTCGCGCGGCAAACGGTGACTGCCATGACGAACGCCAAACTCGACCGCGCCGGCGATCATCTCGCCAACGAGCGCACCTTTCTCGCCTGGGTGCGCACGAGCATCAGCGTCATCGTATTCGGATTTGTCGTCGCCAAATTCGGCATCACGCTGCGCGAGTTCCTGCGCCTCGGAGGCCATGCCGTGGCGGAAGGCCGATTGTCGCTCGTCATCGGCGTCGGGTTCATGGCCATGGGGATCTTCATGGCCATCGTGGCGGTTTATCGCTATCGCGTCACCCTTCGGCGCCTCGAATCGGGCGAGTTCCAGCCGGCCCGCGGTGTGGTTGTCTTCCTCGGCCTGATCACGGCGCTCTTTGGGGCGATTCTGGCCCTCTATTTGATCTTCACCGCGCGCACTTTTTGACCTTCTCGCCCGGCATTGGCCGGCCGCCGAGCCGTTTACCGCCCGAGATCCTATATCTTGACAGTCGATACAAGTTTGGTACACTCGGCGCGCATTTCGCGCCAGGGTGGGTTTTTCCGGCTTCTTCCAATATATCTCCGGCGCGAATCCAGGAGCTGAGGAATGAGCGAAGGAGAAAACGGCAAAGTTACCGGGCAGGTCAAGTGGTTCAATAACGCAAAAGGGTATGGTTTCATTGGCCGCGAGGACGGCAACGACGTCTTCGTTCATTACAGCGCCATCACCGGCGACGGCTATCGCACGCTGCAGGAAGGTGAAACCGTGGAGTTCGAGATCGTGCAAGGCCAGAAAGGACCGCAGGCCGCCAACGTCGTCAAAATCTCCTGATCTCCAACCACCGCTCCCCATTGAGGCCTCACATCGCGGCACTGGCTTCTCCGCTGAGGCCGCCGGGCGGACATCTGCCCGAGAATCAAAGTCAAATCCTTGCTGGAGGAGTGGCATGAATCGTTTCGCGATAGGCGCGCTCGCCTTGGTAGCCGGCTCGATCGCCCTCCTCGGCGGTTCCGTGCCCGCGCCAGGGTCGCAGTCCGACCCCGACGCGCGCGCTTGGAATCAACCCGTAAAGCCCTTCCACATCATCGGGAACATCTATTACGTCGGCGCGAAGGAAATCAGCTCGTTCCTGATCGTCACGCCTCGCGGCGACGTCGTCCTCAACGCCGGTTACGTCCAGACGGCGCCGCAAATCGAAGCGAACATCCGCAGTCTCGGTTTCCACGTGGCGGATGTGAAAATCCTTCTCAACAGTCATGCGCACCTCGACCACGCCGGCGGTCTGGCCGAGTTGAAACGGGTCACCGGCGCGCGTTTCTACGCGAGCGCCGCCGACGCGCCCTTGCTCGAAAGCGGCGGCCGCGGCGATTATGCCTTCGGCGACAAGTACACGTTTCCGCCGATTAAGCCCGATCGCCTGCTGCATGACGGCGACACCGTCAGCCTTGGCGGGACCACCCTCACCGCGCGTCTCACTCCCGGCCACACCAAGGGCTGTACGACCTGGACCATGAACGTTCAGGCGGACGGCAAGCAGTATCCCGTCGTCTTCGCCTGCAGCACGTCGGTGCTCCAGGGCGTTCGTCTGGTGAACAATCCTCTCTATCCCGGCATCGCCCGCGACTACGAAAGGGCGTTCCGCGTCCTGCGCTCGCTCCCTTGCGGAGTTTTTCTCTCGGACCACGGCTGGATGTTCCATCTCGACGCCAAGCGCCAGGCTCTCGCCAGCGGAGCGAAGCCGAATCCGTTCATCGACCCGGCCGGCTACCGCGCCTATATCGAAAAAAGCGAGGCCGCTTTTCTCAAGGACTTGCACCAGCAAGAGAAGGAAGAGGCCGGGCAGAAGCCGGACCACCCAAGCCGCTGAACTCCGTTCCCGCCAAGCCCCGCGTCTGCCATAATGGGCCAAATGGAAAATCGCGAAGTCGCCCGCATCCTGCGAGAAACGGCGCAACTGCTCGAAATCGACGGCGCCCCGATTGGCCGCTTCCGCAGCTACGAAAAGGCCGCCGAGCTGCTCGATAACCTTTCCGACCGCGTCGAGGATCTGGCCGAAGACCCTAAAAAGCTGATGGAATTGCCCGGCATCGGCGAGGGCCTGGCCGGGCACATCCGCGAAATCCTGAAAACCGGCGACTATTCCCTGCGTCAGAAGCTGCTGAAAAAATATCCCGAAAGCATCCTCAAATTGCTCGACCTCCAATCGCTCGGGCCGAAAAAAGTGGCCCTCCTCTGGAAGAAATTCCACGTCGCCACGGTCGAGGACGTCGCCAAGCTCGCGCGAGAGGGCAGGCTTCGCGACCTCGCCGGTTTCGGCGAGAAGAGCGAGCAGAACATCCTGCGCGCCGCCGAAACCTTCAAGAAAGCCGCCGGCCGCTTCCTGATCAACGTGGCCGATGAAACCGCTCAGGCGCTCGTCGCGCACATCGAGAAACTCGGCAAGCGAATCGAAGCCGTCGAACCGGCCGGCTCCCTCCGCCGCCGCAAGGAAACGATCGGCGACCTGGACCTGCTCGTCACCCTCGCCGGCCGCCGGTCCGAAAAGACGATCGAGGAGATCACCGAGCACATCCTCTCCTTCCCGGGCATCGAACGGATCCTCGCCAAAGGTGAGAACAAGATCAGCTTCCAGCTCGAAACCGGCATGCAGGTGGACGTGCGCCTTCTCGAAGCGAAACATCGCGGCGCCGCGCTCCTGTACTTCACCGGCTCGAAGGAACACAACGTCGCCCTGCGCGGCCGCGCGAACAAGATGGGCTACACGCTGAACGAATACGCGCTGGCCACGCTCGAGGACGAAAAGCCGGTAGTGAGCGAAACCGAGGAAGCCATCTACAAGAAACTCGGCCTCGCCTTCATCGAGCCGGAATTGCGCGAAAACACGGGCGAAATCGAGGCCGCGGAAAAGGGCAGGCTGCCACGGCTCATCGAACTCGGCGATATCCGCGGCGACCTGCAGATGCACACCGTCGCGAGCGACGGCAAGAATTCCATCGAGGAAATGGCCCACGCCGCCAAGCACCTCGGCTACGACTACGTCGCCCTGACCGACCATTCGAAGGCCGTCACCGTGGCGAACGGCCTCGACGAAAAACGAACGCTCGCCCAAATCGAAAAGATTCGCGAAGCCTCCCGTAAAGTCGAAGGTATTCACCTGCTCGCGTCAAGCGAAGTCGATATTCTGAAAAACGGCAAGCTCGATCTCGATGACGAAGTGCTCGCCCAGCTCGACATGGTCATCTGCTCGGTTCACTCGTACATGAACCTCGACCGCGACGCGATGACCGAGCGCCTGCTCGCCGCCATCGAAAATCCCTACACGCAGATCATCGCGCATCCCACTGGCCGTCTGCTCCTGCGCCGCGAAGCCTACGCGTACGACATGGAAAAGGTGCTCGACGCCGCGAAAAAACATGGCATCGCGATGGAATGCAACGCCTATCCCGACCGCCTCGATCTGAAGGACGTGTACCTGCGCATGGCCAAGGAGCGCGGCGTCAAGATCACCATCTCCACCGACGCCCACAGCACGAAGAATCTCGTCTACATGAAGTACGGCGTGGGCATGGCCCGCCGCGGCTGGATCGAAGCCAAAGACGTGCTGAACACCCTGCCCCACGGAAAACTCCTCGAATCCCTCCGCCCCAAACCCGGCGCCCACAAAGCCCGTCGCAAAACCGCCTGAATCAGAGTTCGCGTTTCTGGGCAGAATTCGTCGACGAGTCGTGTAGCGCCGGGCTTCAGCCCGGCATCGTTTTTCCGACCATCCACCCATGTGCTGCCCTGAAGGGCGGCGCTTCACAATCTCCTGGCCGGTCGCATGTTTGGTTCCTCACACGCTCCCCAGGTTGCTATCGTCCTCGTCAAACCGTCGACGCTCCCGGCCCGCCCAGAGGGTGCCCGGCGGGCCTGACTGGTTTCACGCCTGCATCGGCCAAATGCTGTCTCAAGACTTCCCGCGCATTCCGCGAAGCAAGGATCAGCAATCGGTCGCCTTCCCGCAGCCCCGTATCCGGTTCTGGCATGACGACGTTCCCTGCCCGCAGAATCGCGACCACCTCCACCGGTTGCGGCCCTCCCAAATCGGTGAACTCCTTCACCGTTTGCCCGTGCAGCACACTTTCAGGCGGCACCATGCCGATGCTCAGCTCGCGGCCGCCCGAAAGCTTGAGCGACACGCCGGAATCGAGCAGCGTCACCAGGTTCAGGTGCCCGATATTCGCCACGCCCGGCAGCCGGTGCTGCTGGAGCAGTTCGAGTGCCACGCGAACGTGATCGACGTACCGCGCAGGTGATGCCGCTCGGCCCTCGACCTGCGCCTCGTACAGGCTCTTGTATTTCAGCCGCGCCGAAAGTTGGTTCTGAATCAGGTAGGCCATCAGCACGGCAAACGCCGCCGGAGCGAACAGGCGGTAGCTCCCGGTCATCTCCGTCACCATGATCAGCGAGGCGATCGGCACGCGCGCCGCAGCACCGAAAACCGCCGCCATCCCGATCACCACGAATGGTGCCGGCGGCAGATGCACCACTGATGAAAGAAACCCGCCAAGCATCGCGCCGATGAACAGAGTCGGCGCAAATACCCCGCCCGACCCGCCCGAAGAAACCGTCAGCGCGAACGCCAGCATCTTCGCGAAAATCAGCGCCAGCAGCAGCCCCAGCAGCAGCTTCCCGTCGATCGCGTCCTGAATCCAGCCGTACCCGCCGCCCAGCACCTGCGGAAATCTCCACGCGAGCAGGCCCACGCCCAGCCCGCCCAGCGCCGGTTTCAGAATCGCCGGTATCGGTATTTCCTTGAAGGCGTCGCGCAGGCCGTAGAAAACCATCGGCAAAATCGTCGCCACCAGCGCCGCCACAAGGCCCAGCACGCCGTACCACAAATACGTCATCGGATGAATCGCGCCAGCCGGCGCCGCGGGGAAAGAAAACAGCGGCGCCCAGCTCACGAACAGCCCGTTCACCGCGTAAGCGACGATCGAGGAGAGCATCGTGTAAGCGAGCGCGCTCGCTTCCAGGTCCATGCCGCCGTACAGCACCTCGATCGCGAAAAACGCCGTGCCGATCGGCGACCGGAAGATCGCGGAGAGGCCTGCCGCCATGCCCATCAGCACGAGCAGCCGCCTCTCTTCGTCCGGACGGTGCGCCCACGTGGCGTAGATCGAGCCGATGCCCGCGCCGATCAGCGCCGTCGGTCCTTCACGCCCGGCCGAGCCACCCGAGCCGATGGTGATAGCCGAGGCAACCAGTTTCAGTGGGGCGACCCGTGTGCGGATGAATCCGCCAGAGCGGTGAAACGCCTTGACGGCCGTATCGGTGCCGTGCCCTTCGGCTTCCGGAGCGTACGTGTAGACGAGCCAGCCGGAAATCAGTCCGCCCAGAGTCGTCGCCACCGGCACGAGCCACAGCCAGTGCGTCCCAACGTGCTCGATGAGCATTCCGCCCTCGCCCGGCAGGCCTGGCGGCGTGTAACCGGCAAGCTCGGTGAGAAAAATGTGAGTGCAAAAATGCAGCGCCCACATGAACACTTGCGCCGCCAAAGCTCCGATGACGCCGAGCAGCACCGCCTCGGCCAGCAGCCGCGATTCGCGCGGCTGCCGCGGTATCGCCTGCGCCAGATCGGTGCCCTCATATGAGGTATTTGCCGCCATGTTTCAACTGTATCCGTCGCGCGCGCGCCCGGCCGCGAAAAAATCCGCAGCGCGGAAAGTTTCTTCGCGCACGAATCAGCAGAATCTCACAAGCACTCCGCGAATTGCATCCTCGTTATCCGGATTTTATGAAGCGCGGACATTCCCGGCTGCGGCCGGCCGAAGCTCCGTGCCGGAAGAACCTAGGCTGGCTGTTGCATGGCTTTTGCGGGTACGCTCGCCAGTAAATAGACCAAGCCTTCGGCGAGCACAATGACGTGTTCGGGCAAACGATTGAGGTCCTCAGGCATTATTCCCCTCCCTGGACGGGCAAGACTGGCGTCTCGCCTCTGGCGGCGATACCTCGACTGGTGAGAACAACATTACATCCGTTCGCCCCCCTGCGGCCAAAATCATTTGGGTGGCAATCAGCAACTTGGAGGGCGATCGACCAGTCCAGGAATCGAATCGACCGGCCGAGCATCCAAGAGGTACTGCCCCGACTTCGACCGACAAGAGGGGCCGGAAACCTCGAAACACATTCGCGAAGTAAATGGCGCTTCAGAAACGGGATTCGCTCATGGATGCCAATTCGTTGACAGCTCTTATTACAGGAGGAACGAGTGGTATTGGCCGAGCGACTGCCAAAAAACTGGCGAACCTCGGAATTCACGTTTTAGTCGTTGGCCGCAACGCGAAACGCGGCGATGAGACGCTGGCCGAAATCCGTTCGGCAGGGGGAAAAGCGGATTTTATCTCGTCCGATCTTCTATACGCGTCGAGCGCGCGCGAAGTGGCGAAAAGAGCGATCGAACTCGGAGACGGCCACGTCGATATCCTGGTCAACAATGCGGGCATCTTTCCATTCGGGCCAACGGACCAAACCACGGAAGAAGAGTTTGACCAAGTGTACTCGCTCAACGTCAAGGCGCCCTATTTCCTCGTCGCAGAACTTGCTCCGCTGATGGCGAAGAGGGGACACGGGGCCATCGTCAATGTTTCGACGATGGTCGCCGACTATGGGGTGTCCGGCATGAGCCTCTATGGCTCGAGTAAGGCCGCGATTAATTTACTCACCAAGTCGTGGGCCGCTGAATATGGCCCGCGCGGCGTCCGCGTCAATGCCGTCAGTCCTGGGCCTACTCGAACGGAAGGCGCGGAAGTGATGGGAGAAGGTCTTGAGCAACTTGCTGCGCAGGCGCCCGCAGGCCGTCCGGCGACAGCCGACGAGATCGCGGAGGCCATTGTTTTCCTGGCGACGGATCGATCGAGTTTCATCCATGGGGCAAAACTTGCTGTCGACGGCGGCCGCACCGCCATTTGAAAATGGCGCAGAGACTCCGAAAAGTACACGTTTGGAATAAGCAAGCTTCGTGTTTCCTTGCTCACGACGATAAGGGTATTTTCCGGAATTGCCTGGTTGCCACCCCAGCACGCGCTTGAAGGCTTTGCTGAACGCAGCGTCAGAGTCGCAGCCTGCTGATCTCGCTACGTCGATCAACTTCTTTTCGCCTTTTTGCAATAATAGTGTCGCTTTCTGCATCCTCTTGCCTGTAAGGTATTCGGGCGGCGTTTCCCCGGCCATTTCCTTGAACCGCAGCGCGAATGCGAAACGAGACATGCCGCACGTTTACGCAAGCGTTTTGAACCGTCCAGGGGACCCCGCTTTCTCGTGCATGCGTTTGAGAGTCGCACCGATCCGGCGCGAGCCGCTCACCGATTCACCACCCGATCAATTTGCGCGCGGTGAACTTTTCCTTTCACCGCGCCGTATGATAAGGAGATCGCGAACTCGAAGGAGGAGACATGCGCCGAAAGATCTTTGGGAGTCTCGCCGTCGCCCTGGCCTTGCTGATGGTTTCGACGGCGGCGCGAGCCGACGACTGGTCGAAAACTTTTTCCGTCACCGCCAAGCCTCACCTGACCGTCGACGCCGATAATGCGCGCCTGAACGTCATCACCGGCGCGTCAAACGCCGTCGTTGTGCATGTCGCGACCACCGGCTGGCAGATTCCCAAGGACGTGAAGGTCACCGAGACGCAGAACGGCAACGACATTCGCGTCGAGGTCAAGCAGGTGCAGCACTGGATGACTTTCAGCCACGGCACGACCGCTGTGGACGTCACCGTGCCCGCGCAAGCCGATCTCGATCTCTCCACCGGCAATGGCGAGGTCACGCTCGGCGCCGTCACCGGCATGCTCCAGGTCGGCACCGGCAACGGCCACATCACCGCCACCGGATCGCACGGCAACGTCTACCTGCGCACCGGCAACGGCCGTATCGAAGCCAGCGGCATCGACGGCCGGCTCTCCACGCACACCGGCAACGGCAGCGTCACCGTCACCGGACGCTTCGACTCGCTGAACGTCGATAGCGGCCGCGGCGAGGTGAGAGCCACCGTCCTGCCCGGATCGAAAATGACCTCGGATTGGCGCGTCGGCACCGGTGTCGGCGGTGTGACCGTGAACCTGCCTTCCGATTTCTCCGCCGAACTCGACGGCTCGACCGGCGTCGGCCACATCACCGTCGATTTCCCAATGACCGTCTCCGGTACGATCGCCGGCTCCGCGGTCCGCGGCCGCATCGGCACAGGCGGCCCCACGCTGCGCGTCCACACCGGCGTAGGGAGCATCCACATCGACCGCGCATCCTGATGTTTCGTCAGAGCAAGCGGCCGGGCTTCACTCGTGTCATCCCGAGCGAAGCGCTCCGATTCTGAAATGTCGGGTGCCGGCGCCGTACTTGCGCCTGGGGGTGTTGCCTTCTCATCCCACATCCACCGTACCCGTGTGAAGTCTCCTCCACCTTGTCCCCACGCCTCCGTGACGTTGCAAAACCGTCCGCGGTCGCGCATGATAGTTCCTTTTGTATTTCGACAAAATTCGCTTTTCACCCGGGGGCATCCGTGGAGAAAGATCAGACACCGCCGAAGCCGGAGATCGCGCCGGCGACCGGAAAACTCGGCGTATTGACGGTTGGCTTGGGCGCTGTGGCGACGACGTTCATGGCAGGCGTCGAGTTGATACGCCGGGGCGCCGCACCGCCCATCGGCTCCGTTACGCAGATGGGCACTATCCGTCTCGGCAAGCGCACCGAGGGCCGTTCGCCGAAGATTCGCGATTTCGTGCCGTTGGCCGAACCGGGCCGGCTCGTTTTCGGCGCGTGGGACCTCTTCCCCGATAACGCCTACGAGGCCGCCGCGAAGGCCGGTGTTCTCGATCTGCCGCACCTGAATAGCGTGAAACGATACCTCGAAGGCATCCGCCCGATGAAAGCCGCCTTCCAGCGCGATTACGTCAAGCGGCTCGACGGGCCCCACGTCAAGAAAGCGAAAAACAAATACGAGCTGGCCGAACAACTGCGCGACGATATTCGCTCCTTCAAGCGGAAATCGAAGGCTTCGCGCCTGGTGATGATCTGGTGCGCCTCCACCGAAATTTTCCTGAAGCCGCACAAGGTCCATCAGACCGTCGAAAGCTTCGAAAAGGCGATGAAGCAGAATCATCCGTCGATCGCGCCGTCCATGCTCTACGCCTGGGCGGCGATGCGCGAGGGCGTTCCCTTCGCCAACGGCGCGCCGAACCTCACCGTCGATATCCCCGCCATCGAGCAACTGGCGCAGGAAAACGGCGTACCCATTGCCGGTAAGGACTTCAAGACCGGCCAGACGCTGATGAAAACCATCATCGCGCCCGGCCTGAAAGCGCGCATGATCGGCGTCAACGGCTGGTTCTCGACGAATATCCTGGGCAACCGCGACGGCGAAGTGCTCGACGATCCCGGTTCCTTCAAAACGAAAGAAGAATCGAAGCTCGGCTCGCTCGAATACATCTTCCAGCCGCACCTCTATCCGGACCTGTATAACCACCTCTATCACAAGGTCCGCATCAACTATTACCCGCCGCGCCGCGACAATAAGGAAGGCTGGGACAATATCGACATCTTCGGCTGGCTCGGCTATCCGATGCAGATCAAGGTAGACTTCCTGTGCCGCGATTCGATACTCGCGGCGCCGATTGCGCTCGATCTGGTGCTGTTCCTCGACCTGGCGAAACGCGCCGGCATGCGCGGCATTCAGGAGTGGCTGAGCTTTTACTTCAAATCGCCGATGTGCGCGCCGCAGCTCTATCCCGAGCACGACCTGTTCATTCAACTGATGAAGCTGAAGAACACGCTGCGCTGGATGATGGGCGAAGAGCTGATCACGCACCTCGGCGCCGAGTATTACGACTAGCTACGAATCGGTCAAATAATGAAAGCGATCGGCCTCGACCGGTACGGCGGAACTGAAATGCTGCGTATCGCCGACGTGCCGATCCCTGAGCCGGGACCGGGCGAAGCGCGGGTCCGCGTGAAGGCTGCGTCAAAATGGTCGGGCAGGGTGACACGCCGGGCAAAATCGTGCCGGCGCCGTGACGGCGTTACGTAAGCTGCTGTGAAACGTCAGCGTGTGGCTCGCGAGCTTGCGCGCTCCGGCGATTTTGCGGCGGCGGGCTGGTGACCTTGGAGCCGAACCATCTCGACAAAGTGACGGTGCACGGTAGGGTCGTTCGTCAATTCGGGATGAAATGTGGCGGCGAGAATCGGCCCCTGCTGGACTAGCACCGGGTGAGCAGCATCCTTCGCGAGCACTTCCACGTTTTCCCCGACTGATTCGATAATGGGCGCGCGGATGAACACCATCTCGATCGGGCGGTCGCTGAGCTTGGTTTTGCCTTCGTGGACATCGCTGGCGAGCTGCCGGCCGTAACCGTTGCGCAAAATCGACACATCGAGCAGCGCGAGCGACGCCTGCGGCGGGTTGTGCACTTCGCGCGCGAGCAGAATCGCTCCCGCGCACGTGCCGAAGAACGCGCCACCACGCGCAGCGAACTGCTCGAGCGCGTCCCAGACGCCCTCCTCGCGCATTACTTTGATATGCGTGGTGCTTTCCCCGCCGGGCAGAATGATGCCGCCGATGCCATCGATATCCGCCGGCCGCCGGACGTAGGTCCACGGCACGCCCAGCCGGTCGAGCATCTTCGAGT